>JADGOY010000075.1 GCA_017882715.1 Nakamurella sp. | reverse complement strand
CGCAGAGATGGGATCGGGTGTCACCCCGGCGCCCGGAGGCGAAGCGCATCGCAGCGCTCGGCTCGGGTCCGGCACCGCGCAGCGGGGCCTGGCGATCGAAAGGTCGCGGGCCCCGCTCTCCGCGTTCGGCCCCCGCCGGAATGGACGGTGCCGACCGCACAGGTCCACCGCCGATGTCCCGGGACGCGAAGCCGCCGCTGCCCAGTTACGTTGAACCCGGGTAGCGGGAGAGCGTCCCGGATCGATCAAGGAGTCTGCGATGCGGATCGCCATGGCCAACGACCACGCCGGGTTCTCGTTGAAACAAGAAATCAAGCAGCTGCTCGAGTCCGGTGGTCACGACGTGGTCGACTTCGGAACCCACGACGAGAATGCCTGCGATCTACCAGATTTCGTCTACCCGGCTGCGCTGGCGGTCGGCCGTGGTGAGGTCGAGCGGGGCATCTTCGTCGACGGCGTCGGCTACGGCAGCGCGATGATCGCGAACAAGATCTCCGGCGTGTACGCGGCGGTATGTCAGGACCCGTTCTGCGCCGGGCTTGCCCGCTCGCATTCGAACACCAACGTGTTGTGCATCGGCGGCAAGATCATCGGATCGGCGCTGGCGCTGGACATCGTGCGCGTCTGGATGTCGACCGCCTACCTCGGCGACCAGGAGGAGAAGTACCGCCGCCGGGTCGACAAGGTGGTTGCGATCGCGGCCGAGCACCTGCGGCCGCTGAGCTGATCCGAACCGCGGATTCCGACTGACCCTCACGGTGTGCCACCGTTGGTGGCATGCGTGATGGATGGAGAGCGTGCTCCGGGCGGCTGCTGCTGATCTGTGCCGGAGCGACGCTGACGGCATGCTCGGCTACCGGCTCCGACGGAGCACGCTCACTCTCGGCTGACGCCCCGACACCCAGTCCGACGGTGAGTAGCTCGAGTGCGGCAACCACCGCGCTGTCACCGGGTGCCGCGGGGTCCATCAGCACCCCCGTGCCGGACTCCGCGACCACCAGCGCGACCATCACAGCGGCAACGAGGTCCACGCAGCCGACGACCGTCGCGGCACCGCCGTCGGAGTCCTCCGCGGAAGGCCTTCCTCAGGACACCGCCGGTGCCGCCTCCAGCCCCGAAGTTGCGTCCGGGTTCAGCTCCTCGATCAACGAAATCGACGACGCGCTGGCCGGGCGGATGGGCTCCAGTTGGCGGCCAGGCTGCCCGGTGCCGCTGTCGGATCTGCGGTACCTGACGGTCACGTACCGCGGGTTCGACGGCGCCGACCATTCCGGTGAACTGGTGATCGCCGCGTCGGTGGCGCCGGGCGTTGTCGGGGTCTTCCGTCAGCTGTATGACGACGGTTTCCCCATCGCGTCGCTGCGGCTCGTCGACGACTTCGGCGGCAGCGACGACCAATCGATGGCCGCGGACAACAGTTCGGCGTTCAACTGCCGTGCGGTCACCGGCGGGACGGGCTTCTCCGAGCACTCCTACGGCACCGCGATCGACCTCAACCCCGTGCAGAACCCTTATCTCAGCGGCGATACAGTGCTCCCCGAGCAGGGCAGGCCGTTTCTTGACCGAGCGCCAGGACCTGGGGTGATCACCGCAGGCGACCCCGTCGTCAGGGCGTTCGCGTCGATCGGCTGGACGTGGGGCGGCAGCTGGAGCGGACCCATCGACTACCAGCACTTCTCGGCGTCGGGGCGTTAGCCGCGAGGTAGGGTGGACCTCTCAGCGGACGTCCAGGTCAAACCAGGCCGGACGTCCCGGTGACGGCTCGTCCGACAATCAGCGCATTCATCCGCGCCCGAGCCCAGGTCAGCATGCTCGTCACGGCAGGTGCCGGCCGGCTGGAGTTGATTGTCGTCGACATCGCGCGCCCAGATGATCGTCAGATCCGCGAATGTCGCGTTGCCGATCCCTTTCCTGCGCCGTTGAGCACCCACTCGCCGTGCTTTGCCGGGGCCGATGAACCCACGAGTTCCGAGGGAGCGGCCATCGGTCCACGGCAAGCGGTCGCTGTCCGGTCGCGCGGCGAAAACGGTGCCGGATCAGCCGGCGAGCAGAGCGTCGAGCTTGGTGAACGAACTCCCCCAGCCCTCGCGCGCCATGCCCTCCATCTCGGTGCTGTACGGCCCCTGCCGAAGGACCAGGCGCGTCTTGCCGTCCTCGTCGTGGAACTCCAGCCGCGCCGACATCACGGTGGGTTCCTGGATGCCGGGCATGACGAATTCCTCGATGCCCACCAGGAGTTCGTTCTCGATGACCTCGGTGAACGTGGCGTTGACCGGTGAGGTCATGCTCGGGTCCTCGTCGTTGACCATGGTGAACCGCTGATGCCCGCCGACGCGCGCGTCCATGTCGACGGTTTCCCTGGGCACCGAGAAGCCGGTCGGGCCGAACCACTGGGCCAGCTGATCGGGATCGGTGAAGGCCCGGTAGACGAGTTCCCGTGGGGCGTTGAAGACCCGGGTGATGACGAGTTCTTCAGTGGCGGTGGTGGTGTCGTTCATGGCGAGGTCCTTTCGGGTTGTTGGTGCTGCGCCGATTGCGTTTGCTGGATGCGCTGCAGGTGTGCGTCGAGCCGGTCGAAGTTGGCGTCCCAGAACTGCCGGTACTGCTCCATCCATGCGGTGGCTTCCCGCAGCGGCTCTCCCTGCAGGCTGCTGGAGCGCCACTGCGCTGTTCGGCTGCGCGAGATCAAGCCGGCGTGTTCCAGCACCTTCAGGTGCCGGGAAATCGCCGGGAGGCTGATCGAGAACGGCTCGGCAAGCTCGGAGACGGTAGCGTCGCCGTCCGCGAGCCGGGCCAGGATGGCCCGGCGGGTGGGGTCGGCCAATGCACCGAAGATCAGGCTCAGCCGATCGGTGGGCATCTTGTTAACCTTCTTGTTAATTGCTCGACTCGTTAAATATAGGTACGGGCGTGAGGCGTGTCAAGCCTCGTTCCTGAGACGAAAACTAGACAGTTCATCGACCCGTGGGCGCTCCGCCAGGCCCATCGTGGAGGTGGACCGCTCTCTCGGTTGCGTCGAGGCCTCCGGCGATCCCGGCGGTCGCCCCGACTGGCCGACATCCGATCTCGACGTGCCGACGGCTCAGCGGGTGTCGCCGCTCGCCTGGTGATTTCGGTGTTCTCGGGCGTGGGACCGTAGGGCCATGGCGATCCCAGCAGCGACCCCCAGGACTGCCACGATCCTGATCGGCGTCAGTTCCGCCAACTCAGTTCGAGGCTCGGTGTGCGATCGTGCGCGCGTCATGGTGGAGCGGAGATGGCGGTGATCGTCCTGCACCTGATCTTGATCATTGCCGGGTGCGCCCTGGTGCCCATGGTCCGTCGAGGCATGGTCGCTGCCGGGGCCGGTTCCGTCTGACCCGGTCGCGGCGAGAGACCACCAGCAACATTGTCGCCGTCCGACAGGGACACTGGGCAGGTGCAGCTACCCGTCATGCCTCCCGTCTCGCCGATGCTTGCCAAGCCGATCAGCGCGATTCCCGCGGATCAGCTCTACGAACCCAAGTGGGATGGGTTCAGATCAATCATTTTCCGGGACGGCGACGAGGTGGAGATCGGCAGCCGTAACGAACGGCCGATGACACGGTACTTCCCCGAGGTCGTCGAGGCCGTGCTGACCGACTTTCCACCTCAGGCGGTCATCGACGGGGAGATCATCGTCGCCAACCTGGAGGGCAACACCCTGGACTTCGAGGCCTTGCAGCAACGGATCCATCCAGCGGCGAGTCGGGTGAAGATGCTGTCCCGCGCGACTCCGGCGAGCTTCGTCGCCTTCGACGTCCTGGCCCTGGGTGTCGACAATCTGATGGACATCCCGTTCATCGAGCGCCGAGCCGCGCTCCAGGAAGCGCTGGCCGACGCGCAGCCGCCGATCCACATCACCCCTGCCACACGGGACCTCGCCGAGGCCCAGCGCTGGTTCGAAGAGTTCGAGGGCGCCGGTCTCGACGGGCTCATCGCCAAGAAGCTGGACCTGCGCTACCAGCCCGACAAACGAGTGATGAGCAAGATCAAACACGAGCGCACCGCTGACTGCGTGGTCGCCGGCTACCGCGTGCACAGGACCGGCGCGGACGCGATCGGCTCGGTGCTGCTCGGTCTCTACGACGACCGCGGGGTCTTGGCTTCGGTCGGCGTGATCGGGGCTTTCCCGATGGCCACCCGCAAGAAGCTCTTCGATGAGCTGCAGCCGCTCGTCACCACCTTCGAGGGCCACCCGTGGAATTGGGCCGCGCACGAGGAGGGTGAGCGCACGCCGCGGAAGAATGAAACCAGCCGGTGGAACGCCGGCAAGGACCTCTCCTTCGTCCCGCTCCGCCCAGAACGGGTCGTCGAGGTGCGCTATGACTACATGGAAGGCGTACGGTTCCGGCACACCGCCCAGTTCGTCCGCTGGCGTCCTGACCGCGACCCCGAGTCGTGCACGTACGACCAACTCGACCGGCCCGTCAGGTTCAACCTCGCCGACGTCCTCGTGAGCAGTTGAATGCTCCAGTGGCCCGGTCGGCCATCCCGGGTTTGCACTCACGGGATTGCCACTGCTCCGCCGGCACGACGCCGGGCACCCGGTCGCGTAGGGCGCCGGGGAGTGCCACCCGCTTGCCTGACCGCAGTTGGACCATCATGTCGGGGTCGCCCGGGCCGGTTGGTGCTCCCCGATGACTTCAGTCCACGGAAATGAGCCTGTTGAACCGCCAGACGAGGCGGGCCCGGGTGGTGATGATGGTTGCGGCAGGAACCAGGCAACGGCCGGGAGCACGCAGCCGGCCAGAAGCAGCACCACGCTTACTGTCTCCACCCTCGGGTCAGCCTCTGACCGGAGGGATGATCAACAGCCCGGCGGCAAGCAGCATCGGGATGCACACCAACCAGGGCGCCCGGTAGCCCCGACTTGTATGGATCAGCGGTATCGCGCTCCTTGCCCGCGCGCACAGCTGTCTGTCGCAGGTGGATTTGTCAGGCGAAGTCCTCGTCGAGGGTCACGCCCGGGTACAGGTGCTGCACGATCACGGGCACGATCAGACACACGGCCAGCACGGCAACGCCACCGACCAGGGTGAGCCCGAACCGCAGACTGGCGATCGGCGCGGCGCCCGCGTGTCCACCAGCAAGCATGACCACCGCAACGGTCATCAATGCGATCTTGACCGGATAGCTGCGGGCGAGTGCAAGGGACGCAACCGCGAAGATCATCCCGATGCCGAGCAGCAGGTCGTAGTTGGTGACCAGTGAGGCGAAGACCACCGCGAGCAGCGCGCCCACGGTGGTGCCGGCCACCCGCGCGACGGCCCGTTGCCGCGACACGGTCAACGAAGGTTGAACGACCGCCAGGATCGTCAAGGTCACCCAGTAGCCGTGCGGCAGCTGCACGGACGCGACCACGAAGGTGGCGATCCCGGTCAGCACGGCGAGGACCGCTCCGTAGAAAACCGCCACCGCGGGCGGGATCACCCGATCGGGGTCAGGGACCGGCACCTTCAGCACGCCGAGCAGCGCGATGCCGTACGCGGCGCCCACGAACAGCGCAATGCCTTGTCCGGCAGCGCTTTCGAAGGACACCGGGGTAGCCAGCACGGCGGCGGCGATCGGGATGAACACGGTCGCGGTGTGCAGACCCCACTGGGCCGACACTCCGGCCGCGAACGCGGTCAGCGCGATCAGCGCGGCCAGCGCCCACGCATGGTCGCCGACGAGCCCGGCCAACGCCACGATCGGGCCGGCCGCGGCCGCGGCCAGCAGTGCGCTGCGTGGCTGGTGATGGAACCGGATCGGTCCGAACAGCGCCGCCCCCAGCAGGAACGCGACCGCCACTCCGGTCGACACGAAATGATTCAGGGCGACGATCGGCACCGCGACGAGCGCGAGCAGCACGATCGCGCCGCCCACGAGGGGAAGCACGGACTTCTTCCTGGTGGGCCCAGTGGTGCTCATCAGCCGGCCGCCCGCGCCATCCACGGGACCTGACGCGATGGCCGACCGGGTGGCCTTTGTCGGGCGTGGTGGGCTGTGGCCATGGCCTTCGACGCCGCTACGCACATCACAGTCTTCTTTTCGGTGGGCGTGCCGGTCAGCTTCTGCGCCCACGACACTACGCTGCGCGCTCGCCCGTCACACAGCGCGACCAAGGGGCCGCGACGACGAATCGTCGCGGCCCCGGAAACTGCGCCGGATCAGGCGGGTGCACCGTTGATGTGGAACGGCACGGTGACGATGTTGCTGGCGACGCCCAGGGCCTTCAGGTCCTTGGCATCGATCTTGCCGTCGTTGTTGGCGTCCTTGACGACATCCGGAGCATCGTCGTAGATCCCGTTGTGGTTCAGATCGTCCACTTCGGCGACGGTGAGCGTGGTGTCAACGTCCTGTCCGGCGAGCGGCGCGCCCACCAGCCAGGTATCCCACAGCTCGGTTTCCTCCGGAGTCCGGTTGGTCACTCCGGTGATGTTGAAAAGGTTGGCCAAATTGGTGCCCGGCCCCGAGAATCCGGGTGTGGTGGAATTGGTCGTCGACGTCAATACCACGACGCCGGGATTGCGGTCGTCATGGCCGGTGGAAAAGGTTCCGGGGAACGGTGCGACATTGTTGTGGACGCCGGGGCCGGTCAGCTGAAGCCCGCTGAACCCGGATTGGGTGAGACCATTGTGTCCACCCGGGAAATCGAGCTCCATGTCGACGAACCAGCCCTTGCCCTGGATGCCGGCGTTGACATGCTTTTCGGGAGCGAATACCTCGATGTGCACGGGCTTGTTGTTGCTGTTGGACGGCGCGACCGACGCCGGACCGTCGGCCGCCGCCGAGGCGGGAGTCGATGCGGACGCCGTCGATGCCGAAGCCGCGATCAGCGCGGCGCCGGCCGCGGCCGCGAACGCTCCGGCGACGATTTTGCGGGCGCGCGAGTTCTTTTCCATGTCATGTCTTCCTGTGGTGGGGATCATGACTTGGAGTACGTGCACATCCGCGGAACGGTTCTCGCCTGTTTCAGGAAATATTCGGTTCACCGCGCTGAAGCGCCTACCAGGGCTGATCGATACGGTTTTCGGCGGGATCCCACTCGGTGAGCGGCGCCGGGTGCGGATGCCACTTGGCCTGTCGCGGCCGATCCGCCAGCGCAATCCGGCCGTTCGCCCACAACAGTGTCTGCCAGGCATCGGTGTCGGTGGGCGCCCGCGGGAACAATCGGCGCACCACCAGATTGCTCAGCACGGTCGGCGGATCGAACGTCAGACCGAGACCGCTTGCCGCGTCATGAGTGTGCACGAGGAGCTCGTCACATCCCATGGCCGCGAACCCTGACGCATCGGCCAGGCCGCTGGGGTGCCAGCCACGCTGGCCAGGTTGCACCGAGTCGACGACGTGGCCCAGCAGGGTGGCTACGCCGGTCAGCGTGGCCACCAAGCTCTCCGGCTCCTCGGTCGGCCGGACCGAGAGATTCAAGGTGCTCAGCTCTTTCGATCCGGCCGACAGGTCCACCGAATACCGGAGCAGGACTTCGGCGATGTGCGCGACAGCCTGCCGGACCGTCCAGTCCATCTCCGGGATCCGGTTGTCCCAGTCCCGATCCAGCGCCGTGGTCAGGAATCTGGTGCAGGTGCGAGCGGACTGCCGAAGGTTGGATCCGTCCATCGGGTCATTCTGCTGGGTGGTGCCGGTCGGTGTCCCGGCTGGGCTGGACGCGCTTGGGCTCGCCCGGCATCTTCGGGTACTCCGGCGGGTACGGCAGGTCTCCCTGCCCGTGATCGGTCAGGTCGCGTTCCGCCATCTCCAGCAGCGGCTCGATCGAGTACGCCTGCTGATCGAGGGCGGCGTGCGGGTCGCCGACCTCGGCGAACCTGGCAGGCATGGTGGTCACGTCGAAATCGTTCGGCGTCACGTCCGGCACTTCGTCCCAGCGCAGCGGCGCGGACACCGTCGCCCTCGGGTTGGCGCGGATGGAGTACGCGGACGCGATGGTGCGATCACGGGCCATCTGGTTGTAGTCGATGAAGATCCGCTCGCCGCGCTCCTCCTTCCACCAGTTCATCGTCACCTGCTCGGGCATCCGCCGCGCCAACTCACGGCCGAAGGCGATCACCGCCCGGCGCGCCTCGACGAAGGACCACCGCGGCTCGATGGGCACGTAGACATGCAGGCCGCGGCCGCCGGAGGTCTTGGGATGACCCTCCAGGCCCAGCTCGTGCAGCAGCTCGCGCAGCTGGGCGGACACCACCACCGCGTGCGTGAAGTCGGTGCCGGGCTGCGGGTCGAGGTCGATCCGCAGCTGGTCCGGCCGGTCAACCTCGCCGCGCCGCACCGGCCAGGGATGGAACGTCAGCGTGCCGAGATTGGCGCACCACGCCACCACCGCGAGTTCCGTCGGGCAGACCTCGTCCGCGGTCCGGCCGCTGGGAAACGCGATCCGCGCGGTCTGCACGTAGTCGGGAGCGTTCTGCGGCACCCGTTTCTGGTAGAACGCGTCACCCCGGTTGTCCATCCGGGTGGACAGTTTCGCACCCTCGAACACCCCACCCGGCCAACGTTCCAGGGTGGTCGGCCGGTCCCGGAGCGCTCCGAGAATTCCGTTACCGACGGACAGGAAGTACTGCACCACATCGAGTTTGGTGATTCCCCGCTCGGCGAAGTAGACCTTCTCCGGGTTGCTCACCCGGAGAGGCCGGCCGCCGACCTCGAGTTCGACCGCTGGTGTCGTCCGCGCCATCATGGCAACGTACCGGCCCCCGCACGGACACGTAAGGACTACCCGGGAACGTCATCTGCCCTCGTGGTGTTGTGTATGCCATGACCTATCCCGTGCAGAAGTCCGACAAGGAATGGCGTTCTGAACTGAGCCCGCAGGAGTACGGCGTGCTGCGGCAGGCAGGTACCGAGCGACCGTTCTCCAGCCCGTACGAGACCGACCCGACGGTGGGCGTCTACCGATGCCGTGGGTGCGGCGCCGAACTGTTCCGCAGCGAGCACAAGTTCGACGCGCATTGCGGATGGCCGGCGTTCTACACACCGCTGGCCGAGGATCGCATCGAACTCCTGGAGGACCGGTCGTTCGGCTCGGTCCGGACAGAGGTGCGCTGTGCGAACTGCGGATCGCACCTGGGGCACGTGTTCGCCGGTGAGGGCTTCGACACCCCCACCGACCAGCGCTACTGCATCAACGGAGTGTCGTTGCAGTTGGAGCCTGCGAACGCGTCGATCGACTGACACCTCGGGCGCGGTGGCGGACCCGACCCACCCCTCGGCGGCGGCGATCCCTGCCACCACCCAACCTCGCGCGGATCAACATCGCGGGCGCGGATGAACTCGCCGTCTTTGGGGATGGTGAGGCGCCAGTCAACGGGTTCAGCCGCGCCGGCGAGCTTGATCCGCGCCGGCATGCGCACCGGGTGTCCGCGGCTCCGGCTCCGGCTCAGGCTCCGGCGGGGCGAGCGAGTAGACGCACCCGTCCAGCAACCGGGCCAGCGACCAGTGGAACTGGTCGGTCGAGATCCATTGCGCCATCATGTCAATCGCCGCCGCGGTGTGCGGCCAATCGGTGTGGTCGATCGCCGCCAGCGCGTCGCGGCGCCCGGCGATCCGGGCGCCCTCCGGAGGCAGCGGCGGGCGGCCGTCCGTTTCCGCCACCTCCAGCGCCACCGCACCCAACACCTGCACGATGATCGAATAGGTGGCCCGCCCGGCGTCCCGGGGTGACAGCCCGGCGTCGATCAGCGCTCCCATCAATTCCTCCCCCACCCGCAAGGCGTTCGGCCCGTCCATCGGGGCCGTCATCAGCAGCCTTGCCACCGCGGGGTGCGTCAGCAGGGTCTCTCGCAGCGAGTGCGCGTAGGACACGATCCGCTGACGCCAATGCTCGGCCGGTCCGGTGAGCAGCGCGAGGTCCGATTCGCCCAGCACCCGTTCGACGATCACACGCTCCAACGCGGCCCGGCTCGCGATGTAGGTGTACAGCGCGTTGGGGTTCATTCCCAGTCGGCCGGCCACCGCGCGCACGGACAACGCGTCGGGCCCGCCTTCGTCGACGATCGCCACAGCCGCGTCGACCACCTGCTCCACATCAAGGCTGCGGCGAGGCCCGCGACGCGGTTGGGATTCGACCCTTGACATCGGCTCAGACACAAAGTTCACTGTACGCAGTACACACTCTGTACACTGTACAACACAGGAGCTCATCGTGACGGACACGTCAGTGCGTAACCGGCGGGCGACAGCCGCCGTCATCGTCGCCGGGTCAACGGTGCTCAACCTGGCATTCCTCGGACTGGCCGCGGTGTTACTATCCGGCGGTTCTCGACCGACCCGCCGCCGAGGTTCTCGCCTCGTTCCGAGAGCGTCAGGGCGCCGTCATCGGGTGGTTCCTGGTTCTCGCGGTTGGAGCCGCGCTGCTCGCCCCGATCGCCGTCATGGTCGGCCGACTCGGCCGGTCGCAGGCGCTGCGGCTGTCCGTCGGCGTCGGCATCGCGGCTGCCACCGTCCAGGTTGTCGGCCTGCTGCGCTGGCCGTTGCTGGTGCCGTCGCCGGCCGGACAAGCCGCCGACCCCTCCACGAGCGCCGCCGCGGAGGCGACGTTCCGAACGCTGAATCAGGTCCTCGGCGCCACGATCGGCGAGACGCTCGGCTACAGCCTGACCGCAGTCTGGACGGTCCTGGTGGCCATCGGGCTCGGCAGATCGCTTGCCGGTCGGTGGTTCCAGATCGCGGGGCTCGCCTCCGCCGTGCTGATCGCGACCGGTGTGCTCATCCCACTGGATGTGCCCGGCACGGACCTGACCAACTTCGCCGGATACGTCGTGTGGAGCCTCTGGCTCCTCGCGATGGCGACCGTCTTGATCCGTGGCAGCCGGACATCGGCCGGGTCGCCGCGGAGGAATGCCGAGGGCTTTGACAGCGCCGACCAACCGGCCCACCAACCCGCCGAATCACCGATCCCGAGCGCGATCGGGACGGGAGCCGAGACGCCGCGAAGGGCACCATCTCTGCGCTCCCAGCGGGCGCCGTGATCGGCCTGACGCGGGGGTGACATCTTCCGGACTGTCCGATCTCATGTTGAATGGGCAGGTCCCGCCTGGTCGCGGCCGGGTCCGCCGCACCGATACCCCGAACGAGGCCCTGACATGACGTCTACCCCTCCGCACGTCATCTTCGGCACCGGCGCCGTCGGCCGGGCACTGATGGAGGCCCTACTCCGTCGCGGCGAGAAGGTCCGATTGGTCAACACGTCGGGGGTCGCATCGGTGCCGGCCGAGGTGGAGGTCGTCGGCGGTGACGCCGCCGATCCGGCGTTCACCACCGGAGTCGCCCAGGGCGCGCGGGTGGTCTATCAGACGTTGAATCCTCCCTATTCCCAATGGACCGACAAGTTCCCGGCCCTGCAGGCCGGCGTACTGGCCGCGGCGGAGAAGGCCGGCGCCCGCCTGGTCAGCATGGAGAACGTGTACATGTACGGCCCCGCCGCTGGTCGGGCTCTGACCGAGGACCTGCCCAACGACGCCCACACCAAGAAGGGACAGTTGCGCGGCCAGATGGCGGACGAGCTGTTGACGGCGCATCGGGCCGGCCGGGTCGAGGTGACGATCGGCCGGGCGTCGGACTATTTCGGACCCCGCGGCGGTGCTCAATCCAACATCGGAGACCGGGTCTTCCGCCCGGCGCTGGCGGGCAAGTCCGCGTCGGTGCTCGGTGACCCCGACCAGCCGCACACCTACACCTACATTCCCGACATCGGCGAGGGCCTGGCCGTCCTCGGCGAACACCCCGACGCCACCGGTGAGATCTGGCACCTGCCCAACGATCCGGATACCAGGACCACCCGGCAGCTGGTCGAGATCGTGTACCGCGACGCCGGCCGGCCCGAGACGAAACTGAAGACCGTGCCCGCCTTCCTGCTGCGCACCATGGGACTGTTCAACCCGACGATGCGTGAGCTCCTGGAGATGCAGTACCTGTACGCGGAGCCGTTCGTGGTGGACAGCACCAAGATCACCGCCCGGTTGGGCCTGCGCGCAACGCCGGTGGAGCAGGCGCTCGCCGACACGCTGGCAACCTACCGCGCCGCGTGACTTCGTCGGCCGATCAGGCCCGCCGAGGCGAGGGACGCTCAGCGGAGGGACACGGGCGGGGGCCGAAACGGTCGTTCCGCACGCTCACCCGGCCCGCTGCATCCGCTCGAGGAAGGCCGTTGTGAATGCGACGATCTCGGCCGACCCGACCTCCCGGCTGACCGCGGGAACTCCATCACCGGGCTGCTCGCCGTAGTCCCCGAAGAAGCCGTGCACCCCACCATCGATGACCATGTAATGGGTGTCGGGCGGCAGAAGACGGGCGCGCCGCGGGAACCAAGCGCACTCGGCAAGGCGGTTGGGGACCAATGACCCTACTGTGTGCCATGCGCGACTGAGTGCCGTGCGCGCTCGGAACCCTGGACACAGTCCTGATCATGGGGAGTTTGTCGTGCGTCGCGTTGCTCTCGTCGCTGCGGTTGTTCTGGTGTTGTTCTGGTGTTGTTCGGGACCACATTCCTGTGGTTCATGCCGTCGTTCCTCGGCGTGGATCACGAGCCGACGGACGGTGTGTGGCCGGTGATTCAGATACTTGTCGTCCTGACCGTGCTGATGTTCGT
The DNA here is from genome assembly GCA_017882715.1 of Nakamurella sp. Lineage (GTDB taxonomy): Bacteria > Actinomycetota > Actinomycetes > Mycobacteriales > Nakamurellaceae > Nakamurella. Next base: position 6,177 of record JADGOY010000075.1, on the reverse strand, counting down.
CGCCGCCGGGTGGGCTGTGTACAAGTTGCTGCCGTGGTGGCGGGCAGCGGCGATCACCGGGTCGGTCCTCGGCCTGGTGGTGTCGCTGCTGTGGTGGATCGCGGAGAGTTCGGTGTCCGGCGTGACAAACACGGCGACGAACCTTGGCGTGCATCTGGTCGGATCGCCGGCGGTGCTGGCAGTCCTTCTGGTACCCGGCATCAGCCGGGCACTGAACGGGGCACTCCGCGCTTCGGCGGCGAGCGCTGGAGGGCGATGAGCGCGACCGGTGCCCACCGGGCGGCCTCGCCATGGCCGTTGTCGGGGCCGCGGCAGTGCTGGTGGTGGCCTATCGCCTGGGATTCCAGCCGTGGCAACCCCGGTGGGGAGCGACCGACGATGAGGTAGCCCGGGTGATGACCGGTGACGCCGAGGTCGCCCACGCTGACTTCCTCGCGACCTGCGCCATCGACGTCAGGGCACCACCGATGACGGTCTGGCCGGGGCTCGTTCAGATCGGGTCCGGCAGGGCCGGCTGGTACCGCTACGACCGGATCGACAATGCCGGGACGCCGAGCGCGACCCGGATCCTGCCTGAATACGCGACACGGATCCTGCCCGAATATCAGCAGCGCCAAGTCGATGATCGGATCCCGATGATCACCGGCGGGGACATCGGGCCGACCGTGAAGGAAACTGACCCGCCGCGTCGGATGCCCTGGTGCGACGACGTGGGCGAATTCGGCTGGGAGTGGCTGCTGGAACCGGCCGCTGCCGGGGGTACCCGGTTGCTGAATCGGCTGCGGGTCACCGCACATCCCTCGACCGGACGGATGACCTACGAGGCGGTGGCCGCTGTCGGCGACATCGTCATGCAGCGCCGCATGTTGCGCGGCATCAAGCGGCGTGCGGAACAGACGGCAGCCAGCGACTCGTCATGAGAGCCGGCCGACTGTCCCGTGCTGCCGCAGCGCCGGCGGGGGCCGGCGTGCTGGCCGTCGGGGCTTCCGGCACACGTCGCGCACGGTCCGGGACAAGTAACAGCAGGTACCACGCGCTTGCCGACTCGAACCCGACAGATTGACCATGACCCAACTACCCATGGGTCACGATCGCCGTCCGGGTGAGGGCTCGGTGAACCTGAGGAATCATCCCGACGGGTCAGCTGCGGCGGTAGTCAATAGGCCGGCGATCCTCCGGGACGGAAGGGTTCGCGCCCAACGGGCGTCGTGGGCGGCCGTCGTCGGTGGGCGTGGGCCCGGGCTGGCAGGTCGGGCAGTAGAACGCCGGTCGTTCCTCGAGCGGCGGCCCGATCGGCGCGACGCGCACGACGGTGCCGCACCGCTGGCACGGCCGACCTGACCTGCCGTGCACCCAGGTGTCCAGGCCGCGCCGCGGATTGCCCGTGGTGATCGGCGAAGCCTGGGTCACGCCGCGCAGCAGTTGCCGGCGGGCGGTCGCCAGCAGCGCAGTCACGTCGACCTCACCGATCAGGGTCCACGGCGAAACCCGTTGCGCGAAAAGGGCTTCGGCCATGTAGATGGTGCCGATGCCGGCGACGGTAGTCTGGTCGAGCAGCGCCGCGCCGACCTGCCGCTGCGGGTCGACCGCCAGCCGTTTCGCCGCTTCTCCGGCGACGCCGGGGTCGAAGTCGTCGGCCATGATGTCCGGACCCAGGTGGCCGATGAGGGTGCTCTCGGCCGCGGTCGGCACCAGGTCCAGCATGCCCAGCCAGGTGCCGACGGCGGTCCACACGGCACCGCCCAGCACGGCCCGGACGCTGACCCGGTTGCGGGGTGGCCACGGCTCCGCGTCCCTGGCGTGGACGTACCAGCGGCCCTCCATCCGCAGATGGGATCGCACGGTGAGCGGTTCGGGTGGCACCGTCGGTATCCGCGGAATCCGCCCCGCCGGTTCGGCCGCTGCAATCCGGGTGAGGATCTGCTTGCCGTAGGACACGACCTCGATGACCTCACGGCCAGCCAGGTCCGCCTCACCCAGGTCCGGCCAGCGCAGTTCGGTGCGCACCAACGGCCGCCCCGCCAAGGCCAGATGCAGGCGGCGCGCGGTACGCAGCACGGCGTCACCCTCGGGCATTCCTCACCTTGCCACGCTGCGCAACCGCAGGCCCCGGGGAGTCATGGTGAAACCGGCGCCGGTCAGCGCCTCGGGCACCGGGCCGCCGACGGTCAGCGCCTCCGCCCCGTCGATCCGGTTGACGGTGAGCGACCCGATGCGCCCGGAGGCGACCCGCTCGGCCAGCGCGACCGCGGCCGCCTGCAGGGCGTCGCCGTCGGAGGTGAACGACAGCAGCGAGCGGCCGCCGCGCTCGGCGTACAGCACCGCGGCCCCGTCGACCAGCACCACGAGTGAACCGGCTCGCCGAGCGGCACGATGGCGATCGGTGGTGGTGGTGGTGGGGGTCGTGGGGGGGGTCGTGGGGGTGGGGGTCGTGGCAGTGGTTGTCGGCTCGCTGGAGCCGTACTCCTCCAGCTGCCCGTCACGTCCGGCATCCATTGCCTTCTCGCCAACTCGACCGCGGGCGCCGCCGCCATTAGTTCCGTCCTTGCGATCCGGCCAGGGCAGCGCCGCTCCGTACGGGTTGGCGGGATCGGCCGCGGCCAGCACCAGGCCGCGGCCGATGGCCTGCTCCTGATCGGGTCTGCCGGCGAACCCCCGCACCCGATCCACCGCTCCCGCGGAGGCGAACTGCGCCGCGCCCAGTCCTTCGACGAAATAGCCGCGGCGGATCCGCCCGGTCTCCTCCAGGGTGGCCAGCACACGGTAGACGCCGGCGAACCCGCCGGGCGTGCCCTCGGCGACCACAGCTCCGCGGGTGACGATGCCGTGCCGGTCCAGCAACACCTCCGCAGCTGCGGCGGCACGCACCGTCGGGTCCGTTTCGGGGTCGGGCACCAATGACCATCGGCCCACCACCGACGGTGGAATACCCCGCCGCACTCCGCCGACGGGCAGACCCGACCGGCCGCCGCGCCCGGCCGCGAGCAGGGCCAGCCCGGACGGGCCGCGGAGGCGAGCCCGCGGCACCGGCGCCCGCGAGCGGTGGGTGGTCTTTCCGCCGGTCAGCCGGGCTCGGAGCGGCGCCAGCGTGTCGCTGGTGACGAGTCCGGCGAAGACCAAGTCCCACAAGGCATCTGCAACGGCGGCGTCCGGCGCCGAGCCCGACCGCGTCGAGGGTGCCCCGGTTCCGGCCACGTCCGCCACGTCCGTCACGTCCGTTCCGGCGACTGCCGCACCGACGGAGTCCGCCAGCGACCGGAAGAAGTGCGCGCCACCACCGGCGAGCATCTCCAGAATGGCCCGATGCACGCTGCCCCACGACGACGGCTCGACAGCTTCGCTGCCCGGAACCGGCAGGGTGACGGCCACCGAGTCCGCCAGGTGCAGGCTCACCCAGCCGTCGTCACCGGGCAGGGTGCCGTGACCGGCCCACATCACATCGCCGGCGCCGGTCAGCTCGTCGAGCATCGCCGATGTGTAGCCGGGAACCCGGGCCGGCAGGATCAGCGTCTCCAGGGCCGAGGCCGGGACAACGGCCCCGGCCAGCTGTTCCACCGCCCGCAGCAGCCCATCAGTGCCCCGCAGGACGGCCGACCCGGCGCTGATCCCGATCCCGTTCCACGCGGGCAGGAACCGGGCCAGCGCCTGCCGCTCCACCGGCTCGACCTCGGCCCGCAGCGCGGCCAGGGACCGGCGGCGCAGCAGCCGCAGCACCTCGGCGTCGACGAACTCCCGGCCGGCCGGTCCCTGCGTCCCACCTGCCCCCAGCGGTCGGAACTCCCCCTCTGCCAGCCGTCCGGAGCCGGTCAGCCGATGCAGCGCATCGGTGACGACAGCGACCCCGAGTCCGAACCGAGCAGCGGGTTCGGCCGGGACGAACGGCCCGTGGGTGCGGGCATAGCGGCCCAGCAGCCGACCCAGCGGGTCGGGGACCTGCTCCAGCAGCGACTCCGCGATTCCCGGCGGCAGCGCCGTGCCCAGCGCGTCACGCAACACCGCGGCGTCCGCCGGGTCGGCCCAGCGAACCTCGCCGCCGACCCGTACCTCGATGGCGCGCCGAGTCGAACCCAGCGCCGCGAGCACCGATCCGGGGTCGTAGACGGAACTGCGCAGGTCGACCTCGGCCGTCGTCATCGGACCGAGAATCCTGAGCAGATCAGCGATCTCGTCCGGGTTGCGGGCCCGACGGCTCTCGGCGAGCCGCTGCAGCTCGGCTTCGGTGTCGGCCAGCGCCTGCGGATCCAGCAGGTCCCGCAGGGCCAGACCGTCACCGTGACCGAGCAGTTCGGCGAGCAGGGTGGGGTCGACGGTGAGGGCGGCGGCACGCCGCTCGGCCAGCGGTGAATCGCCCTCGTACAGGAACTGGGCGACGTAGCCGAACAGTAATGACGACGCGAACGGTGACGGGCTGTTCGTCGTCACTTCGACGATCCGCACGGTCCTGGCCCGCAGCTCGCACATCACCTCGACCAGCGCCGGAACGTCGAAGACGTCCGACAGGCATTCCCGCACTGCCTCCGCGACGATCGGGAACGAGGGATACGCCGAGGCCACCTCGAGCAGCTGGGTCGCCCGTTGACGCTGCTGCCACAGCGGCTGGCGCCGGCCGATCTGCCTGCGCGGCAACAGCAATGCCCGCGCCGCGCATTCCCGGAACCGGGAGGCGAAGACGGCCGCGCCGCCGATTTCGGCGGTGACCTCGGCCTGCACGGTCTCCGGGTCCAGGACCACGAACTCCGAGAAATCCGGTGGACCGTCCTCGTACTCGACGTCAGGCAGGCGCAGCACGATGCCGTCGTCGGCGTGCATGGCGGCGACGTCGACGCCGTACCGTTCACGCATCCGGGCGGCGATGATCAACGCCCACGGCGCGTGCACGGCCGCCCCGTACGGCGAGTGCAGGACGACCCGCCAGTCGCCCAGCTCGTCCCGGAACCGTTCCACCACCAGGGTTTTCTCGTCAGGGACGACGCCGGTAGCGTTGTGCTGCTCGGTCAGGTATTCGATCAGGTTGCGCTGCGCGAAGTCGTCGAGGCCGGCGTCGGCCAGCGTCTTGCGCGCCACCTCGGCAGAACTAGACGTGATCTCCCGAACGAATGATCCATGCGCCCGGCCGAGTTCGGCGGGCCGGCCCAAAGTGTCGCCCTTCCAGAACGGCAGCCGCCCGGGCAGTCCCGGGGCCGGCAGCACCAGCACCTGATCGTGGGTGATGTCGACGATCCGCCAGGAGCTGGAGCCGAGCGCGAAGACGTCACCGACCCGCGACTCGTACACCATCTCCTCGTCCAGCTCGCCGACCCGACGGCCCGCGCCGGACCGGGATTCGTCGGCGCCGGCGAGAAAGACGCCGTACAGACCACGATCAGGGATGGTGCCGCCGGAGGTGACCGCCAGCCGCTGCGCGCCGGGACGCCCGACGAGCTCACCGGTCACCCGGTCCCAGGTCAACCGGGGACGCAGTTCGGCGAACTGCTCGCTGGGATACCGGCCGGACAGCATGTCCAGCACCGATTCCAGCGCGCCGCGGCCCAGCGAGGCGAACGGCGCCGACCTGCGCAGCAGCGCGTGCACCTCGTCCACGGTGATCGGGTCCATCGCGCAGATCGCGACGATCTGCTGGGCCGCGATGTCCAACGGGTTGGCGATCACCGACAGCTTTTCGATCGCCCCGTCACGCATCCGCCCGGCGACCACCGCCGCGGAGATCAGGTCGCCGCGGAACTTCGGGAACATCACCCCGTGGCTGGGGGCTCCCACCTGATGCCCGGCCCGGCCGATGCGCTGCAGGCCGCTGGCCACCGACGGCGGGGACTCGACCTGGATCACCAGATCCACCGCGCCCATGTCGATACCGAGCTCCAGGGACGAGGTCGCGACCACCGCCGGGAGCAGCCCGGTCTTCAGCTCTTCCTCGATCTGCGAACGCTGTTCCCTGGACACCGACCCGTGATGGGCCTTGGCCAGCAACGCCGCCGCGCCCACCGACGATCCGGACTGCGCCATCAGCTGCGCGGCCGGGCCGGACCGCTCGGCGGTGTCGCGGAGGCCACCCCCGTCCAGCCGCTCGGCGTGAATCTCGTTGAGCCGTGCCGTCAGTCGTTCCGCCAGGCGCCGGGAGTTCGCGAAAACGATGGTGGAGCGATGACTTTCGATCAGGTCGACGACCCGCTCCTCCAC
>JADGOY010000074.1 GCA_017882715.1 Nakamurella sp. | reverse complement strand
GAAAGGTATCCGAACCAAACTCGGAGTCGTGATCTGTTCGCTGGCACTCGTTGGTGGCTTGGGGGTTGGCCTGACTGCGGCCCAGGCCAGCGCCGCCGTGCCGAACGCGGCGGTCGCTGCGGTTGCGCCGGCCACCGGCACGGTTGTGATGCTTCCTCCGACCCGCATCGCGGATTCCCGTACAGGGGCGCAGCTGAACTCGTTCTTCGGCTTCGCGAGCCAGGATCTTCAGGTCGCGGCCCACGGTGGGGTCCCGCTCACGGGCGCGGCGGGCGCCATCCTGAGCGTCACCGTCGTCTCGAACTCCTATGGATTCCTCACGGTGTACCCGAGCGGCGGGACACGCCCAGAGGTCTCTCAGGTCAGTTTCAACCGGACGAACGTCTCCACTGAGGTCACCGTCCAGTTGTCGTCGGATGGGTCGATTCGCATCTTCAGTGGGGCGCCAGGATGGGTCGACGTCTTGGTCGACGTGGAGGGGTACGTCACTGCGTAGGTGCGTTAGTCAATGGAGGGAAGGGGCTCGTTCTTCGGGACGTGCCCCTTTTCTATCGAGCATCCCCGGAACGTGTTCTCCCTGTTCAGATTCAGTACTCCCGCATTATCGGGTCGACCGCGATTACTACTGGGTGAGTGGACCGAGATGGGTTACGACATGCTGAGTGTCCGTGGTCGGCCTAGATACAGCTCAGCCCAACAGTTGCAGCCCTGTGACGGGGGTCGGGAACAATGCGACCTGTGGACGATGACGCGTGCGACAGCTGACACCGATGACGGTTCCACCGCTGGGCGCGGGGGACTGCCAGGTGTGGTGGACGCGGTTGGCCGGCCTGCGGCCCGGCTTGGAGCGTCTGCTGGATCCGGTGGAGCGCGAGCGGCAGGCGGCATACCGGGAGCAGGCCGACAGGGATCGCTTCGCGGTCGGCGTCGTGGTGTCGCGAATGGTGCTCGGCGCGCACATCGGCGTTGCGCCCGAACGCGTTTCGATCGACCGGACCTGCCCGCACTGTGGCCGCCCGGACGGCAGGCCACGGTTGGCCGGCAACACCGGTGTGCGATTTTCCGTCTCGCACTCGGGCGATGTCGTGGTGGTGGCGTTCACGGTCAACTGCGCGGTCGGGGTGGACGTCGAGCGGTTGGACCCGTCACGCGGGCCTGAGTTGGCGCAGCTGATCCTGTCACCGGCCGAACGTGCCGACTTCGACACGTTGCCGCCGGCCGGTCAACTTCGAGGCTTCTTCCGGTACTGGGTGCGCAAGGAGGCGGTGCTGAAGGCCACCGGCGAGGGGTTGCGGGTGCCCTTCGGCGATCTGACGCTTTCCCCGCCGGACCAGCCGCCGCGGCTCGTCGAATGGGTCGGCCGCCCGGAGGTGCCGCCCCGCGTTCACCTGGTCGATCTGCCCTGCGATCCGGGGTACGCCGCGAGCCTGGCTTTCGTTGGTGGCTCGCGGCGGGTGCACGAGTTCGATTCGGATGGAGTGTTCGGCGGTCTCGGCTAGTGTCCCCCGTCGGTGATTCGTTGCATAAGTCGTCCGATGGAGCTGAGGACCTGTTCGGCCGTCTTGGTCCAGATGAAAGGCTTCGGGTCTTCGTTCCACGCCTTGATCCACTTGCGGATGTCCGCCTCGAGCGCTTTGGACGGAACGATGGTCGCCGCGCCGGATCAATTGGTCGGTGATGCAGGCGAACCACCTTTCGACCTGGTTGATCCAGCTGGAATAGGTTGGCGTGAAATGCATATAGAAACGCGGATGCGCGGCAAGCCATTTACGGATCGCCGGGGTCTTATGGGTGCCGCAATTGTCGCAGACCAGGTGGAAGTCCAGGTCGACCGGAATCTCCGAATCGATCTTGATCAGGAACTTGCGAAATTCGATGGTGCGATGCCGGCGGTGCAGACTAGAGATCACGGTGCCGTCCGCAGTGTTGAACGCGGCGAACAGGCTGGTGGTGCCGTGCCGAAGGTAATCATGTGGGTGCGTTTCTCCGGCATTCCCGGCATCATCGGGAACGCCGGCTGGGACCGCGCGAGGGCCTGGACCTGCGACTTCTCGCAACGCAGAGCACAACCGCTGCCTCCGGCGGGTCGAGGTACAACCAAGGTACAACCCGACGACGTCGTAAACCTTCTCCACGAACATTGGATCGTTGGACAACTTGAACCCGTCAGTCCGGTGCGGTTTGAGCTCGAACGCGTGCCAGATCCGTCCAATTGTCGAAGCAGAAAGACCCGATTTCTCAGCCATGGATCTACGGGTCCAATGAGTCGCGTTCTTCGGGGTGGATTCCAGGGTGTCCGCCACGACCCTTTCCACCTGCGCCGCCGTGATCGATGGCACCCGACCCGGACGCGGATCATCATCCAGGCCGTCCAAACGGAGCTCCAGGAGCGGCTCCGCCATTTACCCACAGTCGGCTGCGAGACTCCCAGCCGAGCCGCGACCTCCTTATTCGGCAGGCCCTCGACGCACCCGAGAACGATCCGCGACCGGAGCGCCAAGGCTTGGGCCGAAGACCGCCGCCGGGCCCACCGCTGCAACTGCTCCCGTTCGTCAGAAGTCAATTCCAGCAACGCTTTTTGGTCGACCCGTTCGTGCCATACCCCACCACTACCAGTTATCTAACGCTTCAACGGCGCGGGACACTAGCTGGCTGTAGGTGTTGTCAAGAGGCCGACGTGACGCGCTTGGGTGAGTCCGCTGGTGGGGCGGGCTTGGGGTGTTGATCTTGGCTGGCGGATTGTCCGTGTTCCGGTGCCTTGGCGCCCACGCTGACTGATGCGACCTTGCCTCATTGGTGGGCAGGTCTTCTGGCGTCGTTCGGGCTGCCGTTGTAGGCGAAGGGTCGGGCGCCAAGCTAGTCCCGGCATCACCGAGGTGTGCCATAGCCCAAACGGCGTCTGATCCGACCCTTCATGCGGTCCAGGGTGGCACCGCCGGCCGGAGTTGTGAAGAGGGAAACGGTCACCTACCTTTTGCCTTTCTTGGCCGCGGGGTGATGGTGCGCCGGGCCTCGACGCAGTCAATGTCGTTCGTCCTCGCTGCGCTGCGGGCGCTCCACATTGACGGCGCCTTCACCGCCGGCGTTACTGCTCCGCTATCGGGAAAGATGAAGATGTGCTGGGACAACTGGGGGTTACCGGGACCAGCGGGTGGGGTCGTAGGCGGCGCGGTCGCGGGTCAACGCGTACGCGATCCGGTTCGCGCGGTGCGCCAACGCGCAGGCGATGATCCTGCCGTGTTTCCCGCGGGCCTTCAACCCGGCCGCGTACGCCCTGGACGGTGGGTCGCTGTGCCAGAGCCCGATCCCCAGATCGATCAGCGCGCGCCGCAGCTGCACGCTGCCCTCCCGGCTGATCCCGCCGTTTCGGCGGTGGCCGGCGGATTCGTATTGCATCGGTGACAACCCGGCCGCCCGGTACAGCTGCGATGGTCCGGGCCAGCGGGTCGGGTCACCGACCGCGGCACCGTAGGCCGCCGCCCGCACGACCCCCCACCCGGGGACGCTGGTCAGCCGTGCGGAACGGGCTGGCCGGAACCAGTTCGGCGAGCTCCTGTTCGGCCTGGGTGATCTGCTGGTCCAGGTCGGCCAACAACACCAGGTCCGCGGCCAGCACCCGGCGGGCGATGACCGCGTCCCGGGTGGGCAACGCGTCCCGGGCCGCCGACACCAGTCGTTCCGCGACCAGCCGGGACACCCGCAGTTCCCGGTGCGCGGCGAACCGGATGAACATGCTCACGCCCAACCCGGCCAACCGGGTCGGGTCGGCGAACTCGGCCGCGACCAGCCGACCGACCGACCTTGGTGCCCAACACATCCGGCAACGCCAGGGTCAACCCGGGGAACGACCGGTCCAGCTGACCGAGCAGCTGGTTCTTCGTCGCCGTCCGGGTGCCGACCCGCCGGGTGCGGTGCGCCGCCCACGCCGTCAACTCCGACATCACCTCCTGCCGGGCGGTGACCGGGATCCCCCGACCGGCCAGCACCAGCTCGGTGATCGCTTCCAGGTCAATCGCGTCCGTCTTCACCCGTCGCCGGCCCGCGACCCGCCGTTGCTCACCAACATGCGCCGGGTTGAGTTCCAGCACCTCCCAGCCCGCCGGCCACGCCGACCCGGTGATCATCGGCAGGTGATAGTGCCCGGCCGCCTCGACCCCGACCTTCATCATTCCCGCCGCGGGGAGCACCTCGCTGACCCGGGCCACCACCCGCTCCAATGCCGGGCGGGTCATCGCGAACTCGACCTGCCCGAACAACCGGTGCCGGGCGGCATCGGTCACCGACAACGCGACACAGTTCTTCCCGACATCAACGGCGACCACCACGGTCGACGACGACACCGGCGCAGCAACAACAGACACGACCCACCTCCGAAGGGGGCACACGTAAGGGGGCGAGCCAGTTACCCGCCAACCTTCACGCAACGAAGAAACCGGACAGGTCCTTCATCCACCTCCGGAGGCATCCTGTGAAGGATCACTCCAGTTCATATCAGCCCGAAGGCGGGTTCAGGCCGCCATCCGGCCCAGCACGTCGACGACCTCCGCAGCGATGGCGTGTACCCGCTCCGGAGTCAGGATGCCGTTCGCATAAGCGAAGTTCAGCTGCAAGCCGTCGTCGTCCGTGCTGACGCTCACCATCAGGTAGCTGGAGACGGAGGCGCCGCAGACGAACTGCATCCCGCAGACCTGCCACGGGCCCGCACCGGCCGCCGCGGGCTGGGTGGCGTGGTAGAGCCAGACGTTGCCGGGGCCGTTGTCTTCCATCAGGCGCAGTGATTTCGCGCTGGTGCCCGGCGACTTGGGGCACAGCAGGCCGAGCAGGCGCAGGCCCGACAGGTGCTCGCCGCGGGCGGCACGCCGGGCCAGCTCGGTGTCGATCTCCCGGGCGACCGTCCAGGCCGGCGCGTCCGGCGCGTACCGCGCGTATGCCGGAATCATCGTCATGTAGGCGCCGGGTTCAGCGCGGGTCAGCCCAGGAACGAAGTCGTCGCGCAGCTGGGTCGGAAAGCCGATTCCGTAGACCCGGGACCGGTCCGGGTCGCCGTCGCGGGCGACCGCGGTCAGCAGGGCCGCTGCCGTCGCGTCAACGACCGTGACGCCTTCGCGCTCGCAGGCCTGGCGCAGCCCCGAGTGGACCGCGCCGGTGATCTCCCGGTGCACGAACCGGGTTCGCCGCTGGCCGAACTCGACGTTTTGCGAGGCGGCCAGCCGTCCCGGGCGTCGGCGGAGCGCGGTCAGCTGACCGCCCACCGCCATCCTGAGCATCTTCGCGCTACCGCGGACTCCGCGGTGGCCGGCTGGCAGCATCGCTTCCGGCGCGGGCCGGGTCGGCGTCGCCACCCTGGCTTTATCGTCGCCGAGCCGGAGTAATTCGGCCAGCAGTGCCAGTGCGGTGCTGCCGTCGGCGATGGTGTGCGACAGGGTGAGCAACACGTCGTGCGTCTCAGGTCCCGACGACAGCAGGACCGCACGGAGCAGCGGACCCTCTGCGCTGCCCAGTGGTTCGGTCAGTTCGCGCCCGTCGACCTCTTGTTCCCAGTCTGCGCCTTCGGCGAGCCGCAGCGGGATGGGGCGGTCGTCCGCCGGCACGAACCGGGGATTGCTGCCGTCCGGGTCCGCGACCACCGCGACGCGCAGCAACGGATGCCGCGCCTGAACGGCGTCCAGGCGCTGCCGCAGCAGGGCTTCGGTCAGCGCGCCGTGCACCCGCGCGCGGGCAACGACATTCAATGGCGAGATCTGGTCGGCGATCCAATGCCAGCGTTCGAGCGCCCCGAGGGTTCGGCCGACCGCGACCTTCTCCGGCGCCGGCGGGGGAGTCATCGGTCGCTTGTTGACCTGCCGCAGGACCGCCTTCGGGGCCTGCCGGAAGTACACCGAGCGCACCGCCCGCGGGAACGCGGCCTCCAGCTGCTCGATCCGGCCGAGGGACCGGGATTTGTTCACCAGCATGCGGGTTCGCTTGCGGCGCAGCTCTTCGTACCGCCGCAGCGCGCCGACCGGTTCGGCGCTGTTGGAAAGGCAATGCGCGAGGATGACAGCGTCCTCGACGGATGAACCGGCGCCTTGCCCGAGGCTGGGCAGCATCGGATGAGCGGCATCCCCAAGTAGGGTCACCGCTCCTTCGCCCCACCGGCCCCGGAACGGCCGGTCCTGCGCCGGCACCGCGATGATGCCTGCTTCGGGGGTCGCGGCGATGATGTCCTGGACCTCCTCGGCCCAGCCGGCGTACGCGCGGATGACGTCGTCCTTGCCGCCCTGCCAGTCGCGGGCCTGCTCGGCCGTCGCGTTCTTGGTTCCCCACCAGTAGATCCGACCGTCACCAACGTCGTGCATGCCGAACCGCATGCCTGCACCCCAGTAGTGGTTGCTCGCACCCCTTGGCACGTTCGGGTGCGCGAACTCTTGGGTGGCCAGCCAGCAGACGAAGCCGCCGGTCCTGGGTTCCTCGGCACCGACGAGCTGGCGACGGATCGCGGAGTGGATGCCGTCGGCTCCCACCAGCAGGTCGGCATGCACCTCGCGACCGTCCGCGAACCGGACCCGTACGCCGTCCGGGTCGTTGCGGTAGCCGGTCGCGGCGACGCCGAGGTGGATCGGGCAGTCGCCCGCCTCCTCCAGCAGCGCCGCCCGCAGATCCGAGCGGTCGAGGCAGTAACTCGGCGCGCCCGCGTAGGTCCGGCTGAGTTGACCGAAGTCCATCGACCGCATCAGCCGCCCGTCCGGATGCAGCAGGTTGAACGAGATGACCTCCTGCCCACGCTTCTCCAGCCCCAGGTCGATGTCCAGGGTGCGCAACGACGCGACCGCGTTGCCCTGCAGGCTGAGCCCGAAGCCGGCCGGCCTCAGCGCGCCGGCGCGTTCGTAGACCTCGACATCGACGCCGACCCGGCGCAGGGCGATGGCCGTGGTCAGGCCGCCGATTCCCGCTCCGATGACGGCGGCCGTCGTTCGATTCCCGTTCTCCATGTCACTGTCCCATTGCGTGCGTCAGGGGCCGAGTGGCCCTCGGTTACCGTGGTGATCGCCGCCGCGACGGCCTTGACGTAGGGCTCCTGCATGATCTGCAGGTGATCGCCGGGCACGTCGTGGACGTGCACGGCGCCGGTGGTCAACGTGGTCCAGCCGTTGGTCGGATGGCCGTGCATGCTGCCGGCCGCCCGGTGCGCCGGCTCGAGAACCTTTGGCAGGGGCGCGCTGGCCCGGATCAGCTTGATATCCATGTCGATCCGCTCCGGGCGGTAGTCGATCATCGCCTGCCAGTTGGCCCGGAACACGCTGAACAGCCGGCGGACCGCCGAGGCTGAGCTTTCCCGTGGCAAAACACCTGCGGCGATTGCCTTTTCGAGGATGAAGCCGAATCGCGCGACCTCCGTCGTCAGGTCGGCCGGAAAGACGACCAACGGCCGGTCACCGTGGCGTTCGGTGCGCAGCAGCTCCCAGAAGAACCACTCCAGCAAGGTGTCCTCGTCCGAGCGTGCCCGACCAGGCTCGAGCGCAATCGAGTCGAGCACGATCAGGTGATCAACGCGCTCGCCGGCCTGCTGGAGTTGGCGAGCCAATTCCAGGGCAACGAACCCGCCGAACGACCAGCCACCCACGGTGTACGGCCCGTGCGGCTGGACCCGGCGGATCGCCTCCAGGTAACCGGCGGCGAGCTCGGCGATGGTCCGCGCCGGCGTGCTGCCCGGTTCCGTGCCGGCGGCCTGCAGGGCGTACAACGGTTGGCTGTCCGGCAGGTACCGGCTCAGCGGCACGTAGCAGAGCACATTGCCGCCAATCGGGTGGACCAAGAACGTCGGTGGCCGGCTGCCGTTGGCGCGGATCGCCACCAAGGGATCGAAAGTGGCCGTTGCCTGTTCGTCGCGCAGGCGTCGGGCGACCCCCGCCACGGTCGGCGCCGCGATGAACGTCGACAGCGGAACGCTGACCCCGTAACGCTTCTCCACCATCATCACCAGCCGCATTGCGGTCAACGAGGTCCCGCCGACGTCGAAGAAGTTGTCGTCAACGCCGACGTGCCCCCGGCTCAGCAGGCTCGACAGCATCTCCACCAGGCTCGCCTCGTAGCCGTCCCGAGGTGTCGTCGCGGTCGGCCCTGGAGTCTCGGTCAGCGATACCGTGCGCAGCGCGGCGTCGTCGCGCTTGCCGCTCGGCGTCTTCGGCAGTTCCGGCAGCCACCCGAAATACGACGGCACCAGATGCTCCGGCAACGTCGCCCGCAGTGCGGACCGGACCTCCGAGATGTGCACGGCGGACGGTTGGCCGACCAGGAACGCAACCAGGTACGCATCGGCGCCCTCCCGGCTGCGGGCCACCACGGCCACCTCACGGATACCCTCGACGGCTAGTCCGGTGATCGCCAGTTCCACCTCGGCCGGCTCGACCCGGAAGCCGCGCACCTTCACCTGGCTGTCCGCCCGACCGAGGCAGACCACCACCCCGTCGGGGAGCACGTACCCGAGATCGCCGGTGCGGTAGAGCTTTTCCTCCGGCTCGCCGGGATCGGGGACCAGTCGCTCAGCGGTCAGCTCTGGGGCTCCGACGTACCCCTGCATCAGGCAACGCCCACCGAGGTGGATCTCGCCGACCACCCCGGGGGGTATCGGCCGGGACTGCCTGTCCAGCAACAGGACTCGCGCACCGTCGATGGCCCGACCGATCGGCGGCAGGTCGGGGTAACCGGCAGGATCACCGCGCATGGTGAAGCTCGTGACGACGTGCGTCTCCGTCGGCCCGTACTGGTTCTCCAGTACCGGGTCGGCAAGTGCAGCGCAAAGGGCCCGGATGTCGTCATTCACCCGGAGCTGCTCACCGGACGAGACGATCACCCGCAGTCGTCGTGGGTACGTGCCGAGGACGACGGCGGTTTCGGCGAGCTGCGCCAGCGCGACGTACGGCAGGAACACCCGCTGCACCCCTGCCCGGTCGATCAGGCGCAGCAGCGCGGCCGCGTCGCGCCGTTCCTCCTCGGTGAGAAGTTGCAGCGTCCCGCCGCTGCACAGCGTCGAATAAATCTCCTGAAAGGAGACGTCGAAGCTAAGTGGCGCGAACTGGAGCGTGACCGCGCCGGTTGCGCCGCTGGGGATCCCGTTCTGCCACGCGATCAGGTTGTCCAGGCTGCGGTGGGGGAGTGCGACACCCTTGGGCTGGCCGGTGGACCCGGACGTGAAGAGGATGTACGCCGCCGTTTCCGGGTCGACGTCGACGGCCGGCCGGTCGACCGTGGGCGGCGCCGACAACACCGACTCGATGGTGACCACCGGGGCGCCGTTGGTGGCCAGGTCCACATGCCGCTCGTGTGCAAGCACGCTGAATGGGGCGGCTTGGGCGAGCATCGCGGCGAGCCGGGGGCGTGGATAGCTCACGTCCAGTGGCACGCAGGTACCGCCGGCCCTGCCGATGCCGAGGACGGCGGCCACCATCTCCACCGACCGATCCATGGCGATGCCGATCCGGGCGCCGGCTGCGCAGCCCTGCCGCAGCAGGTGGTGCGCGACCTGGTCGGCCATCCGGTCGAGCTGCTCGTACGACCATTCCCGGTCGCCGAACCGCACCGCGGCGCGGCGCGCGCTCTGCCGTACCTGTCGTTCGAAGCGCTCGACGACGGTTCGCGGCTGCCGGGACAGGAAACCGAAGTCGACGTTCTCGTTCGGGTGGTGCGCCATGCGGGCCAGGATCTCGGTGTAGTAATGCGCGAACAGGTCCGCCTGCGCCGGGGCGAACACCGCGCCGTCGAAATCGATCCTCATCCATAACCGTCCATCGCGGGGGTCGGTGATGCCGTTGGTGAGCACAGTGAAGTTGGTGATCTCGCGGACCTGGACATCGAGCAGTTCGATGCCGGTGGCGGCCAGCAGCGGTGCGGCAAGGTGGAAATGCACATAGTTGAATGCAGTCTCGACGATCGGGGAGCCGCCGCGATCGGCCTGGATCGCGCTCAGGGGATACCGCCGGTGGTCGTGGGACTTCACCTCCTGGCGCCGTGTCTCCTGGGCGGCCTGCCGCCAGGTCCGTGCGGTGTCGTCGAGCCGGATCGGGATCGTGTTGAGGAACAGGCCCGCCATCCGTTCGGCGTCGGGTACCTCGGGACGGCCGTGGGTCACCAGTCCGGTGGTGACGTCGGCGGCACCGCTCATCAGCCGCAGCGTCAGGCAGTGCGCGGCGAGCAGAATGTCCTTCAGCGGCATTCCGGCATCGCGGGCGAGTTGGTCGAGGGCGGCCTGCAGCCGCTGCGACAATTCGACTTTCCGAACAAGCTGAGGCTGCCCGCCGGGGGCCTGGTGGGGCCGGAATGTGCCCAGCGGCACGAGGTTCGCCCCGTCGAGCCGGTCCTGCCAGAATTGTTTCGAGGCCGAAGAACCCAGCGCCTCCCGTTCCGCGCGGACGTACTCGGCGTAGGACGGCAGCGGCACCGACGGCACCTGGTCGACCGGCATTCCCAGCTCGGCCAGGTAGTCCAGCAATAGTTCCGAGATCAGGGTGGCCACGCTCCAGCCGTCCAGGATCGCGTGGTGGAAGCTGAGCACGAGGTCGATCGCGGAGCCGCGGACGTGCGCCCGGAGGAAGTGCAGCGGACCCTGGTCGAACCGGTACCGGTGATAGCGCCGCTCCTCGACGTTTTCGCACACCGTGTCTTCGGCCTCGTGCTCCGGCCGGGACCTCAGGTCGACCACCTCAAGTGCACCCGAGATGCTGTGCGCCACAACCTGTAACGGCTCGGAGTAGCCGGCGAGGTCGAAGGAGGACCGCAGCGCAGGGTGGCGCGCGACGAGCCGTTCGTGGGCCACCCGGAAAGCGGGCTCGTCCCACGCCATCCGCACGGTGTACCGAAAGACGTCGTGGTAAACCGCCGATGCCGCGGCTTCCCCGCTGTGGAAGAGCATGCCGAGCGCCATCCGGGTGACGGGGTAGGCGTCGGCCTGCGCGGCCAGCCGGCCCCGGTCCAGCTCGGACACCAATTCGAACGGCGCGAGTGGCCCAGCCGCCCGCTCGACCGGAGCGACCCTGGTGGCCAGTTCGGCGATCGTCGGGTGCGCCATCAGGTCCCGCGACGACAGGCGCAGGCCCCGTTGTTCGGCCAGGTACCTGATCCGCAGCGAGAGGATGGAGTCGCCGCCGAGTGCGAAGTAGTTGTCGCCGACGCCGACCGACTGCACACCGAGTACCTGCGCCCAGATCTCGGCGATGGCGGCCTCGGTGGGGTTGCGGGGCGCCACCGTCTGGGATCCGGCAGCCGGCCCTGGATCGGGCAGCCGGCTCCGGTCGGCCTTTCCGCTCGGCGTCAGCGGAATGGCGTCGATGCGGACCAGGTAGGCGGGAATCATGAACTCCGGCAGCACGGCGGCCAGCCGGGACGTCAGGTCGGCGGCGACTTCGCTGTCATCGAGGTTGCTGTCGTCGAGTGCGGCGTCGGCAACGTAGTAGCCGACGAGGTGAACGCCCCGGGTCGGCGTGCTGCGGTCCACCACGACCGCTGCGCGGACCCCTGGCAGCCGGGCCAGCTGGTCCTGCACCTCGCCGAGTTCCACCCGGTTGCCGCGCACCTTGACCTGACCGTCGATGCGTCCCAGATACTCCAGGTTGCCGTCGGCGAGCCAGCGGGCCAGGTCACCGGTCCGGTACATCCGGGTGCCGGGCACAAACGGGTTGTCGACGAACTTCTCCGTCGTCAGCTCCGGCCGGTCCAGGTAGCCGCGGGCAAGGCCAACGCCGGTGATGCACAGCTCGCCGGGCACGCCGGTGGGCTGCGGTTGGCCGCCGGTGTCCAGCACGTACAGGGCGGTGTTATCGATGGGCCGGCCGATCGGCACCCGGTCCACCGGCCCGGTCGGGCAGTCGAAGTAGGCGACGTCCACGGTCGCCTCGGTCGGACCGTAGAGGTTCACCAACGTCGGCGCGTCCGTGCCAGAAGGGGCGAACAGGGCGTTGAACCGGTTCACCTGGCTGGGCGGCAGTGCCTCACCGCTGCAGAACACGAAGCGCAGCGAACCCAGGTCGGTGCTTAGGGTCGGACTCGCCTCCAGGTAGTCCAGGAACGGGCCGAATATGGACGGCACGAAATGCACCGCGCTGACCCGGCTTTCGGCCACTGCCCGGATCACGTCCGCCGGGTCCTTCTCGGCGCCCACCGGAAGCAGCGCCAGGGTGGCGCCATCAATCGCCCACCAGAACAGCTCCCAAACCGAGACGTCGAACGAGATCGGGGTCTTCTGCAGGAGCACGTCGCCGGGGCCGATTGGGTAGCGTTTCTGCATCCAGGCGAGGCGGTTGATGACCGAATGATGCTCGACCATGGCGCCCTTGGGCCGGCCGGTCGACCCGGAGGTGTAGATGACGTAAGCCAGGTTGGCGGCCGTCGCGACCGGTGCCACCGGCCCGTTCGAACCGGTCAGCAGGGTGGCGATCTCGCAGATGGCGGCACCGGTGGGCGGCGGCGTCGCGGCATCGCGGACGATCACTACCTTCGCGGCACTGTCGGCGAGCAGGTAGCGGACCCGTTCGGCGGGATAGCTCGGGTCGACCGGGACGTAGGCACCGCCCGCCTTCAGCACCCCGAGCAGGGCGATGATCATCTCGGGCCCGCGTTCGAGCAGCACCGCGACCCGGTCGTCGGGCCCGACGCCGCGCGCCCGGAGCGCGTGCGCGACCTGGTTGGCGCGCGCGTCAACGTCGGCGTAGGTGACGTTCTCCCGGCCCGTGAGGGCGAGCCGATCCGGGGTCCGCGCCGCCTGCTCCTCGAACAACGCGTGCAGGGTCGCCGTGCTGCGGTACCCGGCGGTGGTCGCGTTGCGCACCCGCACCAGATCGTCGCGTTCGGAGTCGTCGAGCATCTGCAGCCGGTCAATCGGCTCGTCCGGCCTTTCCAACCCGATGACGAGCAGAGCCTGGATGTGCCGGGCGGCCGCATCGATCGGGAAGTCGTCGTCGAACACCTCCGGCGCAAAGTCCAGGTCGACCTGGATGTCGCCGTCCCGGTCGAACTCGCGGACCGCGATCGCGAGCGCCTCGGCGCCGTTGGTCGGCGGAAGCACCACCACCTCGCCGGACAGTCCGGCCTGGGTGCGTTGCCCCGGCTGGCGCTGGTAGGAGATGGTCACGTCGAACAGCCGGCGCGGCCCGGAGTCGGTACCGGGCAGCGCCCGCAGCAGGTCGCCCAGCGCGAATCGCTCGTGTCGCTTGAGGTCCCGCGTGCCGCGCTGGACGGTCTCGACCAACTCCCGCATGGAACTGCCAGGCGGCGTCGCCACCCGGAGCGGAACCAGGTTGGCGAATTGGCCAACGGTGGCCCGCTCGGCGGCGGTATGGCGGTTCAGCATCGCCACGCCGAGGACGCACTCCCCGGAGCTGTGCACCCGGCTCAGATAGACGGAGACGGCGGCCGAGATGGATGTGAACGGGGAATAGCCAAGGCCACGGATGCGATCGACCAGCCCGCGCGGCAGGTGAAACGTGTGACGGTGCCGAACACCGACAGAAGCTCCGCCCGAAAAGAGGGCGGGCGTCACATCGGCCAGCGCCTCGAGGTGGAAATCGCGATCATCCGCCCATGCGGGCGACTGGCGGTAGCGCGCGTCGGCCGCGATGTGCGCCAGGTAGGACGGCGCCGCGCTGTCCAAAGGGATGCCGGTGGTTCGGACGTGCAGGTAGTCGGTCACGATGTGCGCTGCCAGCAGTCCAAAACCCCAACCGTCAATGACGAGATGGTGGGCTCGCGCGAAGACGTAGGTCACGGATTGACCGGCCCGGAGAATGACTATCTCCAGCATCCGGTCCCGGGTGGGGTGCAGCGGCCGTTCGGCGGCGTCGTGCATCCAGGTCAGGCAAGCCGTGTCCGGGTCCGCTCGGTCAGACAGGTCGATGATGGCAACGTCGGCCGCGGTGGCCACGACCATTTGTTCGGGCACGCCGCCGTCCTCGCTGAAGGCCAGGCGGGCCGCGTCGTTCCGTGCCAAGGCGCGGCTGCAGGCCTGCTGCAGGTCGGCCAATTCAATGGCGCCGACGAGGCGCTCGTATCCGCTGATCGTGTGCAGGGAAACGTCAGGAGAAGATGAACTCGCAGACCAGATATCCCGCTGGGTAGCGGTCAGCGAAAGACGATCGGGCATGGTAGACAGCCTCTTTCAGCACGCCAGGCAAGGGATAACGACATTGAACAGCAAAATTGATGAGTCAGACCGGAGCTACATTGAGGGCCGCGGTTCCCCGATGGTTGTTGGTATCTCCTGTGCAGACGCCTCAACCCGGCGCCGAGATACGCGCACTGGGATAATTCACCACTTGAACTGTTGATGTGACACCTGTTGACGGCCGTTCTGCCGCGGAGCACGGGTGATCGAGTCGACTGCGCAAACAAGCTTCGAAGTTGACGTATTCGAAGGGGCCATCCGCGCTCTGAGTCACAGTGGAGATGAATTCATCGAGTTTTCTGCTGGTGACGCGTCAATTTCGTGATCATCGGGGTGGTGCCGGTCTTGACCATGTGCCGCGGACGGTTGACGCCCGGGTTGGTGCTGACGTTAGCGCCGCTGGTGGTCGCGCCGGTGCTGGTCGTCGCCGCGTGGTCGGGGGTGCTCCCCGTTGACCAGTCCAGGCTGCTGACCGTCCGCGAGGTGCTGCTCGCCGTCGCGGCACTGGCCTCCATCACGCTGGTGGCCTACACGGCGGGCACCCACCGGATCCCCGTGTCCTTGTGGCATCAGCGCGATGACGCGCCGGTCGAGATCGTCAGCTGGGGGCCCTACCGTCGGGTTCGGCACCCCTTTTGTGCCTCCTATCTGCTGGCCCTGGTGGCCGCCATCGTCTTGATCCCCAGTTGGCCGACCATCGTTGTGCTGGTGATCGGCGCCGTGGCGCTGCACCTGACGGCGCGACGCGAGGAGCGCCGGCTGCTGGCTTCCGACCTCGGCAGGCAATACGCGGCCTACCGGGAGCAGACCGGGCGGTTTGTCCCGCGCGTGTGGCCCGCCCGGCGCTCGGTGGTCTGACCGCGGGACGTGACGTCCGCTGTCAATGGCTGTTCACGGCATCATCGGAGGAATCTTGCGCACGTTCCTACATCGCATCGGTGGGGCAGCGGCAGCTCACCCCAAACGGGTCATTGCCGGGTGGCTAGTGATTCTGGCCGCCGTCGCCACCCTGTCCGTGCTCGTCGGCGGAACACCCCGGGATGTCTACGAAGTACCCGGTTCCCAGGCTCAGGCGGGACAGGATTTCCTCCTGGAACATTTCGCCGACCGGGCCGGCACCGACGCCCGGGTGATCATTCACTCCACGGACAAGCCTTTGGATAGCAGCGATCTCGCCCAGGTCTCCGATCAGCTGAGGCAGCTCCACGGCGTCAGCGTGGTCGATCCACCGCGATTGTCCGCTGACGGAGACACGGCGCTCATACCGGTGCACTATCGCATCCCGGTCACTGATTTTGTCGGGACCGAGGGCATCGATGCCCTGAAGTCGGCGACGGCGGCGGTGCAGACCCAGGGGCTCCAGGTCGAATTCGGCGGTCAGGTGGCCGAGAACTTCGCGGCACCCAGTGGTCCAACGGAGATCGTCGGCATTGTCGTCGCGCTGGTGATCCTGCTGTTCGCGTTTGGCACGGTGATCGCCGCGGGACTCCCGCTGGCCGTCGCCCTCATCGGGTTGGGCATCGGATCGTCGCTGATCACCATCATGGCGGCCGTCACCGACGTGAGCACTACGGCGCCCACCATCGCCACCATGGTCGGTATCGGAGTGGGCATCGACTACGCCTTGCTGCTGGCCAGTCGGCACATCGAAGGACTTCGGAGCGGATTGTCGATCCGGGAGGCCGCCGCGCAGGCGAACGGGAGCGCCGGCGTATCGGTCGTCTTTGCCGGCACGACCGTCCTCGCCTCGTTGCTCGGTCTGCGGTTGGCCGGGCTGCCGCTGTACGCGTCGTTCGGGTTCGCCACGTTGGCGATCGTGGGCGCGGTCATGTTGACCTCGGTCACCCTGGTGCCGGCGCTGTGTGGCCTCGCGGGCTACCGGCTGCTGCGATCGCCCGAGCGCGCCGCCATGGCGGCCCGGCAACCACTGGCGCCCCGGCACACCAGACCGCAACGCCGTGGGGTGGGCAAGCATCGAGCGCTCGCCGTCACGACTACGGCCACCCTCACCGGGCGCTGGGCAGCGCAGATCGGCCGACGGCCCTGGCGCTGGGCACTTGGATCGCTTGTCGTCCTGCTCCTGCTGGCCGCCCCGGTGGTGAACATGCGCACCTGGCCGCAGGACGCCGGCATCCAACCCGATTCGAACACGTCCCGCCGGGCCTACGACCTCATCGCGGCCGAATACGGGCCGGGCGCCAACGGACCGTTACTGCTGACCGTCGACACCCAGCAGGAACCCGCCGCCGATGTGCCCGGGCTCATCTCGCGGATCAGTGCCGAGCCCGGGGTTGCCGCGGTCGCACCGCCGGTGATCAGCCCGGCCGGGGATGCCACGCTGATCGTCGTACAGCCGACCACCGGACCGCAGGACGAGGCCACCAAGCAACTGCTCGGCCGGTTGCGGTCCGAGGTGTTGCCGCCAGGGGTGCTGGTGACCGGCCTGACGGCGTTCTACGCCGACGTGTCGGCGCACCTCGCCAGCAGGCTGTGGGTGGTCATCGCCTTCGTGGTCTGTCTCTCACTCATCCTGCTGACCACCATCTTCCGGTCCCTGGTCGTCGCCATCAAGGCGGCCGTGATGAATCTACTGTCCATTGCGGCCGCGTACGGGGTGATGGTTGCGGTATTCCAGTGGGGTTGGGGGGCCGTGGCTCTCGGCCTTCCATACGCGGTACCGGTGTCGAGTTGGGTGCCGATCTTGATGTTCACCATCCTGTTCGGGCTTTCCATGGATTATCAGGTCTTCCTGCTCTCCCGGGTCCGAGAGGATTGGCTCGCAACGGGCGACGCGCATGGCAGCGTGATTCGCGGGCTGACCTCGACCGGCCGCGTCATCACCAGCGCCGCCGCGATCATGGTGGCGGTATTCATCGGATTCGCCTTCGATGCCGACTCCACCGTGAAGATGATGGGCTTCGGCATGGCCGTTGCGGTCTTCATCGATGCCAGCATCGTGCGGATGGTGCTGGTCCCGGCCACCATGTCCTTGCTCGGCAGCGCGAACTGGTGGCTGCCGGCCTGGCTCGACCGGCTCTTGCCGACCTTCGATATCGACAAGCCCTATCCCGCAACCACCGTCGGGTGGGAACCGGAGACGGTGCCCGACCTGGCGCTGCACGCGCCGCGACACCGGACCGCGGAGGCCAACGCGTAGCCAGGCACTTTGGCCGATGGTGTTCCGGCCGAATCAGCCGAGCCGGCTCAGTCGGGAACCACGACACTGAGCCGGCGAGATCCGTTGTGGTGATGACGAATCTGCCACCGATCATGCCTATCTGGCTCAGGGTCAGCATCGCCGCCGCGGGTGTTTCGGGTGGTGACGGTGAACAACGCGGTCGGCGGCCCTTGGCAGATCGTTGCCTCGACGCCCGTCCGCGGTGGGTCGCACTTGCTGCTCGTGCCGCGGCCGATGACCAGCACCCGCCCGGTGATCAGGCCGATGAGGCCGCGTCGGGCGGCCTTGGCCAGTGCCTCGACGGCGGTCCACTCGCACCACGCGTCGCATCCCGGAGGACGCATCCGCACCTGGGCATGACGAAGCACCAGGGCGAGTTCCCGCTCCGGTGGCGTCCGGCCGGTGATCACTTCGAGATCGATGCCGACCGGACCGACATCCGCGATGACGACGGCAAGTTCGTCGCCACAGCAGGACCAGCTCACCGCGGCCCGGCTGTCCTGCGGACCCGTCACCGCTGGTTGCGCAGCCGCAGGCGCGGAACCAGCACCCGCCCGGATGCGCGGGATGCCGGCGGGATCGCGTTCCAGAGTGGCCGAGGCCCATGGTGATTCCGCGAGGATCTGCCGCGCCGCCCGGAGCCGACCGGACGGCCGGCTCGCGTCCGGGATCCACCCGGTCCAGACCAGCGCCCGCGTGGCGGTTCGGATCGGGCCGCCGCGAATGGTGGCGGGTCTGGTCACTGCGCGAAACGGCTGGCGGCACGCAACCGATCCACGATGTGCGGCGGCGCTGTCGTCGGCGAACCGGCCGTGAACGGCGGCGCCGGGTCGTACTCGATGGACAGCTGGATGGTTTGGGCCGCATCGGGTCCCATCAGATCAGCGGCGAGCGTCAGGGCACTGTCGATGCCCGCGGACACCCCGCCGCTGGACAGGAACTTGCCGTCCCGGACGACCCGACCGGCGACCGGGATCGCACCCATCCGGCGCAGCTCGGCGCGCGCCAGCCAGTGGGTTGTGGCCCGGCGTCCCTGCAATGGCCCGGCCGTTGCCACAATCAGGGCACCCGTGCAGATGCTCGCCACGGTGTCCGCCACCTCGCTGCGATCCCGGACAAAGGACAGCAGGGCCTCGTCCTGGCAGGCCTGGGTCTGGCCGGGGCCGCCGGGCACAACCAAGACGTCCAGGGCCGGACAGCCGTCGAAGTCGACATCGGGGATCAGCTGCAGTCCACGGTCGGTTCGGACCGGTTCGCGGGTCGCCGCGACGACCACGGTGGTGATCGGTAGGCGGGCCAGCACCTCGTACGGACCGACGAGATCGAGGGCGGTGACACCGGGAAAGGCGAGGAAGCCGATCGTCACTCTGTCCGGGGACACCGCCGCCGGCGGCACCGACATCGACATCGCCTGCCTATCCGGCCATTTCGAGGGCGTCCGGCAGTGGGGCCGGCCGGGCAACGGTTGCCCTGGTTCTCCGACCACGCGGGGCCCACTGGCGACTCGCGTAGCGCCGCCAGCGGTGTTGCCTTCCGCCGTTTCGACAGCGTGGGCACCCCGATGC
>JADGOY010000073.1 GCA_017882715.1 Nakamurella sp. | reverse complement strand
CCCGGTCAAGTCCCGGTCAAGTGCCGGTCAAGTGCCGGTCAAGTCGCGGTCGATACAGCCAACACCCGAGGGCCGACGCGGGCTCGACGGAACCCCGCTGGCGCGCCCGACGCGCACGTCACCCGGTGCGCCAGCTAACCTGACCGCAGGAAAATGCACCGCTCGCAGCAATGGCGGGCGCAGTGCGGTCTGGCCTGGCTCGCGAGCTGCCGAGAACGAGTTGCCGAGAACGAGTTGCCGAGAAGAGGGGAACCGCCGTGTCCCGCACCGCCCGCCTCCCGCGCCGGGTGCTCTTTCCCGCAGCGGTGGCTTTCGTCGCAGCCTGTCTCACGCTGAGCGGATGCGCCGCCGGGCAGGTGTCACAAACCGCCGACCAGGTTGCCGCGATCGACGGCGCCAACGGCACGGTGGGCGACATCGCCGTGCTCAACGCGCGATTGGCTCCGACCGCGGGCGAGGGCTACCAGCAGGGCTCGAACGGGCGTCTGCTGTTGTGGATCTCCAACAATGGCCTGAACCCGGACACCCTCAGCAAGGTGAGCAGCCCTGCCGCCGACTCGGTGCAAGTCGTCGGTGACGCCAATATCCCCGGCCAGTACCTCGCCGATCTGTCCTCGCTGACCGGCACCCGGGTCGTGGTCAGCGGGTTCACTCAGGACGTTCCGCACGGCCAGTCCATCCCGATGACCTTCTCGTTCGCGAACGCCGGCACGCTCGATCTGAATATTCCGATCGAGATCCCCAGCGATCGCAGTGGCGAGCGGCCGACGCTCGACATCCAGCCGCCGCCTCCGACGCCGCTGTGGGAACAGGGCTCCCATTCCGACGCCGGGGCTGCCGGCACCGCCGCGCAAACCAGCGCGACGTCCAGCACATCGGGCTGAGTCACCAGCACCACTGATCAGGGCCATTGATCAGCACCGATCTCATTCCGGACAGGCCCGGCGGCGCGCCGGAAGGCCGGACTGTCGGCGCCCCGCTCTAGGGTTCGGCCCATGAGATCCACTCCCGTCAGCAGATCGGCCAGGACCGCCCGGTCGGGCCCGAGCCTCGGCTACCGGTGCGGCGAGTGCGGTCACGCGGCCACCAAGTGGCACGGGCGCTGTCCGGAGTGCCAGGCCTGGGGGACGCTGCTGGATGCGGCGCCGACGAAGGTCGCGCCGCGCCTGGTGTCGTCGGGTGCGGTCAGCGCGCCGGCCGCCCGCATCGATCAGGTGTCCGCGGAGCTCGTCGGCCCGCGTCCGAGCGGGCTCGGTGAACTCGACCGGGTACTCGGCGGCGGTCTCGTCCCCGGTGGCGTCGTTCTGCTGGCCGGCGAGCCCGGGGTGGGCAAGTCGACGCTGCTGTTGTCGGCAGCCAAGGCATGGGCCGCCAGCGGTCAGGGCCGGGTGCTGATCGTCACCGGCGAGGAGTCGGTCCCCCAGGTTCGTCGGCGCGCGGACCGGATGGGCGCCCTTCATCCGGATATCTTCCTGGCCGCGGAGAACGAGTTGGGGGCCGTGTTGGGTCACCTGGACCAGGTCCGTCCCCGACTTGTCATCGTCGACTCGGTGCAGACGATCTCGACGGCCGAGGTGGAGGGCACCGCCGGTGGGGTGAGTCAGGTCCGAGCCGTCGCGTCGGCGCTCACCGCAGCCGCCAAGGAGCGGGACATCGCCTGCGTGCTGGTCGGCCACGTGACCAAGGACGGCGCCATCGCCGGGCCCAGGGTGCTCGAGCATCTCGTCGATGTCGTGCTGCATTTCGAGGGGGAGCGGCACTCGAGCCTGCGGCTGATCCGAGGGGTGAAGAACCGGTACGGGCCGTCCGATGAGGTCGGCTGCTTCCAGATGGTGCCCGACGGCATCGTAGGTCTCGCTGATCCCTCCGGCCTGTTCCTGTCCGCGAGGGGATCCCCCGTCCCGGGCACCTGCGCCACTGTGGCGCTGCAGGGTCGACGGGCCCTTCCGGTCGAAGTGCAGAGCCTGATCGCGCCGGCCGGGGGCGAGATCAGCAGGCGGACGGTTTCCGGTCTGGACCCGGCTCGCACCAGCATGGTGCTGGCTGTGCTACAGCGCTGGGGCGGCGTCGCCCTCGGCGGCCAGGACGTACTGGCCGCCACGGTCGGCGGAGCCAGGATGATCGAGCCGGCCGCCGACCTGCCGCTTGCCCTCGCAGTGTGGTCGTCTGCGCGGGACATTCCGCTGGCTCGCGGCTTGGTGGTGATGGGCGAGCTGGGGCTGTCCGCCGAGGTTCGACCGATCGCGGGGGTCGACCGTCGACTCGTCGAGGCCGCCCGGCTGGGTTTCGATCATGCTGTGGTGCCGCGCGGTTCGGTCACCGACCGGCCGAAGGGAATGCGAGTGGACGAGGCAACCAATCTGGGCGATGCCTTCCGATCGCTGGGCAACGACGATGGCGTGGTTCAGTGGCTGCAGCGTCGGGGCTAGAGCCGCGCCAGACCCGCGCCAGACCCGCGCAGAACCGGAGCGGTTCCGCGCTGGGACCGCGCAGAACCGGAGCGACCCTAGACTGGGTGCGAACTTCAGGCAGGGGAGGTCGGGGTGGAGGAGCGCACGAGCGTCTCGGCGCAACGTGCCGTCCTGGCCCGGGTGGCCCCGGGGACGCCGCTGCGTGAGGGTCTGGAACGGATCCTGCGCGGTCGCACCGGCGCGCTGATCGTACTGGGCTTCGACCAAGGCGTGGAAGACCTGTGTGACGGCGGGTTCCGGCTCGACGTCGAGTTCTCCTCCACCCGGCTGCGCGAGCTGTGCAAGATGGATGGCGCGGTCGTGTTGACCGACGACGGCACCCGGATCCTGCGGGCCAATGTCCAGCTGACCCCGGACTCGACGATCCCCACTGTGGAATCTGGAACCAGGCACCGGACCGCCGAGCGGACCGGACTGCAGACCGGCCACCCGGTGATCGCGGTCAGTCACTCGATGTCGATCATCAGCCTGTATTTCGGCGGCCGCCGGCATGTCGTCGCCGACCCACCGACCATCCTCGGCCGCGCGAATCAGGCATTGGCCACGCTGCAGCGCTACAAATTCCGGCTGGACGAGGTGGCCCGGGCGCTGTCGGCACTGGAAATCGAGGACTTCGCGACGCTTCGGGACGCGATGACGGTGCTGCAGCGACTACTGATGGTCCGCCGTATCGCCGACGAGCTGACGAGCAACGTGGTCGAACTGGGCACCGACGGCCGGCTACTCGGCCTTCAGCTCGAGGAAATGATCAGCGGCACACAGGGTCTGGCAGAGCTGCTGATCCGGGACTACCTGCCGGGCGGCGAAGCTCCGGACCGGGTAGACCAGATCGCGGCAGCGCTGGACGAATTGGACGAGGTCGCACTGCTCGACCTGACTTCGGTCGCCAGGACGCTGGGCCTGCCGACACAGTCGGACGCGCTCGACGTGCCGGTCAGCCCCCGCGGGCATCGCCTGCTGGCCGGGATCCCGCGCCTGCCGCCTGCCGTGTTGGATCGACTGATCGCGCATTTCGGCAATTTGCAGGGGCTGCTGGCGGCGACCGCCTCCGACCTGCAGGAGGTCGAGGGCGTCGGCGAGGCGCGGGCCCGAGTCGTGCGTGAGGGTTTGTCGCGGCTGGCCGAGTCCTCGATCGTCGACCGGTACGGCTCAGCTCTCTAGTCGGTGAAACATGTACTCGGCCAACCGTGTCATCAACGCGAAGCGTCTCAGCGCTGAATCAGTCAGCACCAACGCCTTTCGGAGTGCCTGCCGATCGGCGCCGGAGCCACTGTGGCCAGGCCAGGTCAGCCCGTGACGGTGAACGGGGCCGGTGGGCTCGACAGCGCGCCCAACTGCCCGACGACGGTGTAGCCACCGGCCGGTATTGGCGTGCGATCGCCGGTGCACCCAGGGGCAGACATCGTGCCGGACCATTTGATCGTGTATTGGACCTGTTGACCTGGCGTCAGCTCACGCACCTCGGTGCCCTGGCCGGGGAAGCAATCCGCGGTCGACCAGATCCTGGTGCCGTCGCTGCCGAACACGATGAAGGTCTGCAGCGAACCCGACACGTCGCGCTGGCACGCTTGGGTTCCGGTGTTGGTCACGGTCAGCAGCAACCTCGGCTGATCCCCGACTGCGAATGACGGGGAAGCGGGCGTGGCGGTCACCGATATATCCCCGTCCGCGCACAGCAGCTTGCCCTGGGCGTCGTATGAGGGCGGAGGTGGCGCGGCAGCGGGTGCCGGGGCGGGAGCGGGAGCGGGCTCAGGGGCGGGAGCGGGAGCCTCCGGGGTTGACGCCGGCGCGGCGGGGTCGGCGGAAGCGGCGGGCGCGGGTGCCGCTGCGGCTGCGCTCGGCGCGGCTGCACCGGAATTCGAGCCAACCGCAGACGGCGGAGGGCTCGCGGCTGCCGACGGCGAGCCGGCCGCCGACCCGTACGGAGTTGCTGATGGGGATCCCGATCGGGATCCGGACGCCGAGACCGGCGAAGACTTGGTCGGTATCGGAGAAATCGCAGTGGACGCGGCCAGTTCGCCCGTGAGGGTGGGCGCAACCGAGGTTGCGACGTTCGCCGCGGCCTCGGATACCGACGAAGATCGGGAGGACCGGGTCGCCAGGAACCACACCATGCCGATCAGCACAACTACAGCGAGCACAATTGCGGCCACCCGGCGGAGCCAGTACACCCTCGGCGACTGAGGGCCAACGGGGTGCATCACGTCAGCGACGGTAGTCTCGGGTCTCGCCATTCTTGGGAGCAACGCCGAGGAGCAAATTGTGACGGCCATCGACGATCTGCTGGCACGCAACCTAGCCGCAGCCGAATATCACCCGGTCGGCATGGGCCCGGTCCCGACGCTCGAGATCGCGCTGGTGATGTGTATGGACGCCCGGATCGACGGTCATGCTGCCTTCCGGCTGAACCTGGGGGAGGTCCATCTGCTGCGCAACGCCGGCGGTGTGGTGACCGACGACGTCATCCGCTCTCTGTCGATCTCCCAGCACGCGCTCGGCACACGCGAGATCATGATCATCCACCACACCGACTGCGGCCTCGCGCGCCTGGAGGAGGACGTCTTTCGCGCCCACCTCGCCACCTTCGCCGGGTACCGGCCCACCTGGTCGGTACAGGCCTTCAAGGACCCGCACGATTCGGTCCGCGAGTCGTTGCGCCGGATCAGGGATTCGCCGTTCCTGCTGCACCACGACGCGGTCCGCGGGTTCATCTTCGATGTGAACACCGGCCTGCTCGAGGAGGTCTTCGTCGACGGCGACACGCCGACCGGGCAACTGGATCCCGCTGCGACACCGCCGCCACCAGGGTCGGCTCGCACCGTCGTCGCCGCCGCGATCGCCGCAGACTCGGGGGGCGAGGTTGCCGGGCACTGAGCCTGCGGCCCAACGAGATCGAGCCAAGGCCGGAACCCGACGAGATCAAGCACGCTGGACTGGCGCCCGCCGGTCGCCCCTCGACGCCAGGTCTTCCCGCCCCGAAGCCGACTCGCCCCTCGACGCCGACTCGCCCCTCGATGTCGGCTCACCGGGCGAGGTCGCCTCACCCCTCGACGCCGATCGGCTGGTGGATTTCTTCGCCGAACACGGACGTGACCTGCCCTGGCGGGAGCCGACCGCAAGCCCGTGGGCCATCCTTGTCAGTGAAGTCATGCTGCAGCAAACTCCGGTCAACCGGGTGCTGCGGGTGTTCGGGCAGTGGATGGCACGCTGGCCGGATCCGACGTCGCTTGCCGCCGACACGCCCGCGGATGTGATCCGCATCTGGGGACGGCTCGGCTACCCCAGGCGCGCCCTGCGGCTGCACGCGGCGGCCACCGTGATCACCGCCCGACATACCGGCGTCGTTCCGGACAACGTCGAAACCCTTTTGCTGCTACCCGGAATCGGCGAGTACACGGCCCGCGCGGTGGCCGCCTTCGCCTTCCACCGGCGAACCCCGGTCGTGGACACCAATGTGCGGCGCGTCCTGTCGCGAGTCGTCCGTGGCGTGGACGAACCGAGGGAGCCGGCCACCGCGGCCGATCGCGCCGAGATGGCCACCCTGCTGCCGCTCGAACCGGCCAAGGCGGCCAGGTTCTCCGCGGCGGTGATGGAACTCGGCGCGCTGGTCTGCTCGGCGCGATCACCGGCGTGTGGTTGGTGCCCGCTGGCCGACCGTTGCCGGTGGCGGATGGCCGGTTCCCCGCCAGGTCAGGCTCGCCGCGCGGTCCAGACCTGGCACGGCACCGACCGGCAGGTGCGGGGCCGGATCATGGCGGCGCTGCGCGCCAGTGACGGCCCGATCCCGGAAGTCACAGTGGCGCAGCTGTCCGCCGACACCGAGCAGGGCCTGCGATGCCTGGCCTCGTTGCTGGCCGACGGGCTTGCGGTGCGGGTGGATTCGGTCCACATCGCGCTACCCGACTGAGCCTGAACGGAGAACCCGGTGACATCGGCAGGACAGCCGGAGCCCGAACCACCGCCTGCGGCGCAGCCGCACCGGCCTGGCTGGCGGTACCGACACGGCGACGGCCTCGAGTTCGACCGTGTCGCGTTTTTCAGCGATGCCGTTTACGCCATCGCGATGACCCTGCTCATAGTCCCTATCGAGGTGCCAGACCTGCCAACACGCGATGCGGACAATGTCGCGGCCATGTGGGCGGCGATCGAAGAGCTGTTCCCCGGCTTGTTCAGCTTCTTCCTGGCCTTCTGGCTGCTCGGTCGATTCTGGTTGGCGCACCACGGGTTTGTCTCTTCGCTCGGCGCGGTGAACCGCACGTTCATCGCGATGAACCTGGTGTACCTGGCGTTCGTCGCATCACTCCCGTTCCCCAGCGCGCTTCTCGGTCGATACGGGAGCAACCCCGTGTCTGTCGTCCTTTTCGCATCGTCCTTGGTCCTGGTCAGCACCATGGAGACGGTCATGTTGGTCTACTCGCACCGCGCGGATTTGCGCCGCACACCGCTCGGTATCAGGCTCTTTCGCGCCGGGGTGATCGACTCGGTCAAGCCGACGGTGGTGTTCCTGATCTCAATACCGTTGGCCTTCGTCAGTACCACCCTGGCGATGTTGTTCTGGTTGATAGGAATTCCGCTCACCGCCTTGATCGGCCGATTCACCGGCGTCAAGGCGGACGAGCTCCGGACAAACCTTGAGGGTTGACCCCGTCGGCACAGCAGGTTTGGAAGCTGGTTTGCCAAAGCTGCAGATTGGCCAAAGCAGACCGGAAACCGGCGGGGATTCACGGATCGAGAACGGTGGAGCGGCCTTTGCAGGTAACTTGGCTTCCTTCCACAGCGAGCAGCGATCTGACCGAGATCGGACTCTGCGAGGCTGGGTGTCGACCGCCACGCTGGCCAGCGAACCGTCGACGCCGAGAATCGGCAGGTTCTGCCGCCACCGATCGAAGTCGGGTTGGCCGAGCCAGTACCGCGGGATCCGGGTGATGGCGACAGGTGTTGCGCGATCGACAGGGACACCGCCCCGGCCAGGAAGTCATGGAGCGGCCGGAGGGCGGCGGCGCAGTCCGTCTGCCCGATGTGCACCGCCCGCAGGCACACACCCAGGTTGGCGCCGAGGTTGTGACTGACCTTGAGGAAAGCTTGGCGTACTGCGCGTACGGCGGCCAGACGTAGGCCGCGACCTGATCTTCGTTTGGGGTAGCTCGTCGTTGCCGGCAACTTGCCGGACGGGTTCGGTGCCTGACCGGTGACGGTGATCGATGCCTGCTGATCGGCCGGAACGGTCGTCACCGAGGTCTGCACCGAGTAGGAGGCGGAGAGCGGACGAGCCAGTACCGAGGCCGGCTGTCCGGGCTCGGTCGGAGTGGCCTGGACCTCGATCAGGTTGTCGTTGACCATCACCGGCGTCGGTTGCGGATCCCAGTCGGAGGTGAACAGCCGGTCGTCGATGACAACATCGCCGACCAGATGAGTCACTCCGGACGACTGCCTGAGTCACTCCGGACGACTGCCCAGTGCCCAGACCGGGGTGTTGAACCGGGTGTCGGGTCCGACCGTCCTCCAGACTGCCGAGACGGAGAAGAGTTTCGCCGTCGAGCCTGGGTGAACCCCTGCTGCGAGTTCAGCGAGTGCACGACCCGTGGCGGCTGTCGTACTGGAGCAAACCCCACCCGGCATCGGCGTACTGCGGCCTGCCCATGATGCTAGTCACCGCATTTGCTCGCCTGCCCACCGCTGCGGTGATCGGTCCCCGCGCGCTGGATGCCACTGCCAGCACCGCGATCCCGGTGATGACCAGCACCGTCCGCATCGCTTGATTCCTCAATGCTCCATTCGCCTTGGTCCGCGCACGTCGCGGCCGGTTACCCGAGCATCAGCGAGCCGCCGAAGTCCGGTTCCGCTGCCCCGGTACCGAAACGGCCCACCCCTGTCGACGAGCGTGCCGTCGGCGCGGACCCGGAGGTCGTGATCGAGCTCTCCGGAGCGCCCGAGTTGACGTTGGCAACCGGCACCTGACGCCTGTCCGGGGTCACCGCGATCGCCTCCGAGCCGTTGCCCCGGTCAGTTGGGGTCACCGATTCGCGTCAGGGATCCGTTCGGGCCCCACCGCGAGAGCGACGACGAACCCCGGCCCGGTCCCCCTTCTCGTAGATCGCGGCGTACAGCCGCCGGCCGTCGGGAGAGACCGCCAGGCTGCGGGGCCGTTGGCGCCCACGGCCACCGACGGACCCCGCTGGGACAGCGCGCCGTCCCGACCTACCCGGAAGCTGGTCAGGTCATTGCTCGTCGCGTTCGCCGCCCACAACGTCGCACCATCCGCACTCGGTCCGGAGGCGGTGCGCCTTGCTCGCCTGACCCAGGCCGATGCCGTCCTGATGGACATCCGGATGCCGGTCATGGAACCGGGTATCCCAGGGGACGAGACAAGAAACCCCGGCCCGCCCTCCGATTGCGGAGTGCGGGCCGGCGTGACGACCGGGGGGCCGTGCAGTACCCTCAGACGCCGGCCTCACCGGCGTCGGTGGCCAGCCCGGCGGGCACGACCTCCGGAACCACCGACGGCTTGGGTTCGCCGCGGAAGGTGAACTCCCGGTCCTTGCCCTCGCCCTTGACGTCCACCACGATGATCTCGCCCGGCCGGATCTCGTCGAAGAGGATCTTCTCCGAGAGCTTGTCCTCGATCTCCCGCTGGATCGTGCGGCGCAGCGGCCGAGCGCCGAGCACCGGGTCGAACCCGCGCTCGCCGAGCAATTCCTTGGCCCCGGCGGTGACCTCCAGCCCCATGTCCTTGTTCTTCAGGGCGCCCTCGACGCGCTTCAGCATGAGGACGACCATCCGGTGGATCTCTTCGGTGGTCAGCTGGTGGAAGACCACCACGTCGTCGATACGGTTCAGGAACTCGGGACGGAAGTGCCGCTTCAGCTCGTCGTTGACCTTCTGCTTCATCCGCTCGTAGGTCGACTCCGCGTCGTTGCCCTGCGCGAAACCGAGCGAGACGGACTTGGAAATGTCCTGGGTGCCCAGGTTCGAGGTGAACACGATGACGGTGTTCTTGAAGTCCACCGTGCGGCCCTGACCGTCGGTCAGCCGGCCATCTTCCAGCACCTGCAGCAGCGTGTTGTAGATGTCCTGGTGCGCCTTCTCGATCTCGTCGAACAGCACGACCGAGAATGGCTTGCGCCGTACCTTCTCGGTCAGCTGTCCGCCCTCCTCGTAACCGACGTACCCGGGAGGGGCACCGAACAGCCGGGACGCGGTGTACCGGTCGTGGAACTCGCCCATGTCGACCTGGATCAGCGCATCCTCGTCACCGAACAGGAATTCGGCCAGTGCCTTGGTGAGCTCCGTCTTCCCGACGCCCGAGGGCCCGGCGAAGATGAACGAACCGGACGGGCGCTTCGGGTCCTTGAGGCCGGCCCGGGTACGCCGGATCGCTTGGGACACCGCCTTGACCGCCTGATTCTGGCCGATGATCCGCTTGTGCAGCTCATCCTCCATGCGCAGCAGCCGGGTGGTCTCCTCCTCGGTCAGCTTGAAGACGGGGATACCCGTCCAGTTGGCCAGCACCTCGGCGATCTGCTCGTCGTCGACCTCGGACACCACATCGAGATCTCCGTCTTTCCAAGCCTTCTCCCGTTCGGACTTGCGGGCCAGCAACTGCTTCTCCGAATCCCGGAGCGCGGCGGCCTTCTCGAAGTCCTGCGAGTCGATAGCCGATTCCTTGTCCCGGCGGACGGCGGCGAGCTTCTCGTCGAAGTCGCGCAGGTCCGGCGGCGCGGTCATCCGGCGGATCCGCATCCGGGCGCCGGCCTCGTCGATCAGGTCGATCGCCTTGTCCGGCAGGTAGCGGTCGCTGATGTACCGGTCGGCCAGCGTTGCCGCGGCCACCAGCGCGTCGTCGGTGATGGTGATCCGGTGGTGGGCTTCGTAGCGGTCGCGAAGCCCCTTGAGGATCTCGATGGTGTGCGCCACCGTAGGCTCGCCGACCTGGATCGGCTGGAAACGACGTTCGAGGGCGGCGTCCTTCTCGACGTACTTGCGGTACTCGTCGAGCGTGGTCGCGCCGATGGTCTGCAGCTCGCCGCGGGCCAGCATCGGCTTGAGGATCGAGGCCGCGTCGATCGCGCCCTCCGCGGCGCCCGCGCCGACGAGGGTGTGGATCTCGTCGATGAACATGATGATGTCGCCGCGGGTGCGGATTTCCTTGAGCACCTTCTTCAGGCGCTCCTCGAAATCACCGCGGTACCGGGAGCCGGCGACCAGGCTGCCGAGGTCGAGCGTGTACAGGTGTTTGTCCTTCAGGGTCTGCGGCACATCGCCACGGATGATCGCCTGGGCCAGGCCCTCGACCACCGCGGTCTTGCCGACGCCCGGCTCACCGATCAGCACCGGGTTGTTCTTGGTGCGGCGGGACAGCACCTGCATGACCCGCTCGATCTCCTTCTCCCGGCCGATGACCGGGTCCAGCTTCCCTTCGCGGGCCGACTGGGTGAGGTTGCGACCGAACTGATCGAGCACGAGCGAGGTCGACGGGGTCCCCTCGGAGCGCCCACCCTCCGCAGCGGCGGTCTCCTTGCCCTGGTAGCCGGACAGCAGTTGCAGGACCTGCTGACGGACCCGGTTGAGGTCGGCGCCGAGCTTGACGAGCACCTGGGCGGCGACGCCTTCGCCCTCGCGGATCAGCCCGAGCAGGATGTGCTCGGTGCCGATGTAGTTGTGGCCGAGTTGCAGCGCCTCGCGCAGGCTCAGCTCCAGCACCTTCTTGGCGCGCGGGGTGAAGGGGATGTGCCCGGACGGGGACTGCTGCCCCTGACCGATGATCTCCTCGACCTGGGCGCGCACGCCCTCCAGCGCTATGCCCAGGGATTCCAGGGCCTTCGCGGCGACACCCTCACCCTCGTGGATGAGGCCGAGCAGGATGTGCTCGGTGCCGATGTAGTTGTGGTTGAGCATCCTGGCCTCTTCTTGGGCCAGGACGACCACGCGCCGCGCTCTGTCGGTGAACCGTTCGAACATCTGCACTCCTTACGGG
Organism: Nakamurella sp.; assembly: GCA_017882715.1. Lineage (GTDB taxonomy): Bacteria > Actinomycetota > Actinomycetes > Mycobacteriales > Nakamurellaceae > Nakamurella. The sequence goes on along the minus strand of JADGOY010000073.1, from coordinate 7,440 downwards.
CGTGCGCTGCGTTGTGGTCTGCTGTGGTGTTGCTGGATCGCCGCCGTCGACGATGGTGGTGGTGGTGGCAGCCTGGTCAATCCCTTGCAACCGCCCGCCCCCGATGGACCGCCGACAGGCGCCGGTCCCGAAGACAGCGGATGCTTCACTCTAGTCGGACGACGCCGTGCCCCGGTGGAGTCGCGGACCAGCGACGGGCACTGCGCACCGTGCCGTCACTGCTGTCCAACGCTGCCCGAGCGGGTCTCGTTCCGCCAGATCAGCATGTACGCCGTGGGCGAACAGTGCCAGCGGATTGCTGCCGTGGTGTCCCGGCCGGCGAGCCATGGGCCATTAGACCGGGGCTCCGATACCCGACCGATTTCACACCTACGTGGTCACCAACGCCGCCGGCCCCCGCCGATGGACGGGGGCCGGGGGGTGTCCGAGTGGCAGGGTCGAGTCACCGGCGAGGGCAGTGCATCCGAGCCAGCGGTGCTCGGGTCAGTCACCTGAGACGGCTAGGTCAGTGAGCTTCCTCGAATGCCTGCAGCACGCTGGCGGACAGCCGACCACGCTCGGAGACCTCGTGACCGTTCGCGCGGGCCCATTCCCGGATCGCGGCGGTCTGCTCACGGTCGGGCGCGGTCCGAGACCCGCGAGGGGCCTTGACCGCCTTCGGTCGCCCGGGACCACGGCGAGCGCCGTCGACCCGACGAGCGTTGGCGACGTACCCGGCAAGCGCGTCACGCAGCTTGTCGGCATTCTTCTCGCTCAGGTCGATCTCGTACGACGCCCCGTCAAGGGCGAACGCGAGGGATTCCGAGGCTTCGGATCCGTCGAGATCGTCCACGAGTGTGACGGTGGTCAAGGTTGCCATGCCAGTCCTCCTGTGTGGGCCATTGGCCATTGTTATTCTCCGACCCAGAATAGTGCCGGTTCGACTCCTGCTCCACCATAACCCGCCATTGTCGCGTTGTGTTCCAGGCAGGCCTGGAACAGCTCTTCGAGCGCGGCGCAAAATAGTAGCAAAATGACGGAGCGAAGAGTTTGGTCCAGTTGCGGCGACAACCGAAACCCGTTGGGTCGTCATATGCCGCAAATCGCCCGCCGCCGGCATTCACCTCGGCGCGCAAGCGCTCGGATGGTCAGTCTCCCGGACGCACGAACGGAAACAGGATCGTCTCGCGGATCCCCAAACCGGTCAACGCCATCAGCAATCTGTCGATGCCCATGCCCATCCCACCGGCCGGCGGCATTCCGTACTCCATGGCACGCAGGAAGTCCTCGTCGAGCACCATCGCCTCGGCGTCGCCCAGCCCGGCAAAGCGCGCCTGATCCAGGAAACGCATCCGCTGCACCACCGGGTCGACCAGTTCGGAGTAGGCGGTCGCCGTTTCAATCCCGCGGATGTACAGATCCCACTTCTCTGCCAATCCCGGCGTATCACGATGTTCCCGGGTGAGCGGTGAGGTCTCGGCCGGGAAATCCCTGACGAACGTCGGAGACACCAACGAGGGCACAACCAACTCGTCGAACAATTCCTCGGCCAGTTTGCCGGGCCCATAGTGGGGCGCGACGGGTATGCTGAGCTGATCAGCCAGTTCACGTAGCCGGGACATCGGCGTCCGGATCGTCACCTCTTCGCCCAACGCCTGCGACAGCGCACCGAACAGCGTGACCGAATTCCACGTTCCGCCGAGGTCGAACTCGCTGCCGTCGGCGTGGACGGCCACGGTGGACCCGTTCACGGCGATGGTGGCCTGTTGGACCAACGTTCGGGTCAGCTCGGCCATCCCGTTGTAGTCGCTGTACGCCTCGTACGCCTCGAGCGTCGCGAACTCCGGCGAGTGCGATGAGTCGGCACCCTCGTTACGGAAGCTCCGGTTGATCTCGAAGACCCGCTCGATTCCACCGACCACCGCACGTTTGAGGTACAGCTCGGGCGCGATTCGCAGGTACAGGTCCATGTCCATGGCGTTCATGTGCGTGACAAAGGGCCGCGCGGCCGCTCCGCCGTGCAGGACCTGGAGCATCGGCGTTTCGACCTCGAGATAATCCCGTTCGTACAGCGTCGTGCGTAATGATCGATTCACCGCACTGCGCACCTGCACCGTCCGCCTCGCCTGCGGACGGACGATCAGATCCACGTAACGCTGACGTACCCGGCTTTCCTCGGAGAGCGGTTTGTGGGCGACCGGCAACGGACGCAGCGCCTTGGCAGTGATGGCCCAGGAATCCGCCAGCACCGAGAGCTCACCCCGCCGGGAGGTGATCACCGAACCGTGCACGAACAGATGGTCTCCGAGGTCGACGTCGGCCTTGAATGCCGCAAGTGATTCCGCCCCGACGCCGTTCAGCGACACCATCACCTGCAATTCACTCCCGGTTTCGCCGGCGCCTCCTTCGCGGAGTGTCGCGAAACACAATTTCCCTGAGTTGCGCAGGAAGATCACCCGTCCGGTCACGCCAGCGACATCCCCGGTGTCGGTGTCCGGGGCCAGGTCGGGATAGGCCGCCCGCAGTTCGGCGAGCGTTGTCGTCCTTTCGACCACCACCGGATAGGGCTCGATGCCCTTGTCAAGAAGCCGCTGCCGCTTTTCCCGGCGTACGCGCAACTGTTCGGGAATGGTATCTGCGACATCATTGGGGTTTTTGTCGGGGGAATGATCGTCGATGGGATCGGGACGGTCACCGTGAGTGTCGTTGCCCTCACCGGCGGTGGATTGGGTCGGTCTGGGCGTCACGGCTGGGTAGCCTACTGGCCGCTCCCGTTCCGACGGGCCGGGCGGCCAGGTATCCGGGCTCGATCGGCGACGAACGGTGACGGGCGTGAACACCAGCCGGGAATCCGCGACGATCGGGTCACAATGAACCAGTGCCGACACCGGAGCCGCCCGCCGACCGTGGGTGGAGCCGTGTATTGGCGGCATCTTTCGACCCAGCGGCCAGTAGCTATGCGCGGTTTCGCCCCGGTTACCCGCCCTCGGCGGTGAGCGCCGCGTTGCCGCCGGACGCGCATCGCGTGCTCGATCTCGCCGCGGGCACCGGAAAGCTCACCCAATCCCTCATCGGTCGCGGGCTGGACGTGGTCGCGGTCGAACAGTTGCCGGGCATGCTGGCCGAGCTCGCGCGGCTGCTCCCGGCGGCGAAGGCCGTGCTCGGGTCCGCGGAGGCGATCCCGTTACGAGACGGCATCTTCGACTGCGTCGTCGTCGGCCAGGCCTTTCACTGGTTCGACCGCGATCGGGCGCTGGCCGAGATCGCAAGGGTGCTGCGACCGGGAGGGACCCTGTCGCTGCTGTGGAACCACGACGACGAATCCGACCCGCTGGTCCGGGACGTGGAGTCGGAGTTGAACCGGATCGGCCGTCCCGACGGGGGTGCCAGTGGCCGGGGACTAGCACACGCCGGACCGGCGTCGGACCGCCCACCCCCGCCGTTCGGCGACCACCCGGCCCTCACCGATCCGGTGCTCATCATGATCAGGTGGGTGCGGCGGACCACGATCGAGGATCTGGTCGGGCTGCAGCAGACTTATTCGTACGTCATCAGCGCCGAGAGAGCTGCCCGCGCCGAACTGGCGGAGGCCGTTCGCGGACACGCGAGGCGGCGCAGCGGCTCGGACGACGGGCAACTGTCCGTCCCGGCGATCTGCGAGGTCTGGCGATCCAGATGTCGCTGATCAGTGACGAACCCGTTGACGAGATCCGGTACGTGCTTCCCGCCGCGGCGTGGCGAGCGGCGGCCGCCCGGCACGCCGATCGTGTACAGGCGCTGACCAGGGGACACACCGCCCGCGCCGGGGCGGGACAGCACCATCCGGTCGATGATTTCCTGTTCAGCTACTACTCACTGCGCCCCGCGCAACTGCGACGCTGGCATCCGGGCGCGACGGTGGCGCTGGCCGACGCGCCGGACCGAACCGGTTGGCGGTTCTACGGTGCCGTCGGCGGGTCAGCCGAATCGCCGACCGTGGCCGTTGACCTGCCCGCGTTCGGCACTGCGCGGGGGGCGCAGGTCGAGTTCGTCATCCGGATGCTGTCGGCGACCGCCGCCGCGCCCGGTCAGTTCGGCTGCTTCGGGCTGCACGAGTGGGCCATGCTGTTCCGGCAGGATCCCGACGAGCGGCGGCACGCGGCGTGGCCGCTGCGGCTCGGGCCGGCCGGCACGGACGAGGTGGTCCGCGAGCACCAGATCCGATGCACCCACTACGACGCGTTCCGGTTCTTCACCCCTGCCGCACGGCCCCGCAACACCGTGCAGCCGGATCTGGACTCACGGCTCGCGATGGAGCAACCGGGCTGCCTGCACGCGTCCATGGACGTCTACAAGTGGGCGTACAAGATGATCCCGGTGGTGCCCGGCGAACTGCTCGTGGACTGCTTCGAACTGGCCAGGTCCATCCGCGAGCTGGACATGCGGGCCTCGCCCTACGACCTTTCCGACCTCGGCTACCGGCCGGTGGCAATCGAGACACCAGCGGGCAAGGCCCAGTATGTGGCCGGTCAGCGCCGGTTCGCGCAGGCCGCGCAGGTCTTGCGAGGGCGGCTGCTGCAGGTCCTGCGGGCCGTGCCCAGGGCGGCCGCTGATCCTGCTGGGACCCGCGCTGGAGGGTGATCGCGTCATGGAGCTGCGACGGTCCCGCCGGTCCGTCCCGGACCCAAACGGTGATCAGCTCAGGGCTGATCCCGGGTGCGGCAGCAATACTCGAGATAGAGCCCACCGGCCATCATCATCAGCGCCCCGACCAGGCCGATGATGCCGGTGATGCCGTCCGACTGGGCCGCGGCCAGCAGAGTCCACGACGGCAACACGTACACCAGCAGACCCGCCCACAGCCCCGCCAGCGCCGCGCCGGCCAGCGACGTGGCCTTGGCGGCCATCACCGCCCGCGCCGCGGTGAGCGGCGGCACCGGCGTTCTGGTCCGTGCCGTCCCGCTGGGGTGTTCCGGCGGCCGGATACGGCTGCGCAGCCCGCGCCCGGCCACCGCCTCACCGATCCCGAGAATGGCCGCGGGCACCCCGGCGAACCTCGGCAGCGGCGGCATCCGCTGATAGTTCAGGCGCACCAAGGTATATCCGACCACGGCGGCGACGAGCCCGACGGCGAGCAGATCCCGCGGGCGGGTGATGCCCATCCGGTGCGGGTCAGTGGACATGGCCGACCCGGGTGATGCCGCTGATGTCCATCGACGCGAGCAGATCGGCGATCGGCCCGGCGCCCGGCAGTTCCGCGGTGGGGTCGATCTCGGCCAATGGCACCAGCACGAAGGCGCGCTCCGCCGCCCGCGGGTGCGGCAAGGTCAGCTCGGGGTCCGAGCTGATGACCGGCTTCCCGCGCACCTCCACCGCGATGACGTCGGCGTCCAGGGTTCGCGGACCCCACCGCACCGACCGCTCACGACCCGCGGCCTGCTCCAACGCCTGACATTGCACCAGCCAACCCTTGGCATCGACAGTTTCGTCCTCGACGATGACCGCGATGTTGTAGAAGTCGTCCTGCGGGACCGGACCCCAGGGCGGCGTCCGGTAGATCCGGGAGACGGCGCGAACCGACCGTCCGAGCGCGGCGACCGCGGTCTGCAGGTGAGCCCCCCGGTCACCCACGTTGGACCCCAAAGACAGCACCGCGCGGCTCATCCGGCCGCTCCCGGCCTCATCGCGGCACCCTGGCCGAACCGCACGGACCGGCGGATCGTCACGCTCACGTCGGCAAAGGTCAGTGAGATCGGGGCGGCCGGCTTGTGCACGGTGACTTCGACGGCGTGCACCGGATACTCCGCCATGACGGCGTCGGCGATCTCACCGGCCACCGCCTCGATCAGATCCCGCGCCCGGCCACCGATGATGCCGGCAGCCAGTTCGGCCAGTTCCCCGTAGTGCACGGTCTCGGTCAACTCGTCGGACGCGACGGCCCGGGTGAGGTCGAGCCAGATCGTGATGTCGACGACGAAGTCCTGCCCGTCGCGCTTCTCGTGGTCGAATACTCCGTGCCGGCCGAAGACCGTCAGGCCGGTCAACGTGATGCGATCAGCCACCGGTCACCGCAGCGGCAGAGCCATCGAGGTTGCCGGTCGAGCGATCGGTCCAGCTCCTTCCGTCGGCGCGGAGCAGCCGCCGCTGCGGCCCCCGGCCGGTGAGGGCCGCGGCAACCCGCACGGCGTCCAACGACGGTGCCGCCTCGTGCACCCGCACCCCCCAGACACCGCCGGATGCGGCCAGGGCGGAGATTGCCGTGGTCGCCGACTCCCGGCCGCCGGGGGGACGCGGCCCGCGCGCATCGGCCAGCAGCGCACCGAGGAATCTCTTGCGGGACGCGCCGATCAGCACCGGGAACCCCCAGCCGGACGCACCGATCGCCCCGGTCAGCCGGGGCAACGCGTGCAGCAACGCCCAGTTGTGGGCAGCGGTCTTGGCGAACCCCAGCCCGGGATCGAGCACCAGCACGGATTCGTCGACCCCTGCCGCGACGGCCGCAGCAGCACGGTCCAGCAATTCAGCGCTGACTTCGGCGACCACGTCGTCGTACCGCGCCAGCGCATCCATGTCGGCGCTGTGCCCGCGCCAATGCATCAGGATCCAGGGCACGCGGGCATCCGCCACCGCGGCGGCCATCTCCGGATCGGCCAGCCCGCCGGAGACGTCGTTGACGATCACCGCACCGGCCCGCACCGCAGCGTCTGCGACGGTCGCCCGGGTGGTGTCCACGCTGCAGGCGATGCCAACGCTGGTCAACTCTGCGATCACCGGGACGACGCGCTCGACCTCGACGGCGACCGGTACCCGCGCGGCGCCCGGTCGGGTCGATTCACCCCCGACGTCGACGATGTCCACCCCGTCCGCAGCGAGCGCCCGCCCGCGGGCGACGGCCGTTGCCGGCTCCAGAAAGCGTCCGCCGTCGGAAAAGGAATCAGGCGTGACGTTGAGCACCCCCATCACCACAGCCCGATCGACGGCGCGACCCGCAGTGCTATCCCTTGGGCCATCCCCCGGCCGTCGACCGACCTGATCCACGGAACCGGTCACCGTCCCGTGATCAGGCTCATTGCCTCGGCGCGCGTCCGGTCCTGCGACTGGAAGATCCCGCGCACGGCGGACGTGGTCGTCACCGCTCCGGGCTTACGGATCCCGCGCATGGCCATGCACAGATGCTCCGCCTCGATCACCACGATCGCTCCGGCCGGTCGCAGACGGCGGACCAGTGCATCGGCGATCTGGGTGGTCAGCCGTTCCTGGACCTGCGGACGCTTGGCATAGCCGTCGACCAGTCGCGCCAGCTTCGACAACCCGGTCACCCGTCCGTCCCGACCCGGGATGTAACCGACATGCGCCTTGCCGAAGAACGGGACGAGATGGTGCTCGCAGGTCGAGTACATGTCGATGTCCCGCATCAGGATCATCTCGTTGTGGTTCTCGTCGAACGAGGTGTTCAGCACCGTGTCCGGGTCGGTGTGCAGC
>JADGOY010000219.1 GCA_017882715.1 Nakamurella sp. | reverse complement strand
CCCGGAGATCGGCAGCCCGGAGATCGGCAGCCCGGAGATCGGCAGCCCGGACATCAGGACCCAACGGACCGGTGGATCCCCGACGGCCGGCAGGGGCTGATGGCCGGTCCGGGCTCGCCGACGGAGTTCGTCCGGTACCCGGACTCGCACGACCCGGCTGCGCAGCATCCGCATGCGCTGCATCCGTACGGTCGCTACTCCACCGGCCAGTTCCCGTACGGCCATTATCCCTCCGGCCAAGTCCCGAACGGCCAATACTCCGCCGGCCCGTACCCGACGGCCGCCTACCCCGCCCCTGGATATGGCGGGTATCCGTACGCACCCGGGTTAGGCCCTGACGGTGCCAGGCGGCGACCGAGACGTCCGGGTGTCGCCACCGCCGCCGGTGTCCTGGGGATCGTCTACGGGAGTCTCCTGTTGGTCGCCGCGTTCGCGGTCTTCAATCTCCCCTTGGTGTTGGGAGAGGGCAACGGCTTCTCGCAAGACCCCGGCCGCCTGACGAACCTCGCGACCGAGCTCGCGGTGGTGTCGATGGTGACCGCCGTGTGCGGCGGTGTGATGATCGTCGGCGGGATCTTGATCTTCCGCCGCGACCGGTCGGCGGTCATGACTGGGGCGGTCCTTTCCCTGCTGATCTCGATCTACTGGCTCATCCGCACGGGGCTTGCGCCCCAATTCCGGTCCTGGCCGCTGATCTTCGCGATCATCCCGGTGATCATCCTGGTGCAGTGCCTCGGGCGGACGGTCGCGGCGTGGACTCGTCGGCGTCCGGTGTGATGTCCGGTCCGGATCAGCCCGGGAGTGCTCCTCCGGCGTATCCGGGTCGGGCACGTCAGAGCCCGGACCGGCCAGACCCGAGCCGCAGGTCCGCAAGCCAGAGGAGGCCACCGACATGTCCCATCCCCGCCAGCATGTGCCCGAGGACTGGGCTCCCTACCCACGGCTCGACGACGCGGTGCGCGCCTATATCCGTGACGCCGATGCCGCGCTCGAGGCCCTGGGCGGCGTGGTGGACGAGGCGTCGGTTCTCGCGTTCACCTGCGAGCGGGTGTCGTCCACCCAGGCCTGGGGGCAATCGCTCTGGCAGGAGGTCGCCGTCACCGATGGTCGGCGACTGATCCTGTGGCACGGCGACGACGAGGTCGACGATGACCGCCCGGAAACCCTGATGTTCTCCTCGTCGATCCGTACCATCCCGGTGACGGCCATCGTCGATCAGGGGCTTCGCCATCGGTTCCGCACCGAGCCTGACGGTTCCCGCACCATGCAGGCCGTCATGCTCTACCTGTCGACCCAGACCCCGGAACGCTCGATGACGGAGTTGTCCGAGGCCAACGAGACCCGCACCGTGCAGTATGTGGAGACTTACCGGTTTTCCAAGTCCGTGACCGACGGAGGTCTGGCCCAGATGCAGCGGCTCCTGCAATTCGGACGTGCCCTCTCGCACATCGCCGGGACGTCCCAGTGACGGGGACGCGCCCGGCGACCGGCCGGCAGCACGAGATCCGTCGTGGTGCGGCGGTGGCGCGAGTCGGCGAGGTGGCAGCGGTGCTCCGCGAGTTCTCGGTCGACGGTGTGGCCTTCACCGAAACCTGGGACGACAGTGGGGTTCCGCCGATGGGCTGCGGAATCGTGCTGGCGCCGTGGCCGAATCGGGTGGCGGACGGGCAGTGGACATATCAGGGTGCGCTGCAGAAGCTGGACATCACCGACCTCTCGAACGGGCACGCCATCCACGGGCTGCTGCGGAATACGGCCTACCAGCCGGTAGCGGTCGATGACGGCAGCGTCACGCTCGCCGCCAGCATCTATCCGCAGCACGGTTACCCGTTCACGCTGGACACCCAGGTCAGCTATGCGCTGAGCGACGAAGGGTTGTCCGTCACCCACCAGTTGACGAACGTCGGGGCGCAGGCCGCACCGTTCGGGGTCGGCGCGCACCCGTATCTTCGGGTGGGCGAACGCCCGGTGGGCGAGCTGGTGATCACGGTCTCCGGCAGCGAATACGCCCGAACGAACGAGCGGTTGATCCCGGTTGCGGTGGAACCCGTCGACGGCACCCCGCTCGACCTGCGCTCCGGCGTCCAACTGGACCGATTGGACGCCGATGTCGCCGTGACCGGGTTCGCCGCGGCAGCCGGCATCGTCGAGCATCGGCTCGATGCCCCGGACGGCACCGGCTTGGTGCTGTGGGCCGATCAGGTCTTCCGCTGGGCTCAGGTGTACGCGCCGTCGAACTTCCCCGGGCCGGGAAGGCCGAATCAGCGTAAGGCGGTTGCGGTCGAACCGATGACCTGCGGGGTGAACGCGCTGAACACCGGGCGGGACCTGCTGTGGCTCGAACCCGGTGATACCTGGTCGGCGTCCTGGGGTTTGCGGCCCATCGGCTGCTGACCGCGTGCCCGTTTGTCGCGCGGATCAACTTCCCCGGCGCGGCTCAACTGGTTGACTTCAGCCACACCCGTCCCAAAACGCGCGATTTCCTCCGCGCGGGCGAAGATGATCCGCGCTGTCGAGGGGGCACCGGGGTTCAGCGGCGGGGGCGATTCTCCCAGCGCAGCAACGACTCCGAGCGCTCCGCGGCGTGGTCGACGATCGGTTCCGGGTAACCTTCGGGCGCTCCACCCGGCAGCTCCCAGGGTCGATGAACGGCCTGCCCCGGAACGCCGCTCAGTTCCGAAACATAGCGGCGGACGTAATCGCCTGTGGGGTCGTGCTTTTCACCCTGCCCCACCGGGTTGAAGATGCGGAAGAACGGCGCCGCCTGCGGTCCCGATCCGGCCACCCATTGCCAGCCGTGATTGTTCGACGCCACGTCGCCATCCACCAGGTGCCGCATGAAGTGCGCCGCCCCACGTTGCCACGGCACGTGCAGGTCCTTGATCAGGAACGAGGCCACTCCCATCCTCACCCGGTTGTGCATCCACCCCTCGGCCAGCAGTTGGCGCATTCCGGCGTCGATATACGGGTATCCTGTCCGTCCCTGCCGCCACGCAGCCAGTCGCGCATCCGCCTCGCTGCCGTAGTCCCAGGTCATCTGATCGACAACCGGATCGATGGACTGTCGCAGCGACTCCGGCCGGTGGAAAACCAGGTCCGCATAGAACTCGCGCCAGGCAAGCTCACGCAGGTAGGCGGCGGCACCACGAGACCGCAGTCGGGCAAGATCGGCGAGCATCGTGCGCGGATGGATGCATCCCCACTTCAGGTAGGGCGACATCCGGCTGGTACCAGGGCGATCGGGGCGGTCGCGCTCGTCGTCGTACCCGGCGACCGCGTCCGCCAGGAACTGCTTCCAGCGCTGGCCGGCGGCCTGTTCGCCGGGCTCGGGTAGCTCCAGGGTGTCCGGAACGGCAGCCGCGAGATCCTCGGGCCGGCGGCGCCGGACGGCGGCATCGCCGACGTCGGCCGGGTCGATCCAGCTCACGTCTGCGCCGGATCGGGCCGGCGCCCGCCAGCCGTGATCGGTCCAGCTGCGGAAGTAGGGCGTGAACACCGCATAGCGGCTGCCGTCCGGCTTGCGGACCCGGCCGGGGGCGATCGCGTATGGCGAACCGGTCGCGATGAGCTCGATGTCCTTGGCGCGTAGGCTCTGCGCGACTTCCTCGTCGCGCCGCCGGCCGTACGGCATGTAGTCGGCGGAGACGTGCACGGCGTGCGCGCCGACGGCCGCCGCCACGCGGGGGATGACCTCGGACGGCGGTCCGTTGACGATCAGCAACCGCTCGCCCATCGACTCCGACAGCTGCGTCAGGCACCCGGCGAGGAATGCCCGGCGTGGTGATCCCGACGGGGTGAGCAGCGCGTCGTCCGCGACGAACACCCCCAGCACGCCGGCCCCGGCGTCCGCGGCAGCTATCAACGCGACATGGTCGGCCAGCCGCAGGTCTCGTCGAAACCACACCACGGCGGGGGTCGTCATGGTGCGATCATGCCCAAGACGCCGATGAGTCGTCGGTCGGCCGACCGACGATCACAGCAGTCTGCGATCGGCAACCTGGATGTAGTCGCGCTCGGTGTAGCCGGTGTAGACCTGACGCGGCCGGCCGATCTTGGTCGACGGATCGTTGATCATCTCGCGCCATTGCGCGATCCACCCGGGCAGCCTGCCCAGTGCGAACAGCACGGTGAACATCTTGGTGGGGAAACCCATCGCCTTGTAGATCAGGCCGGTGTAGAAATCGACGTTCGGATAGAGCTGACGGGAGACGAAGTAGTCGTCGGACAGCGCGACCGCCTCGAGTTCCTGGGCGACGTCCAGCAATGCATCGGCCGCACCGAGGCTGTCGAGCACCTCGTGGGCGGTGCCCTTCACCAGCGCGGCGCGCGGGTCGTAGTTCTTGTAGACGCGGTGGCCGAAGCCCATCAGCTTGACGCCGGGCTCCTTGTTCTTGACCCGCTTGACGAAGGTGTCGACGTCGTCGCCGTCGCGCCGGATGCTTTCGAGCATCTCGAGCACGGCCTGGTTGGCCCCACCGTGCAGGGGGCCGAACAGCGCGTTGATGCCGGCGGAGATCGAGGCGAACAGGTTGGCGTTGGACGAACCGACCAGCCGGACCGTCGAGGTGGAGCAGTTCTGCTCGTGGTCGGCGTGCAGGATCAGCAACTGGTCGAGCGCATGAACCAGCTTCGGGTTGACCACGTAGGGCTCTGCGGGGAAGCCGAAGGACATCCGCAGGAAGTTCTCGACCAGTCCGAGCGAGTTGTCCGGGTAGAGCAGGGGCTGCCCGACGGACTTCTTGTAGGCGTAGGCGGCGATCGTCGGCAGCTTCGCCAGCAGCCGGACGGTGGACAGCTCCACCTGTTCCGGATTGAACGGGTCGAGCGCGTCCTGGTAGAACGTCGACAACGCGCTGACCGCGCTGGAGAGCACCGGCATCGGATGCGCGTCACGAGGGAATCCGTCGAAGAACCGTTTGAGGTCCTCGTGCAGCATCGTGTGCCGGCTGATCCGGTTGACGAAGGACTCCAGTTCGGAGGGCGTCGGCAGCTCGCCGTGAATGAGCAGGTAGCTGGTCTCCAGGAACGTCGACGACTGCGCCAGCTGCTCGATCGGGTACCCGCGGTACCTCAGGATGCCGGCGTCGCCGTCAATGTAGGTGACCGCGGAGGTGGTCGAGCCGGTGTTGGTGAAGCCCGGATCGAGCGTGATCACCCCAAGCGTGGTCAGCAGTTTGGAGATCTCCACCCCCGACGAACCGTCGGTGGCGGGGATGATCTTGAGTTCGAGTTTGGCACCGTTGTATTCGATCAGGGCGCCGGGATGCTGGGGTGAGTGCGCCTCGAGCGTCACCGGGGCGTCCGGTGTCGAGCTGGGGTCGGTGGCGGCGGGCTCGGCGGCAGCCGGCACCGCGGTGGCGGATGGCACGGCTGCGGATTCGACGGCTGGCGACTCGGCGGTATCGGTGACCTCGGACATTCGGTTCGCCTCTCGTTGTTGTCATGACAACACGGGACCTCGCTCGGTGGATTGTCCCCTCTAGTGCCTCGAACGTCGGTTCAGGTGACATACCGAGGTTACTGGCCGTGAGGGTCGGTCAACCCCACGGCCCTACGCTCGGGCCCGGCGCGCTGAGAACCCGGCGATGCCTGTCATGCCGCAGTAATGTGCCGTTCACAAGGCCGTCCCGCCTGCCCGCGGGGCCAAACCGGTCCGATGCCGGCACCGGGTCCGCGCTCTTCGCGTGGCGCGGATCACGGGTTCCGATCAGGGGACGAAAGGGAGTGCACCCGAGATGAGCCTATCCCTGGCCTCGATTCTGGCCGAGTCCGCGCAACGACACCCGAACGAGGACGCGGTGGTCATCGGGCCGCAGCGGATCAGCTACGCGGATCTGTGGGAACAGACCCGTCGCTATGCGGCGGTGTTGGCGGAGGAGGGCGTCCGGCCCGGGGACCGGGTCGCCCTGCTGGTGCCGAACGTCCCTGATTTTCCCCGCGTCTACTACGCGGCGCTGTCCCTGGGCGCTGTCGTGGTACCCGTGCACGCCCTGCTGGTTGCGCGGGAGATCGGCTTCGTGCTGACCGATTCGCGGGCGACCATGATGATCGCGGCCGCACCGCTGCTCGCCCAGGGAGCCCCGGCCGCGGAACAGGCCGGG
>JADGOY010000072.1 GCA_017882715.1 Nakamurella sp. | reverse complement strand
CTCGCTCTTCGCGTCCATCGACGGACGACCTGTTCCGCTAGACCCCGAAAGCCGGAACTTTTCAGCGTGTGCCGGACCTGTCAGAGAATCAGAGAATGCACTGCGCCTGCCTTTGGCCTCAAAGTCCCCGACAACAACGTATTCTGACTCGCTGCAGGGCAACTATCGACCAGCTGTCGCAGATGGGTACTACCTGATGGTGACACCATTGCGGAAGGGCAGCCACACGATCACCTTCGGTGGCGGCGGGCATCCTTTTTAATGATTTCACTCACAACACTACAACACCACCTACCATCTCACAGTTCTTTGAAGCGATCCGCTACCTGGTCGGGTGGCCCGGGGGAATCGCACCCGGGCGGGGATGCGGACGAGGTGGCGGGTCACTGCCGGCTGCGACCGGCGGGTGAACCCCTTGCCCGCATCGCGGTCGGTGAGGGCTACCGGATGTTCTGTTGAAGAACGCCGGCGAAAGCCGCGATGGGCCCGACCGTGACTCCTCGGTGTTTGATCTCGCGCAGAACATGCCGCCATACGTCGCGAGCCTCGATCCCCACGGCCACGGAAATCTCCCCTTCCCCCGAACCGACGGGCGATCTGGGTCGCCCACGGCCAACACCCACTGTGTTACTTCGCGGGGGGGTTTTCTTTGCGTGGGACGTGTTACTTCGCGTGGGACGTGTTACTTCGCGTGGGACGGCGAGGCCGGGCAGGCCAAACGGTCAGGGCGGAGGCGGTACATGGTGTGGTCGTGGCCCCGACCGACACCAGTCAGCGATCGCCGGTTACTGACGGGCCGACGACGGGATCCAGCCCTTTGCGTCGCCGAGCGATCACTCGCCGAGGGACGTGTCTCGGGGTACGTGTCGTCGAAACGGCGATCCTGGTGCGTCAACGACGGTCCACCCGGGCGCCACCTAGAAGTCCTGCAAGCTCCGGGACGTTCATCAGCGGAGAAGTGCCGAACGCGAACACACCGCACACGCTCAGCCGGGCGGCCGCCGTCCTGATCGCGCCCAGGCGTGCCGACCACCGCGAACGGTTCGAGGCCGAACGAGTTCGCCCTCACGGACGGCTCAGCCCTCGGTCGCGCTTGTTCTCCGCATGGCCAGCACCGGAGAACAGCGCCACCTATCTGCCGAGGTCATCGAACCGGGACTGGAACCGCTCCTCCATTCGGGCACGCCATGACGGTGCCGGAGGGGAACCCGCGCCGCGTCCTGCCTCGGCGGGAGGTCGCGTGCGGGCCCGACCCGAGACGTACAACCCGGCGCCGACCCCCATCGCCACGAACCCCAGGACGCTCATTACGACACCCCTGAGCGGCAGGCTCAACGCGGCGACCGCGCCGCCCATCAGCGCGACCAACCCACCCACGAAGATCAACACGGCAACGACCCGTCGGTGACGGCGGACGACTCCGCTGTCAAGGATCGTCGCCAGCGCGGGGTCGTCGCTGTGCAGGGAGCGCTCTATTTCATCGAGCTTGCGCTGCTCACACTCCGAGAGCGCCATTGGTCTTCCCTTCCCGGGAGCCGACCTACCCAACGAGTTGATCCTATGCCCGCGCACCAGCGTGCCGTCGCACGGTCAGCGCTCGCCGGATCGTTGAACGTTGAGAAAGACCGGCCCTGCACCGGTGACTTCCGGCGGAGCACGGGTCACCGCTGTACCGTATGCGGGGCGGGGGCTACCCGTTGAACCAGGCCGTGATGATCTGGGCGGTGCGCGTGGGTGGGTTGTCCCGGTCTGGGATGGCGTCAAGCGACGGGGCGTTGACCTGCTGGATGGTCCACACGTTCGCAGAAGTGTCCACGTTGCTCACGGTGCTCTTGATCTCGTCTTCGCTCCCGGTCGCCGGATCCATGCACTGGTAGGTCTCCCTGAATGTCGTCGACCCGTGTGTACGGGCGCCGCACACCAGGCCGTCGTCGAGTTGAATCTGCCACGGTCGTACCCCGGGGCTGAGGTCAGCCACCGGGTCGATGACCGGAAGATCCTCGGCCACGGAGATCGGGGTGACGGTCGTGTCGTCCGGATTGAACAGGCAGACCGCGTTGTGTGGTTGGGCCGTGGGCCAGCAGTCGTTCAGGGAGCTACCGGCCACGGAGGCGCTGATCGAATACGCCGAGCCTCCGAACAGGGAGGGGGTCACGCTGGGTATTCCGGGAACGCTGAGCTCGTCGACCGGAGTCCCCACGCTGTACTGGGGAAGCAGGTTGCTGTTCTCATCTGTCGGCTTGACGTGGAGTATCTGGGTTCCTGAGGGTGCGGCGGCGGTTTTCGTATGCGCGCTGCCGGAGATGGAGGACTCCGACGAGGTGGCGGCCGTCGCGGGCAACACGGCGGATGTCGGGGCCGCCGTAGAGGCAGAAGCCGGTGGCGCAGAAATGTGCGCAGAGGATGGCGTGGTTGGCAGTGTCGCTGTCCCGATCGACGAAGCGGACAAACTCCCGGGCGCCGTGCTGCCGGCAGTGGCTGATCCAGTCACCGATGAGCTGCACCCGGCGACCAGCAAGGCGGTAGCCACGGCCGAGACTGCCAACCCGGAGGGCAGAGCGCGAGACGCCTTACGCATCAAGTACTCCCGATGTAATGGTAGGCAACAGTTGTCATGAGGGTTTGGCCTCTCATGAAGAATCCGCATCGGCTGAGGCGAACTCAAGCCGGAGTCGTCGGAGCCCGGCATGGCTCACGGTCCGCCATTGCCCCCAGTCCTCTCATGATAGGCGACGCAATTCGACGATCGCCACGGATGTCGGGTATTCCTGATTATCTGTTGTCGGTCCGCTCGACGGTGCCGGGCGTGCTCATTCTCGAGGGAAGCGAAAGCGCCGATCCGTGCTCAGCGAGTCGCGCAAGGCCGAATCATCCGCCGCGCCGCCACAGCGCCGGACTGCGGCACGAGTCGATTCGGAGGGGTTGGAACGTCCCGTCGCAAGCCCGTCCATACGGATGGAGCGCAACGGGGCCTCGAGCGTGATCACCAGGAGGCCAGGCACATGAACAATCTGACCGCACGGCTGCGCCTGCTCCGGGAAGCGTTCGCCGCGGACCGAGAAGGCCAGGCCGAATACCGCAGGCTCGAGCGTGAACTGGCTGAGCATGCCGACCCGGCCGATCGCCTCGACATTGAAGCAACTCTCAGCCCGGTACAGTGCTGCCCGCCTGCACCGTCCGGAACATCCTGGACCGTCTGCGCCACTTGAACGCGACGGGATCAGAAGTTGGTGGTTCGAATCCATCCGGGCGCGATCGTCAAATCCGTTGCACCACAATCGTTTCGGTTGGCTTGAGTGGGTTTGAGTGATCTCGGTCCAAGATCGCATCCCCGCAACTGTGGCAATAACGAAGATCAGAGCAGTGCGCGGCACATCGAACGAGGTTGTCGGCCCGACCAAGTCCGGCAGGATCCGCTGGCTCACCCTCGGACCGACCACCGCCACCCTGTGGTGGGAACCCGTGATCCGCTGGCGGCAACGCAGCGACATCGGCGACCGATTCGGGCCGTGGCTGTTTCCCGCCCGCACCCGACCACACGACTCGGCTGACACCTCCAGCCTGGGCCACTGGTTCGCGGTGCTGTGCAGCGAGGCCGGCCACCCGGACGTGACCCCGCACCGCCTCCGCCACACCGTCGCCACGACTTCGGTGCCCCGCGGTGACAATCGTGAAAGCCCAATACCGGCTGCCCAATACCGGCTCGGGCACCGCAACGCCGCCCACCACGCTGTGCATCTACGGCCACGTCATGCCACTGACCGACGACGACGCCGCAGCAACCCTCGACCAGCTCTATCGACCCCCGGACGCAACTTGAGCCGGTCGTGGCTTTTCAGGCCGCGACCAGGACGCCGGAAGAGGTCGGACGTTGTCTTACCGCCCCGGAGACTGATATGAGTTCAGACCCCGGGATTGACGGCTTTGCTCGGAAGTATGTCTGTCAGGGGCGGAGCACTTGTTCGTAGGTGGAGCACATTTGTTCGGTAAATGGCTTCCGGAAGAAACGGATGTCGGTTGCGGGTGTCAGTTGGCGGGCAGCGGGCCGTCCTCGCCCGGCACCCGGATGCGCAGAAGGACCGAGCCGACGAAGCCACCGCCGGGTTTCGGGCCGGCCTGGAAGACCCTGGCCAGCACGCAACTGCTGGACTGGACCCGGTGAGCCGGTCGAAGAACCGCGAACGGCCCCTCACCGAGAACACCTGCAGCACCGCGGCCCGCCGCCACCACGGCGAGACCCCCTGCTGTATCCCGCGCGTCACCACTGGTCGTTTTTCAGTGGTGGTGACCTATGGCCCTGTCGTCTTCGATGGTTCAGGCGTTCAGTCGATGGTGTACCTGTCCTGCCGTCCGAGGCTGGAGGCCCCCGATGACCGTTGTTGCCCGTCAACGCACCCGTGTTCCCGAACTGTTCGACTGGGTGGAATCATCCTGGCCGTCGCTGTTCGCGGCCCGGTCCCTGTTCGGTCCGCACCCGATCCGGGTCGAGGACAAACTCGAGGACGACCACTATGTGATCCGCGCCGAACTACCAGGGATCGATCCGGAGAAGGACGTGAAGATCACCATTGACGACCACACCCTGGTCATCGATGCCGAACGCACCGAAGAGAAATCAGACAAGACCCACTCCGAGTTCCAATACGGCGCGTTCCGGCGCGCGATTGCCCTGCCCGCGGGTGTGAAGCCCGACGACGTCAAGGCCACCTACACCGACGGGATCCTGACCGTGTCGATCGCCGTTGGCCAAGCGCCACCGGAGACCCGCAAGATCCCGATCGAACGCGGCTGACCGATCACACCGCAGTTGTGGCCGCAATCATCCGACGGCCGTTTCCGACCAGCGTGGACTCGCGCTCAGCCGGACGATCGCGGCGGGAACCAGAGAACCCGGGATGTCGGCGTGGCACGTTTAGGGTTGGTCACCGCAACCATCCAGGACAGCCCGGCGGCCACAGCAGCAGAGCCAACGGATGGGTGGGCTGCCGCGCCAGGTCCTCCGGCCAGTGAGGGCGATGCCGAACCGACAGCTCGTTCGGTCGACCGCCTGCACCCGGCATGCGGCCCCCTGCTCGACAGACCAGCGGGTCCGCTACGCAGGTCCCGCTGCGACAACTGCACGGGTTCGCGGGCATCGACCACCGGCTCAGCATCTGAAGTCCTGGTCAGATCCTGTGTTGGTGACACTGACTCAGTCCCCGGCGGTCCGTCCCCGCGGCATCCTCACCGGGCCGTCCCATCTATTCCTGCCATCACCTCCGGGCGCCCTCGCCTGCGGTCACGGGCCTTTGGGCCCTTGTTCGGTGCATCCACGGACAGGAGCGTTGGTGCAGACAGATGTGCGCACCATGCGGTGAAAGGACTGATCATGTCCACCAACGAGAACCGCCGCGCCGGAGTCGAAGCCCGTAACGCGGTCGTCAAGGCGACCGGGCCGCTGTCCAGACATGAGGTCGCCATGCAGCACTATCTGGCCGCGGCCGCATACCACGAGCGAGTCGAGCAGGCCCGGCCCGCGACCAGTCCGGAACGCCGCGACGAGGGTGCGACTCCCGCAGCCGGATCGGTGTCGGATGCCCCTACCCCGGACATCCAGCGCGCGGCCAAGCCCACCCCGGCGGATGAGGCTCGCAGCGAGATCAGTTCTCGTAGAACCGATCTCATCGTCGTCGGTGTGGACGAATCGGTGGGTTCCGCCCGCGCCGTGGACTGGGCGGTTGCCGAGGCCGAGCGTCGGCACGGCTCCCTACGCCTCGTGCATGCCGTCGCCGGGCTCGCCAACACGCCGGAGGGAGCCGTGTACGGTCTTGTCAGCCTGGACGAAAACCCCCAGCATTCCGACGAACAAGCGGCCATGTTGGTTGCCCGCGCGGAATCGTTGCTCGACCGAGTCGCCGCCGACCTGCGACGAGCCCACCCCGCGCTGGATGTGACGACTCGATTGGTGCGCGACAACGCCGCGGCAGCGCTACGGCAGGAGTCCGAGCACGCCGGGCTGACGGTGGTCGGATCGCGTGGCGCCGGCCGGCTGACCGGGGTCATCTTGGGGTCGGTGGCGTTGACGATTGCTTCCGACAACCCCGCCCCGGTCGCCGTCATCCATCGACACGATCCGATCGAACCGGTAGGTCCGGTCGTTGTCGGAGTGGACGGGTCGGCGACCAGCCAAGGAGCCATCGCGCTCGCGTTCGAGGCGGCCGCGTCGCGGCACGCCGAGCTCCTTGCGGTGCACTCCTGGAACGACACCGTCGTTGACGGAGAGTTCCCGGACTTCCCGCTGCTGGTCGACCCGGTCGCGATCGAACAGGAGGAACGTGCGCTGCTGTCCGAACAACTGGCCGGCTGGGTAGACAAGTACCCGGACGTGCCCGTGCAACAGCACGTGGTCCGGAGTCGCCCGACGCCCGCCTTGCTGGACGCCAGCAGCACGGCGCAACTCGTCGTTGTCGGCAGCCGGGGCCGCGCTGGATTCGCCGGACTCCTGCTGGGGTCCTCCAGCCACGCGCTCATCGCCCATGGCCGGTGCCCGGTGATCGTCGTCCGATAGTCGCGTCCGGTCAGAATCCGGTTGGCTCCGTCTCGAGTTCGGCTCCCTGTGGCCGGAGTTCGTGGTGCAGCGGGCGTAACGCGGCGGTCTGCTCAAGCCAGATCAGGGCGTCGTAGCGACCGCCCATCCTCGTGGTCACGTAGTTTCCGTGTTCGCTGGTCGGTCGGTAGACGACGCCGATGGCCCGCTGACCGAGCCAGCTGGACAACCAGGGTCCTGACCGGTCGTCGTCGAAGACGAGAACGGCGGGCGCTCCCAGGGTGCGGTGCAGCAGATCTTCCTGGCTGCCCGCACGGGCTTCTGGCACCGGGAGCACGCGTTCGGGGGAACCCCAGGCGTCCGCCGCGAGCACCGAGCCGCGGTGAGAGGCGAGGCCGACCAGCGCGACGCCATCACGGGCGTGCCGTTCACGGATGAGTTGGCCGACGTTGGTGAGCCCCTCGCGGGCCATGTCGGTGGCCCGTGCGTCGCCGATGTGGGTGTTGTGTTCCCAGATCAGGCCCTTCGATCGCGGCCCGTGGTGCCGGGCCAGTCGGTCGATGGTGTCGGCCATGTGATGGTCGCGGATGTTCCAGGACTCGCGGTTGCCACGCACCATGATTCGGTAGTACTGCTCGGCGTTCGCGGCGACCTCCGCGTTCTGCGCGGCATCGAAGGCGGCCTCGTCGTCGACCGGATGACGCCTGGCACGGCGACGCACCTCCACCAGGAGCGCGACGACGTCGGTCTCGCACGTTTCCGGCACGAGGCGCGTACTCCACGCGTACTCGTGCGGGTCCTCGCGGTACGGAACGAAACACAGCCAGGCGCGCAATGCGGTCGGCACCGCGTCCGGAGCGTTGGTCTCGAGCCAGGAAATGATCTCCCGGAGCGAGTCCCACAGCGAGTACACGTCCAGTCCGTAGAAACCCACGCGTTCGTGTTCGGGACGGGCGAGGTTCCAGTCATGCAGCCAGCTCAGGAAGTCGGCGACCTCCTCGTTTGCCCACATCCAGGTCGGCCAACGCTCGAAGTGGGCGAGAATCCCGTAGGTGTCGAGATCTTGGTGATCCTGGCCCCGCACCCAGCGGTTGATCCGCCAGCAGTCGGGCCAGTCGCCCTCGACGCCGATCCAGGTGAAACCGTGCTGCTGGACCAGGTAGCGGCTGAGCTGCGCCCGCCAGGTGTAGTACTCGTGCGTTCCGTGCGATGCCTCGCCGATGCAGACGAACCGGTTGGCACCCACTCGATCGACGAGGGGGTCGAGGTCTGCCGGACCGATGAGGGGGCGCGCCAACGACCGGATCTCGGACGCGACGTCGAACCCGTTCGCGGTGCGTCGTAACACGTTCATCGGACTGCCGCCGACCTGTGCTCGATGCCGGTGGACGGCAGGTGGTCCACGAACCAGTCGCGGGCATGCATCGCCGCCTCCGCCAGCGTTCCGGGTTCTTCGAACAGGTGGGTGGCTCCCTCGACGATCGTCAGGCGGTTGGGGCAACGGAGCTGAGCCTGGGCTCGGCGATTCAATTCCAGCACCGTCCGGTCCTTGCTTCCCACGATCAGCAGCGTGGGTGCCTGCACCCGAGCAAGTCGTCGCCCGGCCAGGTCGGGGCGGCCTCCTCGGGACACGACCGCTGAGATCCGCGGCCCGGCGTCCGCGGCGGCCCACAGGGCCGCTCCCGCTCCGGTGCTTGCGCCGAAGTAGTTGACCTGGCACGAAACAGTGTCCGGGCGGGTGGCGAGCCACGCGGTCGCGGCGGTCAGCCGGCCGGCGAGCAACTCGATGTCGAACACGTTGGCGCGCTCGACCTCCTCTTCCGGGGTGAGCAGGTCGAGCAGGAGGGTTCCCAGACCGGCTCGATACAGCACGTCCGCGACGAACCTGTTCCGGGGGCTGTGCCGGCTGCTGCCACTTCCGTGGGCGAACACCACGACCGCGGCCGCCGATTCGGGAACATGCAGATGGCCTTGCATGGTGGTTGCCCCGACAGGGATCTCGACATCGACATCAGCGTCGGCTCCGACACCCGGGTGGACGCGCAGCGCACGGCGCGACGCGACGTCCAGCAGGACGACCACTTGCTCGTCGCTGGTCGGTGAGAAGTCCAGGTAGTGGTAACCGACGGCCAAGAAACGTGAAACCGCCGAGACGCAGACCACCTCGTCGGCCGCCGGGAAGTCCCGCAGCGTCCGGGACGGCCCGACCGGGACCGCGAGAACCACCCTCGCCGCCCCGAGCTGACGGGCGACCTCACACGCCACACGTGCCGTCGACCCGGTCGCGATGCCGTCGTCGACGACGACCGCGACACGTCCGCTCACGGCGACCCGTTCGCGACCTCTGCGATAACGGGCCACCCGCGCTTCAAGCTCTCCGCGTTCCTGCCGCTCGACGGTGCGCAGATCGTCCTCACTGATCCGCGCGCGCCTGCACACGTCGGCGTCGAGCACCCGGGCACCTCCTTCGCCGATGGCCCCCATCGCCAACTCGGGCTGGAACGGAACTCCCAACTTTCGGACCACGATCACATCGAGCGGCGCGTTCAACGCCTCGGCCACCTCGAACGCAACGGGCACCCCACCCCGAGGCAAACCCAGGACCACCACATCCTGATCACACAAGTACGCCAACCGCTCCGCGAGCTGACGGCCCGCGTCGACCCGATCACGAAAGACGGTCATCATCAGCACCTCTCTGCAAGCCCACCAACCGATTCGCTCGCATCACCCGGGGGCCCACGGGGGGCGATCGACTCGGCCTGCCACAGGGGTCTGCACAGTCAGGTCATCGCGACCGGCAACGTCGCACTCACCGGGCCATAGCGTTCTGCCCGCAGCACCTCCTGGCTCACCGGGCACTTCCAACGTGCATCGATCGTCACCACCAACCCGACCGCGACGCCAGAGTCATAGGTCCCACCCACCCGCCGGGACAAATGCAACTTCCTCCGCGACTCGATCGATGAAATCGGACAACGGTCAAAGTAGTGACGCCGAAGGCCGGCCACGATGAGCAGCAACGCACCCACGGTCACACCAATGCCGGGGTGGCGTGCTACATCTCGCGGACGCTATTCATGAGTGGGTGCCGCTGGCGAGTCGTGGTCGTGTTCGGTCGGTTCCCGGGCGCCAGCGGCCGGGTCCGAGTTCGCGTCGCTGAGAGTCCCTCCAGGTCCACTGCCACCGAGGCCGCCCAGAACGGCAACGCTGCGAACGATGCCGCTGGCCCGCGACATCGCCGAACTCGACCAGCAGGCCGACGACGATCGAAAACACCACCTTCCCCGGTCTCTGGCGAGATCTGTTGAGACTCGGCCACCGCCGCCCCATCGGCTCTCGATGCGCATCGAGCACACGCAGGGAGCGCCCGCGCCCGTCGGGCGCCGGATCACCGTGCCTGCCCGACCACGCTCGATGCAGCCGACGCTTGACGTTCGTCGAGGCCGTCGATCACGAGCGCGGTCGGCTGCGCCAGACTGGGGCCGGTGGGCAACAGCGTCCATCCGGTGCTGGACAACGCGCCGGGCACATACGGGTACGAGCCGGCCAAGCCCGGCGGGCTCCGCGGCGCAGCCAACGTGGGCTGATGCGGCGCTCTTCCACGGCCGTCGATGTTGTGTGACTGGCGGGCGCACTTGGATCACCCGCCGTCAGGGCTGGTGGCCGCGCCGACTCGGTGCTGGGGGGCCGATGCCGTGGATGCGTTTGAAGGCGGTGCTGAGCGCGAACGAGCGTCCGTAGCCGGGGCGTCGCGGTGCGTCAGCGCGTGATGACCACCTTGAGTGGCCTTGTCTCAGCGGCGCGACCGAAGTTGTTGTCTCGATGACCCTGTCGGGAAGGGGTGGCTCTCGAACTTCTCCGGCGTGAGCTTGTCCTGGCGACGAGTTTGAGCAGCATCGTCGTCACGTCGTGGTGTCGCTGCCCACCCGTCCACGGCGCTCAGAGCGCCCGGGACTGGCCGACGTTGGTCATCGCGGCGGTGGCCCGACGGTGCGCCGCGGTCGTC
The DNA here is from genome assembly GCA_017882715.1 of Nakamurella sp. GTDB lineage: Bacteria > Actinomycetota > Actinomycetes > Mycobacteriales > Nakamurellaceae > Nakamurella. Next base: position 8,391 of record JADGOY010000072.1, on the reverse strand, counting down.
TTGACTGTGGCTCGTAGGGCCGGTAGTGCGGGCTAATCACGGGGGTCGTGGGGGTCCAGCCCGTGCAGCGGGTAGATCGTGTTACGGGTGTCCCGGATGGCGCGGTCCACGGCCAGGTCGACGGTCCCGTCCCAGCGTCGGAAGGTCACCGGGTGCGTTGTGCCGTCGGACATGTCGACCGGCAGGGTAATCCCGGGACGGGCCGCCGCGGCCAGCGCAAGCCAGTCCTGGGGCAGCGGCGTGGCCGGGTCGATGTCATGACCGGAGACGATCGCCAGCAGGTGTGTCCACGAACGGGGCACCACCCGCACCGGTGAGTACCCGCCGCCGCCCAGCGCGAGCCACCGACCATCGGTGACGGTTTCGGCCAGCTCCCGCAGCGCCTCGTACGACGTTCGGTGGCCATCGATGGTCAGGTTCAGGTCGGCCAACGGATCCTCGCGATGGGAGTCCGCGCCGTGCTGGGTGACCAGTACCTCCGGTCGGAACGCGCGCACCACCCCGGGCACTACCGCGTGGAACGCCCGCAACCACGACGCATCCGCTGTGCCGGCCGGCACCGCGATGTTGACCGACGTACCGTCAGCCGCGCCTTCCCCGCACTCGGTTGCGTGGCCGGTGCCGGGGAACAGCGACAGCGGACTCTGGTGGATGGACACGGTCAGCACCCGCGGGTCGCCGTAGAACGCGGCCTGCACGCCGTCCCCGTGGTGCACGTCGACGTCGACGTAGGCGACCTTGCGTACCCCGGCCTGCAGCAACGCGGCGATGCCCAGTGCGGCGTCGTTGTAGACACAGAACCCGGAGGCGTGGTTGGCCATCGCGTGGTGCAGCCCCCCGCAGAAGTTGACCGCGCGGTCGACCTCACCGTGGGCGATCGCCCGCGCGGCGGACACGGATCCCCCGGCGATCAGGGCGGCGCTCTCGTGCATGCCCGGGAAGATCGGATTGTCCGGGGGGCCGAGCCCGTGCCCGACGGAGAAGGGGAAGCCCGGTCTCGAGGCGCGGCGGACCGCGTCGATGTAGCCCAAGGTGTGGACCAGACCCAGGGTCTCGACGTCGGCCGGGCCCGGTGTGAACACCTCGAAACCGTCGATGACGCCCAGCATCTCCGCCAGCAGCCAGGTCAACTCCCACCGCAGCGGATCCAGCGGGTGATTCCCGCCAAAGTCGTAGTCGAGCATGCGCGGATCCCAGACCACCAACGGCGGGCTCATTTCCGCGTGAGGGGCGCAGGTGCCGCTGTGCGGTCCTGGTTCCCCGGTCCCCCTGTCAATCGGTACGTGCAGTTCTCCCGCATATGGCTGACCGACGGCCTTCGTGACACGGTTAACGCCGCCTTCGGGTAGCGATGGGTGCCCATGAGCGAGCGTCGCTATCGACGAGGACCGACAAGGCCCCGGCGGCGATGTTCCTCAGAGGCGGCCGGCGTCGGCGAACCAGGACTCCATGGAGACGATCCCGGCCCGTCGCGCTTCGGCTGTGACGGCATGTGTAGCACCATTCTCGGATCGGTTGAGCGGCACGCCCGAGAGGTCGAGTTCGTCGCCCAGCAGGGCGTTGCCGGGGAAGCCGGACCCGTAGCTCCAAATGGTGCGTGTTTCCGGGAACTGGGCGACGTACTTGGTGTGGTCGCACGGCCACGGCACGTCCGCCTGACCGGCGCGGCGCGGCGCGCCGACAGAATGTAGACATCGCACGAACTCGGCGCCTTCACCGAACTTGGCCAGGCCCATATTGCTGTCGCTGGACATGAGGTGCATCGAGACCACGACGTATGCGGAGTCGGTGATCTGCACCCCCAGCATCGGATTCCCAACGGTCGATGTCTCCAGATAGAACGGGACGACGTACATGATGCGTCCGCTCATGCAGCCGCGGTACTCCTCGGTGAGGATGATCTTCATGTCCACTGGTTCCATCCAGTTGATGGCCGGATCGACGGCGGCCTCATCGCGTGCACAGACGTAGGTGTGTCGGCCGACTTGCGCCACGTCGTCCGGGTCCAGGGCGCACTGGAAGGTTCGGGGCCCTGTCTGCTGCGGGATGAGCGTGCCCGCATCGATGAGCTTGCGTGTCAGGCGTTCTCGTTCTGCATCGGATCCGTCGCACCACACCACTTCGTCGGGGTCGGTCAGCGCAGCCACGTCACGGACCCAGGCCAACAGACCGCTGAACGTGGTCGGTGCCTGATCCGGGCCGATGATGCCGGCAATGGTCACTTGCTCTCCTTGCCGCGGCGAAAGCGCACCGCTACTCGTGGTGGATGAAGGGTTCGGACCGACCCATCGGGGCACTCGGCCGGCGATCGACCGCCAAAGCGGCAGGGGGGCGGCCGATCATGTCGATGACCGCGTCAGCGCCGTGAGCGATGCGGTCCAGTCCGATCCCGACGACGACTGCCGCGTTCCAGCTGTCGAACTCGCCTATCCCCGCGGCGATCAGCAGTGGGCGCAGCAATGGCACGGTATGCGCCTCGGTGATCACGACCCTGCTGAGGGCCGGGGCGCGGTCGGCGCGAGCCAGCGCGGTCAGCAGGGACGCAGTGACGGCGATCGCGGTGGGCGTCCTGATCGGTGAAGACCACAGGCCCACCACAATCGGCCACAGCACGCTGGGCCTTTTGTGCGCGTTCGGCTGCCACGCCGGTCAGGAAGATCGCACCGACCGCACCCGGAAGCTCACCCAGCGCGTCGATCAGCTGCGCCGCATCGCCTGCGGTGATTGCCTCCGTGATCACCGTCAGCCCGGTGAGACGGCCGATGAGCTCCGATTCCATCCGCAAGATCCCGGCCACGGACCGCCGGTCGACGGCGACCCCCGCGCGCAAACCGCTCGCGTCGCTGACCACCGCAACCAGGCCGCCGACCTGCGCGGAAGTGTCTGTGCGGGGGACCGTGCCGGCTTCGTGAACCATCACAACGCCTTCTTCCACGCCCTGACGAGCGTTTCCGGTGACCCGGCCCGGCATGGTCGGGGGGCACGATCACGCGCTGGTGTTGCAGGTCGCCTGCGCGATGGACAGCGCGTCTTCGGATACCCACCCGGTGGTGTCGACCCCGTTGCGGGCTGCGCGGTCCAGCAGGTCGAGCAGGCGGGCGCTGTGTCGGTAGACCTCGCGCGGCTGTGCGGCTTGTTGAGCGGCCACCAGCGCCCGTTCGGTGGTCCCGATCTGATCCCGCAGAACCGCCGTGAACTCGCTGGTCATCACAGCTACCCTCTCTCGCCACTTGCTTCAACCCGGCAAGTGCCTCAACCCGGCAAGTGTCCAATGCAGACTGTTCTTAGTTGCGGACTTATGCAAGTGTTGAGCAAGCGATCTGTGTCACAGTCGCGGTTGCGGCGGGGGCCGGCGGTTACTGGTCGTCGCCGGTGTACGAGAGGTTGAAACTCTTGTTCACCAGCGGGAAGTCGGGCCGATGGTGACGGCCAGCGCAACGCGTGGGGCGGCGCAATTGAAGAATGCAGGGGCCACGATCCTGGCCCGGGTCGGGGTGCCTCCGGCGTTCACTTCGACCCGGTGGACGATCGGGCCCGCGCCATCCTTCGACGATCCCGACTCCCGAGCGGGCGCGCCCGACCGCGGACTGGGGCAGCGCGGCTTCCGGCGACGAGGCATCGAAGCGAGCCTGTCGGGTTCGGGCAGCGCCTGACCGGGACCGGCACCAGAATCGTCGCGGCCACGAACAACGGCAGCACGGCCTGCACCCCTCGCTCGTCCAGGCCGTGCTGCCGCGAGTAGCCGATGCCGTAGATCCCGACCGCGCCACACGCCGGTGATGGCAAGGAACACCCCGCCCGGGGGCGCTGGGTTCGCCACCCGCCCGGTCGCCCGGATCTTGCGCCACAAACCCAGCACAGGGCCCAGGCTGTCCGACGGCGGCCGGACACAGTCGACGTCGTCGGGTATCGGAAAATTGAGAGACACTCCAGACGTCGAAACCGAAAAGCCACATCGCGTGTCGACCGGTGTACCGCGGTCCCCTTGACACGAGGGGCCGGTACCTAGACCGCCACCGCGGCATCCGCCAGATCCCCTGCCGCCGGCGACGCATCCGGCACGCCCAGCGGTGCTCGAAGGTCCGCCAGCAACCCCATCTGCCCCGAGAGCACCTCGGTGAGGATGCCCCGGGCCACCGCCAGCAACTCCGCCACCCGCGGGCTGGTCAACGAGTAATACACCGTGGAGCCCTCCTTACGAGTCACCACCAGGCCCGCCCGGCGCAGCACCGCCAAGTGCTGCGACAGATTGGTTGCCTCGAGGCCCACCTCGGGCAGTAACTCGGACACCGCAAATTCCCGTTGGCCCAGCAACTCGAGCACCCGGATCCGCGCCGGATGCCCCAATGTCTTGAAGAACTCGGCCTTCAACTGGTAGAGCGGTGTCGACATGCAAACCTCCGTTGGCAATTGCGCAGATCTGCAACTGTTACCGGAGCGTAGCAGGTGGTAATCCGTTCAGCGCTACTCACGTGCGACCAAGAGGACGGCGGTCCGGTGTGCCGATCGCCGCGGATCGGATCGTCGCCCGGTTCACGAACGGGAGCCCCCTCTCACTTCTCGCATCGATGGTTCCCAACCTCGTTCGGTCATGGTTCCCAACCTCGTTCGGTCATCGACTTCGACTCATCGCATCGGCACCAGTTCGGAACCTGTTGCGATGCTCTGCGAGTGATGCTTGGATAAGGCCTGTCTCGTAGGCACACGTTGCCGCCCACGGCGGCGCGGAGCGCCCTGAAGAACTCAGTCGCGGAACCGGACTGCCGGCGAACCGTTCGTGGGAGATGTGCACAGTTCGCTGCGAACCATGACCGGGTCTGCGGGGACGGAGGTCACAGAAACCACCCGACTGGGCTGACGGCTCCTGCGGCCCGATGGACGTTGGCAGGAGACACCGCCGAGTGGTGGCCGACAACACAGCTTGCTGGCTTCTCCGGCAAAGGCCCTGTTGTCGGATGCATTCGACGGACTGACTGTGGACAACTGAGTTGGATAAGGAAGGTCACATGGCTGACGGTAGTGGTGAAGTTTCCGCTTCGGAGATCGCAGTTCACTGGCAAGAAGAGGAGTACTACCCGCCGCCGCCCGATTTCGTCGCCCAAGCCAACCTGACCGACCCGAAGGTCTCCGAACGGTTCGCCCTCGAGAACTTCCCCGACTACTACCACGAGTTCGGGGATCTCCTCGACTGGTACAAACCGTGGGACACGGTACTCGACTCGACGAACCCGCCGTTCTGGCGCTGGTTTGTCGGCGGGGAGCTCAACGCCTCCTACAACTGCGTCGACCGGCATCTGGCGGGGAGCAAGAACAAGACCGCCCTCTACTTCATCCCCGACTCCGAGGACGAGCCGATCGAGGCCATCACTTATCAGGAACTGTACGTGCGGGTCAACGAGTTCGCCGCGTACCTACGTGACGGGATCGGCCTCCGCAGGGGAGATCGGGTCACCGTGCACCTGCCGATGTTGGCCGAACTGGCCGTCACCATGCTGGCCTGTGCCCGGCTCGGTGTCATCCATTCGGTAGTGTTCGGAGGGTTCAGCGCGCAGGCCTGCGCGGACCGGATCGTCGACTCCGGCAGCTCGGTGCTGATCACCAGCGACGGGTACTGGCGGGCCGGCAAATGGATCGACCACAAGGAAAAAGCCGACCAGGCATGCGATCTCGCAGCCGGGGAGGACCACCGGGTGGAGAAAGTGCTCATCTGGGAGCGTCACCGGGGCCAGTACCGCAGCGAGCACCCTCTCGTGGAAGGCCGCGACGTGGTCATCGACGACGTGATCGGCGAGTTCCGTGGGCAGCGGGTCGAGCCCGAGCACATGCGGGCCGACGAGACGCTCTTTCTCATGTACACGAGCGGGTCGACCGGAAAGCCCAAGGCGGCCCAGCACTCCACCGGCGGGTACCTCTCCTACGTCACCGCGATGTCGAAACTCATCCTGGATCTGAAGCCGACCGACGTCTACTGGTGCATGGCCGACATCGGCTGGATCACCGGCCACTCCTTCATCGTCTACGGGCCGCTCTCGCTGGGCGCCTCCTCGATCATCTACGAGGGGGTGCCGAACCATCCCGACGCCGGCCGCCCCTGGCGGATCGCTGAGCGGCTGGACGTCAACATCCTCCACACCTCCCCCACCGCCATTCGGTTGTTGCGCAAGGACGGACCTGAGGAGCCGAAGAAGTACAAGTACCACTTCAAGCTGATGGTGACCGTCGGCGAGCCGATCGAGCCCGACGTGTGGAGGTGGTATTACAACGTGGTCGGCCAGCAGGAGTCGGCCATCGTCGACACCTGGTGGCAGACTGAAAATGGCGGCTTCCTCTGCAGCACCGTGCCGGCGCTCCTGCCGATGAAGCCCGGGAGCGCGGGACCTGGTGTGCCGGGCATCCACCCGGTGATCTACGACAACGAGGGCAACGAGGTCCCGGCCGGCACCGGAAAGGGTGGCAACATCTGCATCCGGAACCCGTGGCCGGGCTCCATGATGGGGATCTGGGGCAACCCGGATCGTTACGTGGCCACCTACTACGCCCGGTACTGCAAGGACCGCGAGAGCAAGGACTGGCGCGACTGGCCGTACTTCGCCGGTGATGGAGCCATGCTGGCCTCCGACGGCTACTTCCGGATCCTCGGACGGATAGACGACGTGATCAACGTTGCTGGCCATCGTCTCGGCACCAAGGAGCTCGAGTCGGCCGCTCTGATGGTTCCGGGCGTTGCCGAAGCCGCGGTAGTAGCCACCCGCGACGAGATCAAGGGGATCATGCCGGAGATCTTTGTCTCCCTTGCGCCCGGCGTATCGCCGTCCGAAGAGTTGGGTCGGCGGGTGATCGACTCGATCGTCCGTGAAATCGGCCCGATAGCCAGGCCGCGCAAGGTGTGGCTAGTCCCCGACCTGCCAAAGACCCGCTCCGGCAAGATCATGAGGAGGGTGCTCGCGTCCGTCTCCAACCGCGAAGACGTCGGAGACGTGACCAGCCTCGCCAATCCGGAGATCGTCGAGCAGATCCGCGAGATGGTACAGGCTGAGCGGCTCGGGCACACATGACCGGCCGGTCCCGATCCGCCTGAGTAGCAGACGGTCGTCGCAGCCCGGTCTGGGATGGCCAGATCGGGCAGTTCACGCAGCAGCCGCAGCCGGTATCCGTTGGGGCCGCCGCCGTCGGCGGTGACAAGCAACCGGTCCGCTTCCGGGGGCGGCCCGGTCGACGTGGTTACGCCAGCGGCGGATCGATTCGACGGCGAACTGGCCGGTGTCGTGAGGATTCCCACCAACACCCAGCCGGTGTTCGCGGCCATCTCGTCCACGCCGTACGCGGTGACCTAGCCCAGTTCTCCCTCGAGTTCATACAAGTTGGTCTGCGCCGGTTCTCCGACCGGCCGGTACTCCTGGCCGGTATTGCTGAGATTGCCGACGAGCTCCTTTTCCTTCGCATCGACACTGATCACCGGCTAACCTGCTGTGCTGCGCAATGTCGTGATGTTGCGCGCTCATGAACCCGCTCGGAGCACCACCTGCGCACCCGGGCCACATCGATCTCCGGCAATCCAGTGACTGGGACAGCTGGCCGGCTGCGGCGAGCGTGCGCCATCGCCACGTCTTCCGCCCGGTACTCGGCGGTGAGTCCACCGATTCCTCAATCCGCCAAGGCGGGTACGGAAGTGGTTGCTGGCCGCATTGGGGCCGAGTAGCGTCATCAACGCGATTCACTGGGCGTACCAACCTAATGGAGCGACGTCGTGGAGGCTTTGGACCAGGAACTCGAGACCGTCCGAGAGTGGATGGGGAGCGAGCGCTTCGCCGGGATCACCCGCGTGTACTCGCCCCGACAGGTGATCGAGCAGCGAGGGAACGTGGCGGCGGACTACACCGTCGCACGTAGCGCCGCCGAGGGGTTCTACGCCCGGCTGCGGGAGCTCTTCGCGCACGGCCGCTCGATCACCACGTTCGGGCCCTACTCCCCTGGCCAGGGGGTGGCGATGAAGCGGGCCGGGGTCGAGGGGATTTACCTCGGCGGCTGGGCGACGTCGGCCAAGGGTTCCAGGGACGAGGACCCGGGGCCCGACCTGGCGAGCTATCCGCTCAGCCAGGTGCCCGACGAGGCCGCCGGGCTCGTGCGGGCGCTGCTCACGGCGGACCGCAACCAGCGTTTCGCTCGGCTCCGGATGACCGACGCGGAGCGCAAGGCCACGCCGGAGATCGACTTTCGCCCGTTCATCATCGCCGACGCGGACACCGGACACGGCGGCGACGCCCACGTGCGCAACCTGATCCGCCGGTTCGCCGAGGTCGGCGTGCCGGGGTACCACATCGAGGACCAGAAGCCGGGCGCCAAGAAGTGCGGGCACCAGGGCGGCAAGGTGCTGGTGTCCGAGGACGAGCA
>JADGOY010000071.1 GCA_017882715.1 Nakamurella sp. | reverse complement strand
AACACACACGATCAACAGTTTCACCAACCCATCCACTACCAGGAGCCCGATATGACCACGATCGAGACATCCTCCACGGCAGTCGAACCCGCCCCCGGTGAAGTTGTCACCGTGGCTGATCATCAGCACGTTCACCTGCGTTCTCCGCTCAGCCTCAAGCCCCATCCGGTCGTCCTTGAGGAAAGGGCGCGCCGGGCCGCCAGCCTTCAGTTGCGGATCGCCGACGGAATCACCGCATTTGCGGGGTCGATGCCTTTCGTCTACCTGCATATCGCGCTGTTCGCGGTCTGGATGGTGCTCCTCGAGTCCAGGCCTTGGCCGACGCTGACACTGACCGTGTCGCTGGAAGCGATCTTCCTGTCAACGTTTGTGATGATCGGCCAGAACCGGCAGGCGGCGTTCCAGCAGGCGAAGGCCGACCACGACTTCAACGAGCAAGAGCTTGAACTCAAGACGAACACGGAGCTGACGATGCAGATCCACCGGCTCACGACCGAGCTGCACACACAAGCAATAGAGAGCCCAGCCGGCTGACCTTTCGAGGGTCAGCCGGTGAATCGCCCAGCGGCCGCGTGCGACACCGGGCTGCGGAGCAGACGGGTGCTCGCCACGAGATGGACGGTGTCCCCGCTCGCTTTGCCGGACCAACCACGCGATTGCCCGGGATCGCAGCGGGTCCGACGGGCTCGACCAGATCGCCACCTGGGAACTGCGACGTCGGCCGCCGCGCCCATGGACTCGGCCCCGAGTTCCCGGAGTCGATGAACGGCGGCGTCCACCTTGTCCTGCGACCGATTCATCACCGCCACGCGCGCACCAGCCGCGGCGAAACCCCGTCATCTGACCCACGGTCCGATCCTTTCAGTCATGAAGGACCCGCCCGAAACGCGTCGCGGTGGAGCCCCTCAGTCGTTGGAACACCGGTCGGCGACGGTCGCCGGACGTCCAGGCCGTCGGTGCGGCGCTCGCTGACGCCGCAGGAGGCGTTCGGCGTCTGCGGCCCGATCCCTGGACCATGCGGTTCGTGGTTCAGCACGCACGGCAGGCCGGCCCCATGCACCATCACCATCCGGGGCGGGATCCGCCCGCCGCGGTTTGACGCGGGCGTCATCGGGGTCGTTCAACGCGGGTGACGCCGACGCCGGTGGCCGCCGTGGACGGGTGGCACGCGGGCCCCGTTCGGGCCCGGCGGCGGCGTCATGACGGTGGTGGTGACCGTCATCAGAGAATCACCGTTACCCGATTACCCGAGGCCAAATACATTGGAGGAGACTTGGCTGCACGTTTACAGGGTCAGAAGATCGCCATTCTGGCCGCAGACGGGGTCGAGAGAGTCGAATTCGAGCAGCCCCGGCACGCACTGCACGAAGCCGGCGCGACGACCGAATTGCTCTCCATCTCGGAGGGCGAAATCCAGGCTCCCGACAACGACCTCGACCGAACATTCCCGGTGGACGGGTTGGTCAGCTCCTCGGCTCCGTGTCCGTCGACGATTACGGCGCATTGCTGCTGCCCGGCGGAGCCGTCAACCCCGACAAGCTGCGACTGGGTTGAGGGGCGGTCGGGTTCGTCAGGGAATTCGTTCGTGGAGACCGGAAAGCCGATGGCCGCGATCTGCGACGGCCCGTGGACATTGTCGGAATGTCGGAAGCCGGTGTGATGAGCGGGAAGACATTGACCTCGGATACGAGCATTCGCACCGATCTGCGCAACGCCGGAGCCGACGCCGTCGATCAAGAGGTCGCCACCGATGGGACATGGTCACCAGTCGCTCGCCCGACGATCTGCCGGCATTCAGCGCCGCGGTGATCGACGCCGTCGCGGTGGCCCGTCGGCGGGGACGGTAGACGAGAAGCCGCTGATCCTCGCGGCAGACGCCCCATCATGTACACGGTCTTCCGAGATTTGATGTCCTAGGCGGACGAACAATTTCCGTGAGAATCGCGAAAACTCGGCCGGCCGCATCCCGGGTTTACAGGCGGCCGAGCAGCTCAGCCTTCTTCGCTGCGAACTCGGCGTCGGTGACAAAGCCCTTGTCCCGAAGTGAGGCCAGGGTTTCGATGGCGGCGCCGATATCCGCGGCGGTGGTGGCGATCCCGCCAGATCCGGCCGATTCCTGCGGCGGCATCGCGGCAGACGGAGCTGCGGCTGCCGGCTGGGCCGGGGCGGGAGCGGGCCGTGCCTCGGTGGGCTTTGCTTCTGCCGACAACGCTCCAGCGGTTGCTTCAACACCGACCACCGGCAGCGTATCCACAGTGAAAGTGCCTTGCTGGCTGGAGAATTCGAGCGAACCGCGGCCGCCCTGTTGCTGTTGCACCCCCGTGATCGCGTGGTCCAAGGTGTCGTACAGCGTGACCGAGCCGTGGCGTCGGATGGCCAGCCGCCGCGGCCCAGGGAAGTAGGCATAGGACGCGTCGTTCTGGCCGCCGGACGAGCTCGGTCGACCCAATCCCTGCGGCCACCAGCTCTGACCGAACGCGCCGAACGTCGCCCCGCCGGCACCGGGATCCGACGCCTTGATCAGGACGCCGCCTGACGCCAGGAGCGCGGACAGTTCCGAGCAGATACCGCTGACGGTCGCCTGCAGTCCGGGGTTGAACATGTCCCCGACCATGGTCATGCCGCCACGCATCCATTGACCGCTGCCACCGAGTTCAGGGTAGGAGAACTGGGCCATCGCACCGCCCCCGCGGACGACCGCATCCAGCAGCGTCCTGACAGCGCCTTCGCTCACCCGGTACCGCTGGGCGACCTCGGCAACAGCGGACTCACCGGCGGGGGTGAGGGGTGCAGACATCGACGGCTCCAATCGCAGGCAGAGCTCAGGTTACCGGCGCCCTGTTCCCCATCGATGGGTGAGCAGTCCTTTGTCTCATAGACCGCCGGCGGGGGAATCGGCGGGGTTGACAGGCAGCGCTTGGTGTGACCCGCCTCAACACCTTTGACAAAGCCAGACATGTTGAGCAGCAACACTTCTCGGTTGATTGGTGAAACTCGCTCTCAGACAGGCGGAATGCTCCCGACGAACAACCGGTCATGCGGTAACCCAACCCGCGGTTATCAGTCTCGACCGCGCGTCGCGAAAGACGGACTCTCATACCTCGCCTCTCCCGCCGGCACCAAATGAAAAGACCACCCCCCGTCTCCGGAGCCAAACGGGTGGACTCTGATGTGCCCAGTGGATAGTTTGACAGAGAGGCACGCCATGTCGGCGGTGGGGTCTAGCGTGTTGGCATGACTTCGCCTGTTCCGTTGGACGGTCGCCTGTACGGGGCTGCTGAGCGGCTTCTCCTCGCATTCGCGCAGGGGGCCGAAACACCATCGGCAGATCGTCGGGGTGTGGTGCAGGAGCAGGACGCGGTCGACGCCGCGGTGATGTTGTTTGCGACCATCCACGAGCAGGTTCAGGCTTCCCGGATCCGTCCGGAGGTCGGTACCCGGATGGCGGCTTTGTTGATGCTCGTTCGTGACTTCATTCGGCCGTTGCCCGCCAGTATTGCCGCGGACGGTCCGGACCTGTTGACGGCGGATCTTGCCGAGATGACCGAAGTGGTCCGTCTCACCCGTATTTCGCGGAACACTCCTGCTCAGGCTGACAAGCGCGGCGTAGGCACCGCCGATGGGGCGCGGTGAGCAAGCCGCATCCGGCCTTCCGGTCCGCCGGGCTCGTGTCAGGGGGTGACGCCGCCAGCGGTGACACGTGTCCGCCAGGGGCCGTCCGGGACGTTGTCGAATTCCACGAATCGCCAGGCGACGCGTTCGTCCGCACCGTTGAGGTCGGTGAAGCCCAGGCAACCGTTGAGTGCGGGGCCGACATCCATTCCGGCGGAGTTGAATTTTGTGTTCTTGGGTCGTTGGTCGTCAGATCCGAACACGTATTCGGCGTCGTTGTACTGGCCGGGGCCTGCGTCTTGAATCTGGCCGTAGCAGGTGCGGGCACCCTTGCTGATCTGGACCCACCGGTTCTTCATGTAGGAGAAGGATTCGTCGGTTTCTCGGCCCGCGTATCCAGGCTCGGCTGCCCACGGGATGACTGCGGCGCGGCGGGCGAACGCGGCGGGGTCGTTGACGTCGTCGAATGGAAGGTCGAGGTAGAAAGGGTTTTCGCGCGGGGTCATAGCGGTGGGGAAGTATCCGTTGCTGGCTGTCCGCGCTTCGGTGGTGCAGTCGCCGTTGACCACGATGCCGTCGCAGCCACCGTGGTGTGCGGCCCACTGGGAGTCGTAGGTGGAGTACATCTGACTGCCGTCGCTGGCGTTGGGGTCGAAGATCTCGCCGACCCAGAAAGTTGTCGCGACGATACCGGTGTGCATCGGGTACGCCGGTCCGGGTTCGGGAGATCGGGCCGTGGCGTTCGAGCACGAGACCACCAGGGCGATGCTGACCAGGATCAGCGTCGTCGACCGGATCCGGCGCATCGCCGACCGGCGAGATGATGAGATGGGATGGGATGGGTCATGGTCCTGGTGCCCACACTGCTGGGTCTTCGCCACCGAGTCGCCACAACTCGACACCTGCGAGGCGATACTGCTTGGCAAGGTCGAATTTCGCCGCGGCGCTGCGCCCGTTCTCATACCAGACGTCGTGTTGGACGCCGTCGATGCTGTAGGAGAAGTGGGGAGACTGCGCGCCGACGTCCCAGGCTTCGTCGACCCGGTTCTGCGCGGCGAGTGTGACCACCTGGCGCCAGGTCAAGTTGGTGGCGGTGGTACCGACCCAGTCGTATCCGAACAGGCCGACGCCCAGCAGGAGCTTGTTGGCCGGGATTCGAGTGACAGAGTATCTGATCACTCGCTCTACCCAGTCGTAGGGGGCGATCGCGCCACTGGGGCTGGTGCTCCAGTGCCAGTCGTAGGCCATCAGGCAGACCTGGTCGGCGGCCTTCCCGATCGCCGCGTAGTCCTGTGATTTGTTGCGGGCGTCATATCCGGCGTCGTCCTCTTTCACGTGCACCGTGACGTACAGAACCTTGCCGATCTCGTGGATCGCCTGACCGAGTTCACCTACGAATACGGAGAAGCTGGAGCGGTCATCGGCGGTGAGGTCTTCGTAGTCGATTTGAATGCCATCGAACCCGTTCAGCTGGATGAGGGAAATGATCGATTGGACGTGGACGCGTCGCAGTGTCGGGTCCTTGATCACGGTGGACACTGTCGCCGGATCCCACAAGCCGGCTGTTGTATTGGCCACGGTTGGGATCACTTTGATCCCGAGATCGTGTAGGTGACCGGCCAAGGCCTGTTCGCCGGCGGCGTGCAGCTCGGGTTGCAGTTGGACGGAGCCATCCGCGGCGACCGCGTACGACCAGGGTGAAGCGACACCAATCTGGTGACCGTGGGTCTCCAGACTGGCGCGCGCCTCCTGCTCGTCCCAGTACGGAACGGCCCCCACAACAAGCGGGGATTGGTCGACGCTCGGAGTGGATGCAGTCGACTGGTCCGGGTTGGCGTTTCCGATGCGCACCCCGAATCCGATCATGACAGCGACCAGGATGCCGACCAGCAGCACCAGGGGCCCCCGGATCCTCTGCGACCTCTGCTTGTCGGCCCGCTGATCGAGTGTGTCGGGGACGCGTTGACTCACCCCGCCAGCAGCTGATCGGCTAGGCCGGCATTCTGCGCGGCCGGCGCCATCGAGCTGTCCTCGGCGACGCTGACGATGATCTCATCCAGGGTCGTGGCCGGGTCGAAGCCGACAAGCCGGCGGGCTTTGGTGTTGTCCGGGACGCGTCGCCGCATGTCCTCATAGCCCTCCCCGTAGGCCTGCGCGTAAGGCACCAGGGTGATCTTGCTGTCGCTGCCGAGCACCTCAATGATGCGACGGGCCAAGTCCAGGATCGAGACCTCGAACGAGCCGCCGAGGTTGACTGCCTGTCCACGGCCCCTGCGGTTTTCCGCAATCCGCACCATGGCTGGCACAACGTCACCGACGTAAGAGAAACAGCGGGTTTGCCGTCCATCACCGAACACGGTGAGTGGCTGTCCGCGCAAGGCCTGTCCGACGAGGTTGGGTACCACCATTCCGTACCGACCCGTCTGACGCGGACCGACGGTGTTGAACAAACGCACGATCGACACCTGCAACCCGAACTCACGCCAGTACCCGTGCGCGAACGCTTCGTCGATACCCTTGGCCGCGGCGTAGGTCCACCGCGACTTGAGTGGCGATCCGAGAATCCGGTCCGACTCCTCGGGCAGGCTGTCCGCGGCGTTCTTCCCGTAGATCTCGCTGGTCGATGCCATCAGCAATGTGGCACCGGCGGCCAGCGACGCATCGAGAACCACCTCAGTCCCATGGATGTTGGTCCGGAGGCTGTCCAGCGGATGGTCCACGATCAAGTGCACACCCACCGCCGCCGCGAGATGGAACACCCGGTCCGCGCCGAGGACAACCTCGTCGACCGCGCCGCGATCCAGAATCGTCCCTTCGACGAAGGTCAGCCGCGGATGTTCCAAGACGGCCTGCAGATTCTCCAGCCTCCCGGTCGACAGGTTGTCGATGATCGCGACGTCGTCGCCACGCTCCAACAGGTACTCCACCAGGTGACTCCCGATGAAGCCCGCCCCGCCCGTCACGGCAGTTCTCATGAATTTCATCCTTTTCATTCTCGGGTTTCGGTATTGCAGTGGGAATTTCCGCAGCAGGTGGTGCGATCGACGCCGGTCCAGCGCGCCCCTGACGCGCTGGACCGGCCGTGTTCTCAGCCGCGGGTCAATTCGGGGGAAACCACGAAGGGCGGCAGCACGACATCGCCCGGGGCGATACCTGTTTGAGGGCTCTTTCCGCCCTTGCTGGGTCGGCCGGGGCCGTTCGGGGCGGGAACGGTGTTGTGGGTGGTGATCTTGTCGCCCCTGTTCTTCTTCGGTCCGTTGTCTTTGCCGGTCGGCGGGACCGACACGACCACCGATTCGGATGCCGGCGCGATGGCCGTTACGGCGCCGGAGCGCAGCGCGGCGGGCGCAGCGGGCGCGGTGCCTGTCTGGACCATGCTCAGGTCGTCGGTGGTCAGGGTGCCGTTGTTGAACAGGTTGAGGCCGAAGCTCAAGGCGGTGGCGTTGGCCGGCATCGGCGGGGTGACCCAGCTCGCCTGGGTATAGGCCGCGGACGCAGCGAACCACGGGCTAGAGGTCCAGTACTGCCACAACCCGTTGGCGGTGCGGTAGTACAGCGCGAACTGGGTGACAGCTGTGGACTTGTACCACTCGCCGATCGTGTAGGTGTTGCCGGGTGTCACGGTGGGCGCGCACTCCCCGAGATCAAGACTGGGGACAAGTTTCGCGTCCCCCGAGGAATAGTTGGCTACGGTCAGTTTGACCGCATTGGTACCGGTGTGGGCGTCGGTGGTGACCGCCCAGGACGGCGTGTTGGTTCCGTATCCGCCGGCCAGGTAGCACGCCGGAAGACCGGTCGCGGAGTTGAATGTCTCCATCGACGGATTCTTGATCGCGTTCACCCCGGGCGCGGCGGCCGGCGCCACCGGTCCTGCGACCGCCGGTTTGGTGGTGCCGCCGATCACAGCGCCGACCGTCTTGACCACGGTGCCCTTGGACGCGGCCCGGGGCGCCAACCAGTCGACGAACTGCTTGAAGATCGTCGACGAGACCGACGGGGCCACGCAACCGGTGGTCGCGGCGCAGATGTGGTGGAACGTCAACTGCACCCAACCGCCGTTGTTCTTCGTCTCGGCCTGGGTGACGCTCTTTTGCAGGTCGGCCAACGTCCAGGTGCTTTCCACCTCGTCCGGCGCCTTGGTGAAATACGGATCCGGTGGTGGCACGGTCTCCCCGACAGCGCAGTTCGTGCAGGAGAACCGGGTCTTCAGATCACCCAGGCCGCGCGCGCTGTTCTCGCCGCAGTTCTTCACCGCCGTCTCCACCGCCGTGGTCGAGGACGCGAACGGATAGGCGAAATTCGCCACCGGGATACCCCAATTCGCCCAATTCACCCGGTCGTTGCAGATCTGCCGGGTTGCCTCGTCGATGGACAGGGCCGCCAGGTCGGGATGGGAGATGGTGTGACCGGCGATCTCATGCCCGGCGGCGACCATCGATTGCACGTTGGCCAGCGTCAAGTAGTTCGGCGCCCCGATGAAACCCGAGTTCATGAAGAAGGTGCCCTTCATGCCCTTCGACGTCATGTACTGGGCGGCCGGAAGTTGGTCGGCGTTCGAGTCGTCAAATGTCAACGACACGATGGTGCCGGTCGCCGCGTTGGCGGGCGACGCCCCGCCGACGACAACCATCATTCCCAGGGCAAGAAGGGCGCCGACCGTGACGGTCACGACCCTCCGTCCCACGGACGAGGTTCTCGCGACTCGTTGCCGATCCCCGGCAGGGCGGTTCACAGGACGACCCGGTTAGGCATGTCGGAAAGGCGGTAGGTCGCGTCCAGCACCAGGGGCTGATCGGTGAGCCAGGACAGGTCGACGGAATGGTGCGCGGTGTGGACGAGAACGATGTCGGCGTGGAAGGCCGCCGGGTCATCGACACCGATGAGAGTTGTTCCGCCTGGCAGCTTCACGGAGGTGAACAGCGGGTCGTAGTAGGCGACCGTGACGTCGTCAGAGATCAATTCCGACATCACCTCTAGCGCAGGGGACTCTCGCAGGTCCTCGACATCGGGCTTGTAGGCCACGCCGACAACCAGCACTCGTGCATCCGCAAGACCGCGCCCCACATCGGACAGCGCTTCGCGGATCCGCGTTACGACCCGGTGCGGGCGCCCGGCGATGGCCGCCATGGCCTGCTCGATGACGGGCGTGCTCAGCCGTTCACGACGTAGTTGCCAGAGCAGGTATTGCGGATCACAGGGAATGCAGTGGCCGCCCACTCCGGGGCCGGGGAAGAACGGCATGAATCCGTAGGGCTTGGTCGCGGCGGCGTCGATCACGTCGACGACGTCCATGCCCATCACCTGACAGATTTCGGCGAATTCGTTGGCCAAGGCGATGTTGACGGCCCGAAAGGTGTTCTCCAGCAGCTTGGTCATCTCGGCGGCATCGGGTGAAGGCACGATGTGCACGCTCTTGGCGTAGCTGCCCAGCACCGCCGCGGCCCGCTCGGAGCAGGCCGGCGTGGTCCCGCCGACCACCCGGGGGACGTCTTCCTGAGCGTGCCGGGTATTGCCCGGATCGATGCGTTCGGGACTGAACGCCACGAACACGTCACGACCGGCGGTCAGGCCCCGAGCAGCAAGTGGGGCGACCAGCATGTCCCGGGTGGTCCCAACGTAGGTCGTCGAGGTCAGCAGCAGCACCTGCCCGGGCACCGCGGCAGCAACGACCGTTTCGCACGCACTTTCCAGAATTCGTAGGTCGGGAATGAGGTAGTGGTCCACCGGCGTGGGAACGCAGATGAGCACCGCCGCCGCCGAACTCAGCCGGCTGGTGTCGCGGGTCATGTCGAAACGCGGATCTCCCAATGCGACGGCTAACCGTTTCCGGTCGGTCTCCAGCAGGTCGGCGCGCTCCTCGGAGATCACCGTCAACCGACGTTCACTGACGTCGACTCCCAGCACCCGCTGCCCCGCTGCATGCAGGGCCAACGATGTCGGCAAGCCCACGTAACCCAGGCCCACGACGGCGATGTCGAATTCAAACCGATGTTCTGCCGAAGGACTCTCGCCGACGGAGGCGGGCACACCGACGAGGCTCATTTCCTCGCGGCCACCGACCGTTTCTCCGCTCATCAGACCTGGCGCTGCCATTTGCCTTTCACTACCCCTTCGTCGGTCTTGAGAATGAGCCGTCCGATGGCGCGCCCACTTGGACGTGTCGACGGCGACTCCACAGCTGACGCGCGCGGTCGGTGGGCCAGCCACCCACTGGCAGGCGGGTGAGCTCTGCCCACCCGTTTCGCCCGTCTGCTCAAGCCTGTCTAACGAGGGGTAACCACCACTGTCAAGCAATCCGACGAGTGGCACCCAAATGGGGTACCATGCACCCTTTAGTGGCACCACTGCCGGCCGGGCAGCACCGTGGGTAGCATTGGGGCTGTGTCCAGCGCACCCGGAACCCCACCAGAACGCCCGGACCGTCGCGGCTCGGCGGGTAGCGATCGATCCACCACTCTCGGGGGAGCGCACTCCAAGATGCGGAGACCTTTGTGACTGCAATACTTCTCGTGCTCGTCTTGGGCGTCAGCACGACCTTCTGGTCGGTTGTCGGGTTGGGTAGGGTTGTGGACGAACGACGGCGGCGCCGCTCAGCCAAGCACCTAGATACGTCGATCTCGCGAGGCGAGGTGGGTTGTCGTGACGACGATCTCCGGCACACTTTCGTGGAGAGTGCCGTGCCTCACGCGGGTCGGCTCACTCCTGCCGATGTTGCCGTGTTGGTGGCGGCGCACAACGAGGAGCTCGTCATCGCCGACACGATCCGGGCGGCCTCGCGTCTGGTGGACACGGGCAACATCCACATCATCTCCGATGGCTCCAAGGACAACACGGCGCATGTCGCGCGATCGGCCGGTGCCAACGTCCTGGAGCTCAGCCCCAATCGAGGTAAGGCCGGCGCTTTGGCGGCCGGGATCGAGCATTTTCATTTGTGCAAACAATACGCGGTGGTGCTGCTGTTGGATGCGGACACTCATCTGGCACCGGACTTCCTGGCGACCGGGCTACCGCTGTTCGACGAACCTGAAATCGTGGCGGTGGCCGGACGAGCCCGCACGATCGATGACCGCGGATCCGCGACCCGACTGGGCAGATTCCTGGTTGCCTATCGCGAACGTCTGTATCTGATCGTGCAGGTGTTGTTGAAGTTCGGGCAGGCTGCCAAGTGGGCGAACGCGGTCACCATCGTGCCGGGCTTTGCCAGCATGTATCGCGCGAACGCCCTCGAGCATATCGATGTCACCGGGGCCGGTCTGGTGATCGAGGACTTCAACATGACATTCGAGATACACACCAAGAAACTAGGTCGCATCGAGTTCCATCCGTCAGCCGCGGTCGCCTACACCCAGGATCCGGACACTCTCGGCGAGTACGTCCGTCAGGTCCGCCGGTGGATCCTCGGCTTCTGGCAGACCGTCCGTCGTCACCGATTCCACACCGGCGTATTCTGGACGGCCTTGGCAGTGTTCATCGTCGAACTCGTCACCAGCAGCTTGATGTTCGTACTGCTGGTCCCCATATTGGCCGCCTCGATGCTGGCCGCGCTTGTGCAGTCAATCGCACCGGACCCGGCGAGTTGGACTGTGTGGATGGCTGATCTGCTGCACCCGCAGAACGTCATTCTCGGCGTTCTGGTGCCGGATTACCTTCTGACGATCATGGCGGCGTGCGTGCTGCGCCGACCGAGATACCTACTGCTCGGCATCGGCTTCCCATTGATGCGAATCGTCGACGCCGCATTGTGTCTGCGAGTTCTGCCCATGGCCTGGCGGGCTCGATCGTCCGGTGTATGGGTCAGCCCAACGCGGCGCGCCAATACGTCGACGACCGCGTCAGAGGCAAGCTCGACTACCCGGCCGACGCTGCGGGCGCCAGCACCCGAGGTCGTCAGCTGAGCCCTTGGCTTGAACAGCCGGGGACGAAAGAACGGCTCCGGAGCACCGAGTGCCGCCTGGGCCGTCCCGATCAGATCAGAGAACCTTTCCGCGCCCTTGCAACCGCCTGGGGACCGTTGCCGGCCGTCAGATCGGCGCGTAAGGGAAGTCGCTGGATCGGGCAATTGTCTCCGCCGCCGCCCTGCCCTGCGCGAATACCAGATCCAGCACTCCCAGATAGGGCACGAAAGGATCGAACTGTTGCCGGTACACTGGATGAGTGAATTCGTGCGTGCGAACCTTCAGTCCGGCATCGGCCACCCGGCCCCATTCGATGTATTTCCGATCGGTACCCCACGTGCTGGTGATGTGTTCGTCGCCGCCGACCGCGATGGTCAGTTGGATCAGTCGGTCAGTGTTGTCACCGTCATGTGATAGGTCGGTTGCCTTGACGATCTTTGTCCGGCACTCGAGATATTCGCACAGTGTCGCCACCAGATCAATGTTGAAATCGACCAGCATTCTGTGTGGTCGCTGGTAGACCTGAGCGACCAACGGGAACACTTCCCCAAAAAACGGCGATCGACGGTATTCCTGCTCCAGAATACGAAGATGATAGCCGCGCCAATCGCTGTCCTCGACGAGTCGAACCTCGCACAGCCGCTGCCGATGCTTTGCGTTACGCACCGGCACTGACAGCAGCATTGGTCCGCTGCTGGCCCGTATCCGCTGCCGGTTGTGGTACTCCGTGCGGGTGAACTGAACACTGTCATACACCACATAGACGTCACTGGCGGCTATCTTGGCCATTAACTTCGTCCACGGCATGAAATTCGGTTGATGGAGACACACCCCGACCATCACAAGACCGCCCGAAGCGCCATGAAACCTTCTGCACTGTCGACGGAGATCTCGCGGCCGCGGAGCCGTGACATGAGTTCGAGACTCTCGGGGCTTCCGTGAAATGCGGGCTCCCGCACTTGCGAGGCGTGCACACGCAGTGCCTGCAGTTTCACGGGTAGGAATTCCGTGATATCGACGTAGAAGTTGGCATGGAACTTCTCCCGCTCCAGAGACCAGAACAGGCTGGTGTTGTCATACGCCAGAACATAGGGCACCAGATGGCGCTCATCTCGGACACCTGGCCTCGTGGCGGTGATGCAGGCTCGAAAGAGGGCCTCGTGGTCCTGGTTGTAGCTGAACGCAGGAATGAGCATGAGCGTTGGTTCGACTTTTTCGATCGAAAGGCGCGCGTCCCGCTCGATGAGCCTGACCAGTTCCCGGCGAGGGAGAGTGTCAAGGGCCAGGTGTACAGCGTCATCGGTATAGACGACGTCCCAATCGTCCACTTCCAATAGCTTCATGACCTCGGAGAACTCGCGAAGGCGCGTGGCACTGGTGACCCTTCGCATAGAGGGCCCGTCAGCATTGGAGGCATAGTGGTCGAGCGACCCCACCGAGATCAATGACACGTACACCTGCCCACCAAGGTCTTTGATCCGCGCGATTGTGCCCGCACAGCCGTACGTCTCGTCGTCGGCGTGCGGTGAAATCACCAGAACACGCTGGCGGCTGAGGAACTCGTCTCCGATCGACACCATCATCGGTGCGTCGGGGCCCGATGACTCGAGGTCGGCCAACCTGCGATACCTTCGAACCGCGGCCGGCGAGCCTTGCGCCGAAGGACATTCGGCCGGGTTGCGAGATACTGCCTCCCCTGGGTCCTGCAATGTCGCTCCATCAAATCTTGTCCTGATCTGCGGTTTCGGCACGGTTCTGAGGCCTTGATCATCCGGTTCCGTCTTCCGCTGTGTGACGGCTATTCCACGGTGACCGATTTTGCGAGGTTGCGGGGTTTGTCGATATCGTACCCTCTTGATCTTGCGATCTCCGCGGCGAGGACCTGCATCGGAACCGTTGCCACCAGGGGTTGGAACAGTGCAGGCACTCTGGGTAGTTCGATCAGGTAGTCGGCGAACGGAGCCACAGTGTCGTCGAACTCTTCGGCGATCACTATGGTGCGGGCGCCGCGGGCCTGAATTTCCCGGATGTTCGACAACATCTTGGCGTGTAGGACCGGTCGGAACTTGGGTGAGGGCATGGTCACGACGACCGGCAAGCCAGACTCGATCAGGGCGATGGGGCCGTGCTTGAGTTCGCCCGCCGCGAATCCCTCGGCGTGCATGTAGGCGAGTTCCTTGAGTTTGAGCGCTCCCTCCAGGGCCACCGGATATCCCACGTGGCGGCCCAGAAACAGCACCGCCTTGGAGGCTGCGAGGTCACGCGCGAGCTCACGTACGGGGTTCATCAGCGTCAGGGTCGTTGCCACCGTGGCGGGCATCTGGGACAAGACCTCGAAGTCGCGTGCTATCTGGAGGGCGGGCCTAGTGCCCCTCGGTTGCGCCAGTGCCAGGCCGACCAGGTAATTTGCCGTCACCTGAGCCAGGAAGGTCTTGGTCGCGGCGACTCCGATCTCGGGTCCCGCGCGGGTATACAGCACCGCGTCGGATTCGCGAGGTATCTGAGATCCGTTGGTATTGCACACGGCCAGGACCCGAGCCCCTTGACGTCGAGCGTATCGAACCGCCTCCAACGTGTCGGCCGTCTCGCCGGACTGGCTGACCGCCACCACCAACGTGTCGCCGTTCAGAACCGGGTCGCGGTAACGGAATTCGCTGGCCAGCTCGACTTCGACAGGTATCCGGGTCCAGTTTTCGATGGCGTATCTTGCGATCAGGCCGGAGTGATAGGCGGTGCCGCAGGCGACGATGTACACCTTGTCGACCGTCCGTAATTCGCGCTGGTCCAGTCGCTGCTCGTCGAGGACGATGCCCGATCTGTCGAAGTGTCCCAGCAGCGTTCGTTCGATCGCCGCCGGCTGCTCGAAGATTTCCTTCTCCATGAACGTCGGATAGCCACCCTTTTCTGCGGCGGCGAGATCCCAGTCGACGTAGAACCGTTGGTAGTCGGGCTCCGAGTTCGAGAAGGAGGTGATTTCGGCGGTGTCCGGGGTGATGACGACGAGCTGGTCCTGGCCGAGTTCGATGGCCTGTCGGGTGTGCGCGATGAAGGCGCTGACATCGCTGGCCACAAACATCTCGCCGTCGCCGACACCGACCACCAGAGGCGAGTTCCGACGGGCCGCAACCAGCATCGAGGGAACGTCGGCGTGGGCAGCGACCAGCGTGAACGCACCCTCGAGTTTCCCACAGACCACCGCCATACTCTCGGGCAGGTCTCCCGCGGTCGGCCCCGTCTCGTACGCCCTGGCCAACAGATGCGCAACCACCTCGGTATCGGTGTCGCTGGACATCTCGATGCCGGTGGACTCCAGATCGGCACGCAATCCCGCGAAGTTCTCGATGATGCCGTTGTGGACAACGGCGACCTTCCCTGATGCTCCCGTGTGGGGGTGCGAATTTCGGTCCGTCGGCCCACCGTGGGTGGCCCAGCGGGTGTGGCCGATGCCGGTGTGGCCGGTCAGTGGGTCCGGGCCTGACTCCAGGCAGCCCTCCAGGTTGGCCAGTACACCGGCCTTCTTGGCGATGCGCAGACCGCCGAGCCCGTCCATGACGGCGACACCCGCGGAGTCGTATCCACGATATTCCAGACGTCGCAACCCGCCGAGCACCAAAGGAAGTGCCTGACGTGAACCCGTGTACCCCACGATTCCACACATGGGCGCAACATTAGCCGGTATCCGCACCGCGCGGCTAGCCCACCCGGGTGATCGGTGCCCCCGTTCGTGGTATCGTCGTCACTGCTGGCGTTAAGTCCTGTGCCCAACCGGTCGTGGAGGAGGCGGGTGTTGTCGCAAAGGCTGGCCGACGCGGATTCAACTGCCGGAACGTGACTTCCACGGTCAACAGCTTGCCTGGCAACGCCGTCAGCCGGACGCCGACCAAGGCATTCTTGACCCCCGCGACGGTGACTGCTAGGTCAATGTCCTGATGCGCGCTGTAATGTGAGGGGGTTTCGTCCACGCCCGACTGGAAGGCTGAGGCGGCCAGCAGCGGGCACTGGCCACCCCTGCGTCGACAAGTATCGGTGTGACACAGGGCCGTGCGCCCGCCCCATTCGGGTGGCATTTCGAGCCGATCCGACTTCTTACGGGCCTGCGGGGTGGCCGGGTAGTAGTCACGCTGGTAGCTTCTCGCTGAGAAGGCCGAATGGGCGCAGCCAGACTCTCACGGCCCAGGCACTGGCTACCCAGAGTGGCAGGGAGGGCTCATGCCGATTTGGCTCGAGTGGTTTCGTCGGGATCCGCCCACACGTGCGCCATCGCCGGCGATGGCGGTGACCCCCGCGACATTGCGCAACCACGACCACCGCTCGGACCACCGCTCGCAGCCTGACGCTGCCGGCGTGGCCATTCGCTGCCGCCGCGATACGTCCTCAGGGCGCCGGCGCGGGGAGGGAACGTCATCACCCAGCATTTCCCCCTCGCCAATCCCATCCCCGCCGGATGCCGGGCCAAACCCAACAGCACCGGACTCCGCAAATCCCCGCGCAACGACATTCGTCATCTCGCCGGAATTGACCAGGGGATGAGCGGGGGCGACGCAGTGGCTGCCGGGCTCATCGCGACCGGCCCCGCTGCATCGCGGAGCGGGCAGAAGGCCCCGCCAGCAGCGCGGCACATCCGGGCCGGGCAGCAACTGACGGGCTGCCAGTTCCTGATCCGGTGTTCCGCATCACCGGATACACGGACAACTTCCCGCTTCCCGCGGGTCACCAGTCAGATCCCGGAATTGCTGCACCACCACCCTTTCAGAAGCCGCGGATTTCAGCGCTTGAATGAAGCCGCCCGGCACCACCAAGAAGACTGGGTCAGTCAGGAGCACATCATGTGCCTCACTCGGGCCAACGCCGCCGCCGTACTCGACCATTTCGACAACGCTCCACCCTCCCGCGGATACACCTGCACCCAACACCACGCCGGATATCTCTCGCCGGGTGACCTTTGGCGCCCTCACTCCGACAGCCGACCGCGTGTCGTGACCGCCGTCAGCCGTCATCAGGGTCGGATCGTTCTCACCGACCAATACGGGATGAACTACGCCTACCCCGCCGACGGCCTCATTCCAACCGCCCTCCCCGATCCCCTGGCCGTGTCCCACCGACCGTTACCCCAAGCCGAATTGGCCGGACCTCGGCCAACGGCCCAATTACTGCGCGGTAAAGCCCCGCCACAGCCACTAAACGGGCGCACATCCTTCACTCTGCCTGAGGCGCTGTTGACCTCGCCAAAGGAATGGGAGCGGCAATGACCGCCACGGACGTTCCGGTCCAATATTTCGGTCAGCTCGAGCGAAGTCCCGACGGGTTCCCTTTGGGTCGTGCTGTACCGCGGCAAGCAGTGATCAGCAGGGAACAGGTCGGGAACAGGTCCGATCCCGGCGGCGTGGCCGCCGAAGGCTCATTGACTTGGCGCTGACCGCGGCTGAACCATTCCCCGACGGGCTGGATCGTCGCACGAGCTGCGCCTGGATCCGCGGACTCGCCCGGTCCGTGGTCGGCGTGAACAGAAAGGAGTCGGCGTGAACAGAAAGGAGACTGTACGTGAGATGGAGTGAGTCGACGTCACCACAATGGGCAAGCCGGGCGCGCGACGGGGACCACCGGGATCCGGACCCTGCGGCAGTGCGGGTCACCCGCAATGGCGAGGCGAGCAAGGTGACGCGACCTTTCACAGATGACCCCGTTTGGGTGGCGGTGCGCAGCGTACTGATCTGTGACGCACGGCCCGAAATTCGTCAAGCCCTCACCAGGATGGCCACCAACATTTCCACCGCCGTGAACGTCGACTTTGTCACAGATGGATTCGAGCTATCCGCGGCATTCGCGGCCAAGCCAGCCGACCTGGTCCTCATCGGCCTCCCAACCGGCACGCCCGACGGTACCGCCGCCACGAACCAGCTGCTTGCCCAGCACCCGTCGGCGAACGTCATCGTCTACGGCTCCGTCCGCGACACCGCCCCACTCACCGCAGCCGTTGCCCGTGGCGCCCACGGTTTCCTACTGTGGACACCCGACGAGGGGTACCCACCGCCAACGCCCATCAGCTCACGGCCACGACGTCAACCCGTCCAGACCCCACTTGCCGCTCGTGCGGCGCGTCCCATCAACGACGAATGGCCTGACCCACCGACCGAACGAGAGCTGCAGGTCCTGCAGGGAATGAGTCGGGGTCAGACCAACAGGGAGATCGGTCGTGAGTTGTTCCTGTCCGCGGACACGGTGAAGACACACGCCAGCCGACTCTTCAGAAGACTCGGCGCGAATGACCGGGGCCATGCCGTCGCCCTCGCAATGCGCAGCGGCCTCGTGGCCTGACCCGCTATTCAGTCGAAGGGGGCCACGCCCACACCTTGGCCATCCATGCCTTCCTTCGCCGACGGTGCAGGGGCCGACCGCTGGACATACAGCGCGAAAGACTGCTGGAAGATCCCAATGAGGGTCATCACGCCGACCGTCCACGACCATTTCGTAAGGACCAGATCGGTCCGGAGCTCTCATATTGTCATATCCAACGAATGCACCGCACCCGCATTCGTCAGGTCGCCGGTAGTAACCCGACGTTGCCTTTCGAAATGGGCCTTCTCAGCTCGCGCGGGGAACGAGCAATCCGACCCGAATTACTGAATGGGGGCCCGTTTGGGGCCGGGCAAAATGCCAATGAACACGGCGCGACAATGCGTGGCACCCGTCCGGGGAGACTTTTCGCGGCGTCCTTGACGGGCGGTGTGACGCTCCGTTAGACCTGACGGTACGGGCTACCTAACGGCCGACCTGATCCAGCAGCCAGGGGTGATTTCATTCACTACGGCGACCGCCTGATCACCCAAAGTGACACCAGTGGGCGGCGGACCAGGACGGAGCCTTCGCAGCCGAGAATTTCGGGCAGGGAGACGCGATGGATAGGCGCGCACGACAGTTGATCGATGCGCTGATCGACCGTGTGCACACGGACTGGCCGACGGTTGCTTTCGTGCTGCGGCTCCCGTCGGGAGAGCAGGTGATGCTGCCACGGCATCAGGAGGGAATGGCTGAATGCGCACCCGGCCATTCCCGGTATTTTTCCGACCGGGTGCGACCTTTCTGCGAGGTCGATCCGACACCCTGTCACGGGGGCCGTTGTTGGGCCACTCCGCTCACCCCCGAAAACGACCCCTCAGACATCCCGGTGTATGTAGTCGATCGCCGGTTGGGAATCCTTACCGCACGTAAGTCAGCGCGCGGGCACACGTCGACCGCCCCGCCGCGCGGGCTTCCACCCAACCCCTGAGCCAGCCAGGAACGTACCCGAACGGCACGGTGTCCGGACTTCAATGACCGACTGGTAACGGCGAGGCCGGCGTTTGGGCGCCGCTCGTCTGCGGGTCATTGATTCAGTAGTTGAAGTCCTTTCCGGACAGCCCGACGCGGGGGCCGCTAGGTCGCTATTGAACCCCGCGGCGTCACCGACGCCAAGCAGTCCCGCCCTTCACCGACCGTTCCATCATCGGAGTCGTCATGCGATCACCCTCAGATCAGTCTCCCTGTCCCTTCCGGTGACGCCTCGTAGGCGTGAAAATGACCGGTGGGCTGCCTGTCGACGCCGGTTCGTTTCTTGAGCTTCGAG
>JADGOY010000070.1 GCA_017882715.1 Nakamurella sp. | reverse complement strand
CCTGCTCAGCGCCGACGACGGCCTGGCGCCCCGCGCTCGACGTGACATCGCAGCCGCCGTCGACGCCGGCCGATTCGACGTGGCCGATGTCGACGTCGCCGTCACGATCACCGCCGGTGCGCTCATCGCCCTCGGCCAGCTGCTCCACGACAAGCCAGACCGCGACGTCGAGCAGACCACCGACCGGATGACCGAGGACCTGCTACGCATGTTCGGCCTACCGCGCCGCCAAGCGCACCGCATCTGCACCAGACCCCTACCCGACCCGGACCGAGCCCGCGGCGACGGCTCCGCCGCCTGACCCGCCGGCAGCGGGATCGGGCAGGCCGCCTGCATCCTGGCCGCACAACAGGCCTGAAGGTGGCGGCCTGAGACATCAACGCGGAAGGGACCCAACGCAAAAGTCGACCGGGCCGGAGAATTCGGCAAGTCGATCATGCCCGTCATGGCCGACGTCGCTGACGGCGCCGCGGTGACCCCGGCGATGGAACAGAGCGCGAGCCGGCTGGGCACGCGGCACGCCCACCCTGCTGGTCAACAGCGCATGGCCCACCGCCATCGGCAGCATCGTCAAGGTCACCCAGGCCTCCCTGGGCACGAACCCCACCGAGGGCCAGGGCAGCGTGGTCAACATCTCGGCGGTCGCCGGACCCATCGCCGGCGGCACCGGGAACGACCCCGCCGACCTCGGCTGGTACCCCGACGAAGGCCCTTCACATGACCGTGGCCCGGATCGGACTGGGCAATATGGGTGCGCCGATCGCGGCCAACCTGGTGCGCGCAGGCCACACAGTGAGTTACTCACTGAGCGCGTAATGGCTGGCCGATGGTGATGGCAGCGATCGGGATGTTGGTGCTGTTCGCACGGCGTGTCGTGATCACGGGCGTGGGGTCCCGGCGGTGAAAGATCGATTTCGACCAAGATCTCGTTCTTTCATCGCGCCCAGCTTGGCGTCCATTCACCGCGCCGATCGTTGTGGCGCCGCTGATCGGTGGTCCCTTGACGGTGATCAAGGTCTGGGTGACGTCGTAGTACCCGGATGAGAAGTCGACCACCTGGGCACGCTCAGGGGTGATCGTGAACTGGTTGATGTCGAAGTCCCAGCCGTCCTGCTTGGCGATCGCCTCGTCGGACCCCACCCCGTTCCAGTTCACCCGGTCCTTGGGGTAGCCCAGCTTCTCGGCCACCGCGTAGGCCACCGCCGACTCGAAGCCCTTGCGTTGCTCGGATCGTTGTCGACCATCCAGGGCCCGTAGACGGGCTCGCTGGTGGCGATGGTCAGCTCGCGCCCCTTGACGGTCCCCAGCGAGTCAGGATCGCAATTTTCGTTGATCACGCGCCGCGCACCGTTCTGTACAGCCTCGGTCACCGGGCGTCGCCGCTTAGCGGCCCTCGGCGCGGCCCCTGTCCGTGGAATGTGCCACGATCGAGGTCCGCGGCAAACGCTCGCACATCAACGCAGAAGGGATCGGGAATGACCGATCAAGCCGCCGAGCCCGGCACGCTGGACATTTCGAAGCTGGAGCCGTTGGGTGCCGGCCCGACCCGCACCCATGTCATCGAACATCTCGCGGAGCACGGCCGGTTCCGCCTGCTCATCGACGGCAAAGAAGTAGCGGTCCTGGATTACCGCCGGTTGCCCGGTAAATGGAACATCGTCCACACCTACACCGAGCCGGCCTCCCGTGGCTACGGTGTGGCCTCGGACCTGGTCATGGCAACGCTGGACGCGGCCCGCGTAGAGGGCGTGAAGGTCATCCCGACCTGCCCATACGTGAACTGGTGGATCACCGAGCACCACCCGGGTTACGAAGATCTCCTCGCCACGGCATGACCGGTCCGGCCCCGGACGAATCGGGCTCACCGCTCGGTCCGTCCGGTCGGCCTGATCCCGCGGTAGCGCAGCCGTCCCCGGAAGAATCTGCCGAGCGCCCGGTCGAGACCGAGTCAGCGGCGCGAGCAGGGGCCGAGTTCGCAGCCGGGGGCGCGTCCGCAGCCGGGAGCGAGCCGCGCAACGGCGCGGGTGTGCCGGGCGACTCGGTCGAGAACGGCGCCGATTGGCGGGCCGCCCTTGACGACGCCCTGGACGAGTTCGACCGGGATGCGGGTGGTGCCGCGCCGGATGGCCCGGCGCCCCACGAGGGCGGGCGCGTCGATGCCGATCAACAGGGCCGGCGACGGGCCGGACTGCTGGCATCGCTGACCATCTTGTCGACCCGGATGATGTCCGAACGAGCGGTCCGGGCGACCGAGACCGCGGCGGCCGCCGGCACGGACAGTCAGCAGGCCGCCGAGTCCGTCGCCGCAGGTGGAGATTCCCCCGACCACCCGTATCACTCGCCGTTCAATTGGGGGTTTTTCGGCGGCCTCGGCGTGCTGATCGCGTACGTGACCTACCTCGTGCTGGACACCATCCGCGACACGCTGATCCTGCTCGCCATTGCCACCTTGCTCGCGATCGGGCTGAACCCGCTGGTCAGCCTCCTCGAGCGGAACGGCCTGCGCCGCGGCGGGGCGGTGGCAACGGTGTTCCTGGCGCTGCTGGCCGTCATCGCTGCGGCGATCTATGCGATCGTCCCGCCGATCGTCAACGAAGTGGGATCGTTCGTCGGGACGGTGCCGCAGCTGATCCAGAGCCTGCAGGAGAACCCGACCATCCAGAACCTCGATCAGCGGTTCGGGCTGCTGAACGCGTTGCGCAACTCGAACATCGTGCAGAACCTGGGCAGCGGTGCCGCGGGTGGGATCCTGACCGCCAGCGTCACGGTTGCCTCCGTGTTCCTCGACCTGGTGATCATCCTGATCCTGACCCTGTACTTCCTCGCCGGGTTCCCGCAGATCAAGGCGGCGGCGTACCGGCTGGTGCCGGCCACCCGGCGGCCACGTGTCGTCGACCTGGGCGATCGCATCCTCAAGCAGATGGGCGGCTACCTGTCGGGTGCGACCATCATTGCATTACAGGCCGGCCTGATCGCGGGCATTTTCGCCTCGATCGTCGGTCTGCCCTACCCATGGGCCATCGCGCTCGGCGCCGCCGTGCTGGACTTCATCCCGGTGGTCGGCCCGATCATCATCGGAGTCTCGATGACGCTGCTCGGGTTCACCCAGTCGCTGGCGATCGGCATCATCGCCGGTGTGTTCTACCTGTGCCAGCATCTGTTCGAGGCGTACTGGCTGTACCCAAGGGTGATGCGACGCACGGTCGAGATTTCCACCGGTGCCGTCGTCGTCGCGATTCTGATCGGCGCCTCGCTGCTGGGGGTGACGGGCGCGATCCTGGCAGTCCCGGTGGCCGCGGCCATCATGCTGATCGTCCGCGAAGTGATCATGCCGATGCAGGAACGTTCGTGACCGATCGATGGCGGCATCTGGAGGTCGCCGACCAGTTGGGCCGCAGGGCGATCGTGACCGGTGCGAACACCGGTCTGGGTTACGTCAGCACGCTGGCGCTGGTGACAGCCGGGGCAGAGGTGGTGATGGCCGTGCGCGACCTCGATCGCGGACAGGTCGCGGCCCAGCGGATCCGTGAGAAGGCGCCGGACGCCAGACTGCGGGTGATCCATCTCGACCTGTCCGATCTGGCGTCGGTCCGCGATTTCGCGGCGGCGCAGGTGGAGGAGTCCGAGCAGGTCGACATCCTGATGAACAACGCAGGCGTGATGCTGGAACCGCGACGCGAGCCGACCGTCAACGGCTTCGAACGGCAGATGGGGGTCAATCACCTCGGCCACTTCGCACTCACCATCGGACTGCTGCCTGCGCTCCTTCGGTCGGTGAGTGGTGCTCGGGTCGTCTCGGTGACCTCGTTGACCTATGCGCGGGTCGGTCCGCTGGATCACGGACTCGGCCTGACCGGGGACTACGCGCCGATGCGTGCCTACGGGCAGTCCAAGCTGGCGGTCGCCTTGTTCGCGCAGGAACTGCACCGGCGGGTGTCCGCGGCCGGGCTGACGGTGACATCGGTGCTCGCGCACCCGGGTTGGTCGGCCACCGCCGAAACCCGGTCGGCCGACGACGCCCAGCGATCGGTCCGGCTCGCCCGGCGTGCAACCGCGATCCTGGGGTCAAGTCCTGCACAGGGGGCCCGCGCGCAGGTGTACGCGGCGACGGCGCCCGAGTTGACCGGCGGCGAGTTCGTCGGACCGAGCCGGCTCGGCCGCGGTGCGCCCGCCGCTGCGGCGCTGTCCGGTGTCGCCACCGACCCCGAGGCCGCGCAGTGGTTGTGGGCCGAGTCGGGGCGACTGACCGGTGTTGATCCGGAACTGACCGCAGCGCCCCGATCATGACATTCGGCCAACGGGGCGCTGGCAGCGTGATGTGCCGGCCCTGACTCCTGCTCGGCGCGGCCGGTCGGGTGCGCGGCGAGGTTCACCACGCACGCGACCGCCGATCGCCTCAGCCGGGCTGCCGCGGACGGCGGAGCACGACGACTGCCGCCGCGATGATCAGCGCGGCGGACAGTGCCAGGGCCGCCCACACCCAGCCGGACAGCCCGGAGGACGAGCTCGTCGCCGCCACGGTTGCGGAGGACACCGGTGTGGAGGTCGCCACTCCGCCCACGGACTGAGTGCTCGCGGACGCAGGCTCAGCCGCCGAGGCCGTCGTGGAGGCACCCGTTCCGCCCGACACCGGCGGCTCCGGCAACGGCAGCCCACCGCTCGGGGTCGCCGCGGTGATGGCGGCGTTGGCCAGCCGAAATCTAACCTCACCCTGTACGGGATGGCCATCGGCGGACACGACGCGGTAGGCGATCACGTAGTCACCGGCCTGGCTCAACGGGCCGACGCCGTTCGTCACCATCGTGCTGTCGACTTTCGGTGACCCATCCTGGTGCGGCTGGCCGTCCGGACCGGTGACGGTCACCACCGGCTCGAAATCCTGCACCGGCTGGTCGAAGGTGAGGGTGACCGATGTCGGCGCGGCCTGCAGGGTCGATCCGTCGGCGGGATCGCTGCTGATCAGCACATCGTGGGCGGCCGCAGGTCCGGCAAACCCCACCGCTGCGAGGATCGTCAGCAGGGCGACCAGGAACACCCCGCGGACCAGCTGCCCCGGACCTCGAACCGACGGATCTGTGCTGGTCCCCATCAGGTCTTCTCCGGGGTGGTCGGGCGGCGTCGCAGTGCGACCGCGCCGACCAGCAATGCCGCCGCGGCGAGGACGATGCCGACGACCGCCAGCACCACCGCCGTGCTGTCCGTATCCGACGACGCCGGCCCGCTGCTGGCTGCCGCGGACACGGTGGCCGTGCTGCCCGGGGTGGATGTCGCGGCACTCTCGTCGCTGGTTCCCGTCGTTGCGCCGTCGGCCTCATCGGTGTCGCCGGTGGCCGCGACGGTCAAGGTCGGCACCGGGTGCTCGGGTTCCTCACCAGAGGCCGGTGTCGGTTCGTTCCATTCCACGACCGAGCCGTCGTCGTATGTCTGGGTGGCAGGGAACCCCAGTGAGGTGACGTCGGGGACCGGTCCGGCGTAGATCTTGAACTCCGCGAACTCGCCGGGCCCGCGGTCCAGGTGGGTGCCCGGTGTATCTGGGCCGGGGTCCTGAGCCGGGCGAGTACCCGGTGCAGCGCGGCAAAGAGCCGGAACAGCGTGCTCTCCGCGACCGTGATGACCCACGCCGACAGGGCGGCCGCGACCAGGTGGAACGACACCATTCGCACGACGTCAACCGAGCCGGACTGATGCGCCGTCACCTCGAACAGCAGGTGGGACAGACCTGACTGATCGCCAACATCGCGGAGATCTGCAGTCCGCTGCGGCGACGATCGGCGAGCCCGGAGACGGTCGCGGCGACCAGCAGCGCCAGGACGACCAGGATTGCGGGATCCGGCGCGTGGCCCCCGCCGTTCACGTGGCCGATCGCGGCCAGCGACGTCGCGACCACCGCGAACACCGAAGCTCGCAGCATCCGCCAGTGCGGGGACGTCGGCGCTCGCACGCCGTCAGGCTACGTGACCAGGATGCACGATCCGGCCAGCCGGGTACTCAACCCGAACGTTGATCAGGAGACCGGCAGGTC
This sequence comes from Nakamurella sp., assembly GCA_017882715.1. GTDB lineage: Bacteria > Actinomycetota > Actinomycetes > Mycobacteriales > Nakamurellaceae > Nakamurella. Next base: position 13,098 of record JADGOY010000070.1, on the reverse strand, counting down.
AAGAGTGTTTCGTGGGCCGACGAGAAAGGTCATCAGCTCCGCGTCGACGCGGTCGAGGTCGGCGGACACGGCGCGCAGCGCTGGCCCGCGGGTGCCTGCCGGCATCGACACGGTTGCGTCGACCGCAGCGGTCAGATCGGTCAGCCGGGTCGTCGCGGTGTCAGCGAACCTGATGACCGCAGCGTCCCCGCTGCGACGCGCGCGGAGCTCGTCGATCGCCGAGGACAGACCCGCGATACGAGCCCGCGCGGGACCCGTCGGGCCCTTGTAGGCCGCGACGTCGTCGACGGGCACCCCCAGCTGCCGGGCACGTTGTTCGTCGAGGAGGCCGCGGACCGACGTCGATGCCTGCATGGCGCCGGCGGCCACCAGCGGACCCGCCACCCTGATCGCTGTCACCACGCGAAGCACCGTTCGGGGGTCCGTCACCATGGTGAAGAACCCGGGCCGGGTGGTCTGCTTGGGCGGCTTCGGGGACTTCTTGCGCGCTCTGCGGCCGAATGCCACGGTGCTCCCCTCTCAGGCCGGCGACCGGCGATCAATGGTCAGCGTAGAGGTGCGCAGGTCGCCGCCGCATTCGGGAGCCTTGGCACGCCTACCCTGGATGGCGATGATCTCACCGCCCCGGATTGGCCGTGCGTCGTTCCGCAGGCGGCAGTCGCCTGCGGTGCGCCGCCTGCGTGGTCGGTGCCTGTGAACGACAGCCAGATCCGGCTGGGCCCGTCGGCCGCGTTCCGGTGCCGTCGCCGAATCCACCTCGACTGGGCACTCGGACACGATCAACCGATCCCGTCCACGGGTGCGCAGCGCGCGAGGACAGAATTGACCGAGCACCGCGAGGCGGTGCTGTGCCGGGTTCGGGCCGCGCTCGGACTGAACCGGGACGACGACACTCCGCGCGGGTGCTTGTCGCCGCGCCCCGCGGGTCCGGCCCCGAGCGACGAACGGCCGACGCCGGTGGTGTTCTCTCCGCGACTGCCCGGCACAGTCCGGGCCGGCTGGCCTGACCTGCTGGTATGGGCCGGTGACGGTTACCAGCCGGTGATCATCCGCGCCCACCGCACCTTGGATCCGGGGCAGGGAGCGCAGTGTTCGCCGGTCGGCGACCTGTCGCGGGTGCAGCCCGATCCCGGACGACGGGTGCACAGGAACCGGGCCGACCTCATCGCGCTGGCGCATCACTACCGGCAGCTGACCGATCTGGGCTGGGCGTCGGGAGTGGCGCGTGGCGGCGTGATCGGCCGGGGCAGTGCGGCCGCCGGTGTCGACGTGGCCGCCGGCCCTGGTGACGGCAGTCGTGACGTGGCTGCCGGCCGCGGCGACGGCGGTGACGCCGCGGTCGTCGTCTGGTACGACCTCGACGTGCCGGGCGCGTCGGTACTGGCCGATTACGACCGGAGATTCGCCGATCGCCTCGCCGTCGCCGGCGCGGCTGCCAGCGGCGCGGAACCGTTGGCGTGGCCGTCCCGCATCGCCGAATGCCGTCGGTGCCCATGGTGGCCCCGGTGCTCGGCGGAGCTCGAGGACGCCCGTGATGTCTCCCTGCTGGTGACCGGCGGCGATGTCGCGGTTCTGCAGGCCGCCGGGGTGCGGACGGTGGATGAGCTGGCCGATCTCCCGCGAGAGTCGGTGACGGCGCTTCCGTTGACCGCCGCGCCGGCCGCCCAGTCACGGGTCCGCGCGCGAGCCTGGCAGCGCGGGATACCGTTGGTACGGATCGGGCGTCGTGGCGCGATCCGGCGCACGGACGTCGAGCTGGACGTCGACTCCGAGTCCTACGGTCAGGACGGCGCCTACCTGTGGGGCACCTATCTGTCCGGAGCGGACGTCGGTCTTGACGCCGGGTACCGGCCGTTCGTCACGTGGCAGCCGCTGCCGTCCGTCAGCGAGGCTCGGGTCTTCGTGGACTTCTACCGGTTTCTCCGCCAGGTGCGCAGCGCCGCGGCGGCCCGGGGACTGGGCTTTGCCGCTTTCTGCTATGCCCGAGAGGCGGAGGAACGGTGGATGCGCGCCATCCCCCGCCGGCATCCGGAGGTCGCCGGCATGCCCACGGCGGCGGAGGTCTCCGGGTTTTGCCGCTCGCCGCAATGGGTCGATGAGCACGCCGAACTCAAGCGGCTGTTCCTGCCGACCGGCTCGCTGCGGCTGAAGGTGGTGGCAACCAAGCTCGGGTTCTCCTGGCGGGACCCCGAACCCGGCGGGGAGAACTCGCTGGCCTGGTACCGGGCTGCGGTGGGGGCGGGATCAGCGGCTCGGGATCCGGCGATGGCCGAACGGATCTTGCGGTACAACGAGGACGACGTGCGGGCGACGCTCCGGGTGCGCGAATGGCTGTCTCAGCACGGAACGACGCTGCCGACCGTCGCCGAACTCGAGGCCGCCGATGCCGCGTCAACGCTTGACGTCGAATCCGAGGCAGGTGCAACGGTGCCCGGGATGGCTGCGGCACCTGGGGCATCAGCGGGGACTGGCCGACCGGTTACTGCGGCGGCATCCGCAGCGCACCGTCCAGCCGGATGACCTCACCGTTCAGGTAGTCCGCCGCGGCCAGCGAGAGCACCAGCGCGGCGTACTCGTCCGGCCGGCCGAATCGCGCCGGGAACGGCACGGTCGCTGCCAGCGTCACCCGGAATTCCTCGGACACTCCGGCGAGCAACGGCGTGTCCAGGATGCCGGGCGCGATCGTCATCACCCGGATCCCGAACTGCGCGAGGTCGCGGGCGGCGGGCAGCGTCATCCCGACGACACCGCCCTTTGATGCTGAGTACGCGATCTGTCCGACCTGGCCGTCGAACGCGGCAATCGAGGCGGTGTTGACGATCAGGCCCCGCTGCCCCGCCTCGTCGACCGGCTCGGTCGCAGCCATCGCCTCGGCCGCCAGCCGCAGCACGTTGAAGGTGCCGATCAGGTTGATCGAGACGACCCTGGTGAACAGCTCGAGATCGTGCGGGCCCTTGCGGGACAGCACCCGTCCGGCGGTGCCGATACCTGCGCAGTTCACTGCGAGCCGTAGGGGTGCGGACTCGTTGACGAGGGAGATGGCGGCCGCGACATCCGTCCCGTTGGTGACGTCGCCCCTTGCTGCGACGATGCCGGCTGAGGCCGGCGGACCGGATCGCTCCCAGCCGGCGGGAAGGTCGAACCCGATCACCTGGACGTCTGCGCCGGCCAGGGCGGCCGCGGTGGCCGCGCCAAGACCCGACGCGGCGCCAGTGACGATGGCTGACGTACCGGCGATCTGCATCGTGCACTCCCTGCGCTGACGGGTGACTGGTCGGCTGACCGGTGTCGGCCCGCTGGCGGCGCCGTGGGTTCCACGCAGCGCACCGGTGGGCCGTACGCGAGGGTAACCGGCGGGGCTGGCGCGGCAATCCGGCAAACGGCACGCGGGAACCTGCCGACTCCGGAACCGACCCGAGCCAGACGTGGGACCACCGCGGAGCGATGATCGACAACGCGACGTGTCCCGAATTGACGTCCGGGTCGTCGGCGGCGAGGCTGGCGGGCGTCGGCCCTCGGCGGGGACTGGTGAGACCGATCGACGGCGGAGGTGACGGTGTTCCTGTTCCGAAAGCCCATCCTGGCGGTATCGGACAACGCCGTGGTTCGGACGGCGTTGTCCAAGACCCCCCTCACCCGCTCGGTCGTCGACCGTTTCATCGCGGGCGAGACCACGTCAGATGCCGTCGCTGTGGTCTCGACATTGCATGCGCAGGGGCTGCAGGTCAGCCTGGATCACCTGGGCGAGGACACCAAGGATCGGGCGGCGGCCGATGCCACCGTCGATGCCTACCTCGACGTGCTGGAGGTCATGGCGGCCGCGGGACAGGTAGCGGGATCAGAGCTGTCGGTCAAGCTGTCGGCGGTGGGTCAGGCGTTGCTGCCCGCCGCGGACGTCCCGGGCGGCGGGCACGCTTACGCGCTGGCCGGTGCGCGGCGGATCGCCGAGGCGGCTTACGCCGCGGGTGCTCGGCTCACCCTGGACATGGAAGACCACACGACCGTGGACGGCACGCTGGAGGTGCTCGCGGCGTTGCGCAAGGATCATCCCGACGTCGGCATCGCGATCCAGGCGATGCTGCAGCGCACCCCCAAGGATCTGCGGGAATTGATCGGTCCCGGATCAAGGGTTCGCCTGGTCAAGGGTGCGTACGACGAGCCCGACTCTGTCGCGTTCACCGACCCCGCGCAGATCGATCTGGCGTATGTGCGTGCGCTCAAGGTGCTGATGAACGGCAAGGGTTACCCGATGGTGGGCTCCCACGACCCGCGCATGGTGGCGATCGCCGCGAAGCTGGCCGCGGACGCGGGCCGGACACCGAATCGTTGGGAACATCAGATGCTGTACGGGATCCGACCCGATGAGCAGCTGAGCCTGGTCGCCGAGGGCCGGTCCGTCCGGGTCTACATCCCGTACGGCGCCGATTGGTACGGCTACTTCGCCCGCCGGCTGGCCGAGCGCCCGGCGAACCTGCTGTTCTTCGCGCGCTCGGTGGTGTCCCGTGGCTGACGCCGCCGCCACTGTGAGCGCGCCTACCCCCTCTGCCGCACGGACCCCCTCTACGGCGCGGATCAACTTCCGCAGCGCGCATGAAGTCGTGTACTCCAGTCCCACCCGTCCCATTTCGAGCAACTTCATCCGCGCCGGCGATGTTGATCCGCGCCGAACCGGGGGCTCGCGCTGGCGCAGCTCGCCTTGGTGACCTCCGACCGAACACCCCGTCAGGAGCCCGTCATGGACGCCATCACCCACCCGCCCCTCCCGGTCAACGAGCCGGTCCTGGACTACGCCCCGGGCTCTCCCGAACGCGCCGCGCTGGTCGCTGCGCTGGCCGAGGTCACCGAACCCGTCGAGCTCGGTGCGGTGATCGGCGGGCAGGCACGGCGCCCCAGCGGCGGGCCGTTCGATGTCGTCGCGCCGTTCGACCATCGCCGGATTCTGGCAACCTCCGCCCATGCCATCCAGGCCGATGCCAAGGAAGCGGTAGCCGCGGCCCTGGATGCCGCGGCCGGCTGGCGCGCCACGGACATCGACGCCCGCGCCGGAATCCTGCTCAGGGCCGCGGATTTGCTCGCCGGACCGTGGCGGGCGCGGATCAATGCGGCGACCATGCTCGGCCAGGCGAAGACCGCCTACCAGGCGGAAATCGATTCGGCCTGCGAGCTGGCCGATTTCTGGCGGTTCAACGTGCATTTCGCGCGTCAGGTGCTCACCGAGCAGCCCATCGCGAACTCACGAGGGATCTGGAACCGGACGGATCACCGCCCGCTGGAGGGGTTCGTCTATGCCGTCACGCCCTTCAATTTCACCGCCATCGCCGGCAACCTACCCACCGCCCCCGCACTGATGGGCAACGTTGTCGTGTGGAAGCCGTCGATGACGCAGCAGCTGGCCGCGTCGCTGATCATGGACCTGTTGCACGAGGCGGGCCTGCCCGACGGGGTGATCAACATGCTGCCCGGGCAGGGTCCGGAGATCTCCGAGGTGGTGTTGGCGCATCCCGACCTCGCCGGAATCCACTTCACGGGCTCGACGCACGTGTTTCAGCAGTTGTGGACCTCCGTCGGGGCGAACATCGCCGGCTACCGGTCCTACCCGCGGCTGGTCGGCGAGACCGGCGGCAAGGATTTCGTGCTGGCCCACCCGTCCGCCGATATCGACGTGCTGCGCACCGCGCTGGTCCGCGGGGCGTTCGAGTACTCGGGTCAGAAATGCTCGGCGGCCTCCCGGGCGTACCTGCCTGCGTCGCTGTGGGCGCGGCTGCGGGACGACCTGACGGCCGAAACCGATGCGCTGACCGTGGGTTCCGTGGAGGACTTCGCCAACTTCACCAGCGCGGTGATCGACGACCGATCCTTCGCCCGGCTCAAAGCGGCGATCGACCGCGCGCAGGCCACGGATTCGATCGAGGTGCTCGCGGGCGGGACGTACGACGACTCGGTGGGCTATTTCGTCAGGCCTACTTTGCTGGTCGGCACCGACCCGCGTGACGACATCTTCTGTACGGAGTACTTCGGGCCGATCCTGTCGATCCACGTGTATGCAGACGACCAGTTCGGGGCTGTGCTGGCCGAGGTCGACCAAGCCTCGCCGTATGCATTGACCGGTTCGATCATCGCTCGCGACCGCACCGCGATCGAGCAGGCAAGCACCTCGCTGCGCTACACGGCAGGCAACTTCTACATCAACGACAAGCCGACGGGCGCGGTGGTGGGACAGCAACCGTTCGGCGGGGCGCGGGCGTCAGGAACCAACGACAAGGCGGGATCGGCGGCGAACCTGATGCGCTGGACGTCGCCGCGGTCGATCAAGGAAACGTTCGTCGCGCCCACCTCGGTGGGCTATCCGCACCAGCGCCAGGCCTGACGCGAACGGCTCTGCCGCTGTCGTGGGTCCGACCGGCGGGTTCAGTGGTGGCCGAGCCCCCCTGTCGGGTCCGCGCCGCGCCCGCGGCTCGACGCCGGCCAGCCCTGGAATGGCGGCCTGGATCCCAGCAATCTGACCATCGGCCGGAAATCGAGCGCTCGAGCTGATCCGTGTGCAGACGGGTGCTGGTGAGCAGGCTCGGGGAAACCGCGACCACGCGGGAGATCATCGATCTCCTCGGCAGCACCCGCGGATGACCGTGTCCGACACTCAGGAGGTTGCTCTTCGTCGGCCGTTCGGATGGCGATTCGTCACCCCACTGATGATCGGGTCGGCGCTGAACCCGATCAACAGCTCGATGATCGCGACCGCGCTGGTCGGGATCGGCACCGATCTGGATGTCGGAATCGGCAGGTTGTCCTTTTTCCTTTGCGACCCGTTCCGGCCCCCGCATTCCACATCACCAGAAAGGAGAGATCCATGACAATGAGCTCGCTCGACCCGAACGGGAGGAGAACGACCCGCTGATCGAGGCGCCAGGCGGCAGATCAGAAGAGACCAAGATATCGAGATCCCATGATTCTCGACAGCCAGTAAGCGCCCGGCAATGATCCACACCCCGAACAACAGCAGTTGATCAAGACAGTTGGATATCGGTTGTGCAGCAACGGATATCAGATACAAGGCTATCCGAGTAGCGACAAGATCGCCAGCGGCGGGAGCAATCCATGCGCGAGCATCGAACCGGGTCCAGCCGCAGCACAAACTGGCGAAGATCAAGAGCGGCGAGAGCTATTGACATACAAGTACTCTGAGCCGCGCGGAGTGGAGCCAAAGCAAAGCAAAGCATCCCAACAGATATTCCGCTGCACTCCTCATCCGCGCGGGTGGCCTCGCGGTGTGACACCTATTGCAGCTGCAATCGGCTTGGACCGCTTTTGGCGGGTGTTTTTTGGCATTTCTTGACGCGCTGCGCCAAGTCCGGCTGAGCCGGACTGCGGTCGGCGGCCGTGACGAAAGCACCTGCCGGCGAGCGGGACCGGCGGCGAGGGAAGGCGACTCGGCAACTGGACGATGCGGCGTCCCGGGCCCGTACGCCCGGCGAGGGTTCGCCCGCCCAGAACCGACGGCCGGATCATCGGCGGTTCGGGGACTTTCGGCCCTGCCGCCACGAACACAGACGGATACGGTGCACCCATGACTGACTACGGACTTCGCCGGAACAAGGTGGCCATCGTCGGGGCGGGCGCAGTGGGCGCCACGCTTGCCTACGCGAGCCTTATTCGGGGCGTGGCCCACGACGTGGTGCTGTTCGACATGAACGCCGACAAGGTGGAGGCCGAAGTCCTCGATCTGCGACACGGCCTGCAGTTCGTCCCCCGGGCCGAGGTGCACGGCTCGGACGACATCGCGGTCTGCGAGGGCGCCGACGTCATTGCGATCACCGCGGGCGCAAAGCAGAAGCCAGGGCAGACGCGGCTCGAACTGGCCGGCACCAACGTCGAGATCTGCCGGGCGGTCATGCCCAAACTGCTGGAAGTCGCCCCTGACGCGGTGATTGTGATGGTCACCAATCCCGTCGACGTGCTGACGCTGGCCGCCTTGAAGTTCTCCGGTCTGCCGGCACACCGGGTGCTGGGCAGTGGAACCGTGCTGGATTCGTCGCGGTTGCGCGACCTCATCGCCCGGCATTTCGGCGTGGCCCCGCAGAGCGTGCACGCGATCATCGCCGGTGAGCACGGCGACTCGGAGTTCCCGCTGTGGAGCAGCGCCACCGTCGGAGGCGTTCCGGTGCAGGACTTCTCGATGCCGGGTGGGACCAAGCTCGACGGTGCAACGCAGCATCGCATCGCCCGCGAGGTTGTCACAGCGGCCGAACGGATCATCCGCGGAAAGGGCGCGACCAACTATGCGGTCGGCCTGGCCGCAACCCGGGTGATCGAGGCCGTGGTCCGCGACGAGAACGGCGTGCTGCCGGTCACGTCGCTGCTCGACGGCCACTTCGGCCTGTCCGACGTGTGTTTGTCGCTGCCGTCGGTGGTCAACCACGGTGGCGTCGGCGCGGTGCTGGACGTCCCGATGTCCCGGCGCGAGCTGGACTTGTTGCACCAATCGGCCAAGGAAGTGCGTGCGGTCGCCTCTTCCCTCGGACTGTAGCGCCACGCCGATGTTGGACATCCTGGCGAGCAGCCCGCTGTTGACGATCATGGTCGTCGTCACGCTCGGCACCTTGGGGAATCGTTCCATTCGGTCCGGTCAAGCTGGGGCCGGCGGGCGCGCTGTTCGTCGGGCTGTTCGTCGGAGCGCTTGACCCACGGCTCGGACAGAATCACATCTACGTCCAGTCGTTGGGTCTGGCGCTGTTCGTCTACACCGTGGGGATCGCGTCCGGCGCTGTGTTCTTCCGGCCGTTCGTTCGGCCCGTTCGCAAGCAGTTGCCGTTGATGCTCATTGCTGGTACGGGTCATTGTCGTTGTGTAACCCGGCTGGCGACAGGCTGGCGACGGGTGCCGACCCGAGATCGTGGTCGACGATCAGGGTTCCCGGCAACCGGCAGCGCAGCGCTGACCCGATCCCGCCGTCGGTCCTGATGTCACACTCCCGGTGCCGCAACGCGTCGACAGGCGGGTCAGCCTCACCGCCCGGTGACGGGCGTGCCTGATGCGGCGATGTGGTGGCGACGACTGCGGGATCAGCCCCGGCCCAGCCCGATCTGCCAGTCGTCCAGGTACTCCGCGGCGAATCCCGCCTCGGAATAGGCCAGATAGAAGTTCCACATCCGGATGAACGTCTCGTCGAATCCGAGAGCGCGTACCTCCGGGAGCCGCTCGTTGAACCGGTGACGCCATTGCTGCAGGGTCGGCACGTAGCACGTCCCGAGTCGGCGCGTCTCCTGGATGCGCAGGTGGGTGCGTGTCTTCACCACCTCGTCGATGGCCGTCATGGACGGGAGCATGCCGCCTGGGAACACATATTTGTGGACCCAGGTGTAACCGTTCCTGGTGGCCAGCAGCCGCTCGTGCGCCATCGTGATGGACTGCAGGCCCATCCGGCCGCCCTCGGCGAGCATGCGGTCGACCGCGCTGAAGTAGTCCGGCCAGTACCGTTCGCCGACGGCCTCGATCATCTCGACGCTGACGATGGCGTCGTAGGCACCGGGCTCGCGGTTGGCGTGATGGCGGTAGTCCTCCAGCAGTACCTCGATCCGATGTGACAGCCCGGCGGCCGCGATCCGCTTGTCGGCCAGCTCCTTCTGCTGTTCGGACAGGGTGAGGGTGGTGACGTGGGCGTCCCGCCTCGCCGCCGACCGGATGGCCAGCCCGCCCCACCCGGAGCCGATCTCCAGCACTCGCATCCCCGACCGCACCCGCGCCAGATCCAGGATGCCGTCGATCTTGCGCAGCTGGGCGCTCTGCAGGTCGTCGCCGGGCTCGTACCAGGCGGCGGAATATGTCAGCGTCGGGTCCAGGAACAGCTCGAAGAGGTCATTGGACAGGTCGTAATGCCGGTGGATGTTCTCCCGAGCGCCGGTCGGCGTGTTGTCCTCGGTGCTGGGTGGCCGGGTCTGCCAGGCGTGCCGCAGTTTCTGCAACGATCGGGGCACCAGCACGGACATCCGCTCGGCGAGGATCGCCAGGACGGCCGCAAGTTCGTCGGTGGCGGCATTGATGTGTCCAGGGTCAGTGCTCGCGTGCCGACCCCCGAGCGCTCGGGGCGCCGGGTCGTACGGCGTCGGCACCGTCCATCCGCCTGCGGTGAGATCACCGGTCATCCACGCCTCGCCGAACCCGATCAGGCCGTCGGCGCCCAACCGTGCGAAGAATGCCTCAGGCCGGACGATGTCCAGCCGCGGCCCCCCGGTTCCCCACGTGCTGCCGTCGGGGAACGAGAACGTGATCGGCAGGGAGGTGAACGCGGCCTTGGCCAGCCGACGCGCGATCGCCGTGTGCACCGGAACTCGCGGTACGTCGAACAATCCGGGCCAGACACCGGCCGAGGGCCGCGGAATTGCTTGCGGACGGGTCGGGCTGAGCATTGCCATGGTGTTGCGTCCTCCCCGGCGAAGACAGCGGTCCCCGCCTCGTGTACCCATTCGGAGCCGGTTCCACCAAAGGTGGGTCGGGGCGAATGCGCTCAATTGTGATCGACAGCACCGGGTCCGCAGAACCGAGGGCCACAGGGCCACCATGCCCTTGCGGAGCGCTCGTACTCTGGCTTCATGAGTCTGTTCTTCCGCAAGACCGAGCTGCCCACCTCCGAGACCGCGTTGCGCGGTCGCGAGCGACCGATTCCCGTCACCGACGTTCATACTGTTCTCGGAACCCGGCTGGATGAGCCCTTCCCGGAAAACCTGCAGACCGCAGTGTTCGGGATGGGCTGTTTCTGGGGGATCGAACGCCTGTTCTGGCGGATGCCCGGCGTCTACACCACGGCTGCCGGATATGCCGGCGGTATCACGACGAATCCCAGCTACGAGGAGGTGTGCAGCGGGCGAACCGGGCACACCGAGGTCGTTCTGGTCGTCTTCGACCCGGCGGTCGTCAGCTACAACCAGTTGCTGCGCGCGTTCTGGGAGAACCACGACCCGACCCAGGGCATGCGGCAGCACAACGATGTCGGCAGCCAGTACCGGTCGGCGATCTACACCACTTCGCCCGAGCAGGCGGCGTTGGCCACAGCCAGCCGCGATGCCTACGCCGGCGCGTTGAGTGCGGCCGGATACGGCCAGATCACCACCGAGATCGGGCCGCTCGAGCACTTCTACTACGCCGAGGACTACCACCAGCAGTACCTGGACAAGAACCCCGGCGGGTACTGCAACATGCACGGCACCGGCATCTCCTGCTCGATCACCGGCACCAGCGGGCTCGGGGTGGCTGCGCCGCACTGAGCTGAGAGGCGCCCAGCTACCAGCTGTCCCCGTGCACCTCGTGGCCGGGCGCGATGGCCAGTAGTCCGCGGTACGCCTGGACAGGGCTGGAGCCGTGGTTGACGACCGCGTCGACCTCGCGGGCGATGGGCATCTCCACGCCGGCTTCGGCGGCCAGCTTCATCACCACCGAGGCTGTCCGCACCCCTTCGGCGACCTGCTTCATCCCGGCGAGTACCTGCTCGATCGGGACGCCGCGGCCCAGTTCCTCGCCGACATGGCGGTTGCGGCTGTGCGGGCTGGTACAGGTCACCACCAGATCGCCCATCCCGGCCAGCCCGGCGAAGGTGTCCCGGTCGCCGCCGAGCTGCTCGCCCAGCTTGCTCATCTCCCGCAGCGACCTGGTGATCACCATGGCCCTGGTGTTGTCGCCGCTACCGACCCCGTCGCCCATTCCGACCGCAATGGCGAACACGTTTTTCAGTGCGCCGGCGATTTCCACGCCGACCACGTCGGACGTCGAGTAGATGCGAAAGCGAGTGGTGCGGAACAGCTCTCCGAGTTGCGCGGCCAAATGCCGGTCGGGCATGGCGATCACCGCGGCCGCCGCATAGCCGGCGACGACCTCCCGGGCGATGTTCGGTCCGGCCAGCACACCGGCAGGGTGTCCGGGGAGCACCCCGTCCACGATCTCGGTCATCCGCAGACGCGTGACCTGTTCCAGTCCCTTGACCAGACTGACCACCGGAGTCCAAGGCCGCAGGTAGGGGGCCAGGTCGCTCAACACCGCGCGGAATCCGTGGGACGGCACCGCCATGATGATGATGTCGGCGGGTTCCACGACCGCGGCCAGGTCGTGGGTTGCGGCCAGCGACTCTGTGAGCTGGAACTCCGGAAGGTACCGGTTGTTGGTGTGCTGGCTGGAGATCTCGTCGGCCACCTCGGCCGAGCGCGCCCACAGCTCCGTCGGCGACTTGCGCGCGACGATGGACGCCACGGTCGTTCCCCACGATCCTGCGCCGATCACCGCGACGCGTGGCTGCCGGCGGTTCGTCGTCATCACGTGGGCCAACCGCGCGCGACGGTGGCAGGAAAAGGTTGCTCTCTCATGGCAACGAGTGTCTGACACACTCCGCGCCGCCGCACCCTCGCCCTTCAGGTGAACCAGTCCCTTGCTTGGTGCCGGGTTGGGTGCTGGTGCCGGGTGAGGTGCTGGTGCCGGGTCGCGCGGATCAGCCCCGAGGCGGAAACCAGGCGGTCTGGATCACCCGCACCGGATCGTCTCGGGTGGCCAGCAGGGCTCGTCCGGTCGGGAGTCGACGAGGAGCAACACCGTGGGCGAGCCGACCTTCGCTCTTCTCTCCGGAGAACATCAGCGTGGGGGTGCCGAGGTCGGCGAGGGTCTGCAGGACGGTCTCGAACACGGCCCTTGATGCACCACCGCAACGCCGGGCGAGCACCAGGTGGAACCCGATGTCCTGGCCTTGGGCGAGAAAGGGAAGTAGTGGCAGCAAGGGGTTTCCCGCTGCGCCACAGACGATGTCGTAGTCATCGACCAGCAAGAAGATCTCCGGTGTTACCCATCGGTCTCGGCCGCGCGGCTGCCGGGCCGTGACACCGGATCCAGGCAGGCGTTCGGCGAGCACCGAGACCATCTCGGCGACCAGTTGGCGCGCCTGGAGGTGGTCGTCAGCGTGCCAGCGGTGCACCGCGGTTGGTATCTGACCGGCCAGCCCGCGACGGTAGTCGACGGTGGCGAACTGTGCGGACCGTCCGCCGTCCACCGAGGTGCGCACCTCGGAGGTCAAGCCGGCCTGGGCTTGCGCGAGGGCGAACCGGTCCGCCCCGGCTGGCCCGGGGC
>JADGOY010000218.1 GCA_017882715.1 Nakamurella sp. | reverse complement strand
CCCGCGTCGACCGACGAGGAAGCCGGTGTTGTTGATCCACCAGGACCCATCAGGCTGGATGTAGGCGTAGATCCCGTCGCTTACCTCCTGGGTGCGGGCGGCGGCCACGGACGTCGCAACGGACGCATGGAGATGACCACTCATCGGTTCGTGCTCCTTACGATCAAACGTGGACCAACGGCGTTCCGCGCCTGTAACAGGCACGAACCGAACTCCGAAAACAGACCCACTCTGCCCCTGTGCGCCGCTCATCGTGGACGTCACTTTCGGTTCGCCGAGCCACTGACGCTCCCAGCCTCACTTGGGAGCAAGGCCTCCGCGAACTGTTCCGCCGTTCTGTCGTCGATTCGTCGAACTGTTCGTGGGCAACGAATCGCGTGGCGCCGCCGGCGGGCTCAAGGACAACAGCGCCGTCATCGTGCCGGGGTCGCTCCCCGACCGGAAACTCGGTCGGCTTCGGCACGCGCGTCACCAAGGAGAGATCAACTGTCAAAACCGATGGCTTCACCAACCTGCAGCGCGTAGCTAGGTCGCCAGCGGCCAGTGCGGGTGCTTCGGTGCGCGGTCCTGGAAGGACAGGATGGCGGGATTCTGGATGACCCCGTCGCGGATCTCGATGGCCCGACGAATCGTGGGGTCTGCGTCCCAGGCGTCACTTCCGCCCAGGACCGTGCGAAGGAAGGGAAGCAGCGCCTCGCTGTTCTCCCAGGTCGCGGAGTTCCACAGGTACGACGGGCTGTGGTCGACGGCGTAGTAGAGCACGTTCTCGCCGACCACGAAGGTGGGGTCGGTGAACGTCGTGGGGCGCGCCCAGCTGAACCCCATGGCCTCGTCGCAGGAGACGTCCACGACCAGGGTGCCTGGGGTTGTGTCCGCAAGGTCATCGTCGGTCATGAACATGAGCGGGGCATCGGTGTCCTGGAGCACGCAGTTGACCATGATGTCGTGCTCCGCGAGGAACCCTGCAAGGGGCACCCTGCCGTTCTCCGTGACCGCGTGGCTCACTCGACCCGTGGTGTCGTTGTCGAAGTGGACGATTCGCGTGGAGTGAATCGGTGCGGCCACGGCCGCGACTTCACGGTGGGTGAGTACGTCGACGTCATAGACGTCCAGCGCATTGAGCGCGGACACCGCACCTCGGGCGGTCGCACCGAAGCCGATGACCACGGCGCGCAGCCGACGCCCGTAGGCACCGGTTGATCCTGCGATCTTCATGGCGTGCAGCACGGAGCAGTAGCCGGCAAGCTCGTTGTTCTTGTGGAACACGTGCAGGTTGAAGGAGCCGTCGCTATTCCAGTGGTTCATCGCCTCGAATGCGATCAGCGTGAGCTTCTGGTCGATGGCGAGCTGCGTGAGTTCGTTGTCCTGCACGCAGTGCGGCCACCCCCAGAGGACCTGCCCGACCCGCATCTCCTCGATGTCGCTGAGCAGCGGCTTGGGTTGCAGGATGACGTCGCACTCCTCGACGAGCTGTTCGCGAGTCCGCAAGCCAGCGACCCAGCCCTTCAGCTGGTCGTCGGACATGCCGAAGCGGTCCCCGTAGCCTCGCTCGAGGTAGACGCTTTCCCGGAGGTCATCGGGGATCCGACCGAGGTGGTTGGGATGCAGCGGAAGCCGGCGCTCGTTCTCCTTCAGCGACCGGGCCATGACGCCGAGGCTCAGCTGGTTCACGCGGTTTCCTTCGGGCTGGGCATCCCGTGCTCCGTCCGGTCAACTGCAACGCCACCGGGGTCAGGGGAAGGCGTTGCCTCGTGAGCGTACGCCCTCGGCTGGACCGCGCGATGAGGCGGAACCAGCGTGCACCTCACGTCAGGCTGAACGCACGCACATGCCGCACTCAGCGCGCGACTCTGCCGATGGGTGCGCGTCCGACCGTCCTGTCGCATCCATGGCCAACGAGCCAACCCAACGGCGACTGCCAACCCCTACACAGACCCGTGAATGGGTGACCACAGGGCATGCAACGGCACCGTCGGGCGGAGTCCGACGGTCAGCCGAGCCCGGGCTGTTACGCGGACGGGTCGATGATCACGGTGTAGCCGAGCTTCTCCAGCTGTTGTACGAGTCGGCGGGTGTGGCCGTCGTCGTATGCGGCGACTGTGCCAATCGGCGCCCAGATCGTGCTACGGCTCGTCGCGGGTGAGCATGTAGTACGCCGAGACGAGCATGGAGTGCGCGACCGCGATCTGCGCCCGGCCGGCGCCCCGCCGCACGGTCAGCCGGGCGTGCCGGGCGTGCCGGACGGCCAGGTAGTACCTGCCGCGCATCGGGCCGACCGGTGCGGCGGCCTCGACCAGCATCGCGGTGAGCCACTGGTTCCCGTGCCGCTTTGCCCGCGGGGGCGCTTCCCCGCCGACTCGTGCATCGCCCGCGCCGGCACCGCCCAGGCCGCCAGGTGCGCCGCGCTCGGGAACCGGGACATATCCGCGCCGGTCTGGGCCACGATCACCTGCGCAACCTTCTCGCCGACCCCGGGAATGGGTTGTAGCAGGTCGATCTGATGCGTCCACGGCTTACAGGCCTCGGCGATCACCTCGTCGGACTCGGTGAGCGCTTCCCCGACCAGGCCTCCGCAGGATGGAGCGAGCCATCCGCGCGTGGTGGATGTCGAAGTGACCGTCACTGCCTGCGCGAGATCAGGGCTCTTGGCGCCATCCGGCCCTTGGCGCGGTCGGCGATGCGCAGCGGGACGGTCTCCCCGTTGATCAACGCTGTCAGCATCGCCCGCGCGCCGACACGGCGTTCAGGCTCGACGCGACGACCGACAGATTCATCGACTCTTCCAGGCAGTAGAAGGGCGGCTTCCAGTACGTCGAGGTCCACTCCATCGCCGAGATGGTCACCCGTCCTCCAGCAGCCAGTCCCGCATCACCTTCAGCGACCCCGGTCATCGTCTTGAACGTCCGCGTCCGGCTGCTGAGCCGGCCCGCGGACCCGGGGTCCGCACGCGCACATCGTCACCGACGCGTTGGCGACGTCCAGGCCGGCGACCCGCTCGAACACGACGTCCGCCGTGCACTCCCTTCCCGACCAGGCGACTAACGGCCTCGCCCGGAGGGCCCTCTGCCCGGAAACGGACCAACGTGCTCTTGCGGGCAACAATCCAGTGGCGTCCGAAACCCCGCGCCATACCACCTCCACGGGCTCACCCGGCACCAGTGTGCCGCGAGGCGTCGCCGGACGACCTGTCTGTTCCGCTGGAACCCTGCGGGGGTGCTATCGGCTGACCTGCGGTTCGCAAGGTAATTGAGATCCCGACAGGTGCCAAGCCGGATGCTGGGCATTATTCGGAGGCCGACGCAACCCGGTTGGCCAACCGGCCACCGAGGTCGACTCCCACGATCGCGCCGCTCTCGTTACGGGTGAAAAATCCGCGCGATCCTTTCAGGCCGCCGCTGGTGACGATGAACTCGTCCGCGCCGCCGGGCAGCAGGCCGAGATCGGCCGGCGGGAGATCCGGGGGCACTTCGGTGTCCGCCGCCGCACGGATCTCCGGTTTGACCCCGCATTCAACCGTCAGCCCGGCCCCATCCGTGGCGATGGTGAGCCTCATGACCTCGTTCTCGTACCTGCCGACGACCTCCCGTGCCCGCGCCTCGTCATAGGGAAGCGGCTCCGGGTCCCGGTCGATCACCCCCAGGTAGTGCTCGAGTGCCCACCGGACGGCGGCGTGGTTGAAGGCGAGGCCGTCGTCCGGGCCGGCGTTGGACAGCGCGACGACGGCGAAGTTCCCTTCGGGCACGATGAGGAGCTCGGCGAACTGGCCGTTGGCCGATCCGGCGTGCCCGACGGTGCGGACACCGTCCACATCACGCAGGAACCAGCAGATGCCCATGGCCTCGCCGAGCGTGCCGGTTCGCAACTCGACCGTCTGCTGCTTCATCCGATGCAGCACCTCGGCGGGCAGCACCTGGGTACCGTTTTCCGCGCGGCCGTCACCGAGATGGAACCGGGCCCAGCGGATCTGGTCGGCCACGGAGGACGCGATGCCGCTGCCGGGGTTGTCGCCGCGCGTGTCCTTCCACTGACGCGCGATGGACAGCGTGCCGTCCTCGCCGAGGTTGTGCCCCACGGCGAACCGCCGGGTCATGGCCTCACCAGGCGTGAAGAAACTGTGTGACAGCCCCAGCGGCTCGAGTAGGAGTGAGGCGATGGCCCGCTCGTACGTCAGACCCGTGACCTTCTCCACGATCCGCCCGGCCAGGTTGTACCCCACCTGGCTGTAGGAGGCCCGGGTGCCGGGCGGCGCGATCAGCTTAGACTCGGCCATCTTCGCCACATAGCGGGCCAGGGCGTCGTCCCCGTCGCCGGTGTCGACGGGCATCCGCCAGTTCAGCCCCGCCGTGTGGTTGAGCAGCTGCATCACGGTGACCTCCGCCGCGGCCCGCTCATCCGGGAGCACGAGCTCGGGAACGTACCGGCGCACCGGCGCGTCCAGCTCGACCCGACCTTCCGCGACCAGGCGCATCAGCGCGGTCGCCGTGAAGGTCTTGGTGGCCGAGGCCAGCAGGAACAGGGTGTCTTGGTCGACGGGCAGCGGGTTGTCGACGCTCGTCACGCCCTGGCACGCGTAGACCTCCTGACCATCCGCCCACACCCCGACGGCGACGCCGGGAACGCCGAGCTTCGTGGCCGTCGCCTCGACGAAATCGGACAGCGTGTCGTGTGCCATTCCATTCCCCTTTCAGGTGGTCGCGACGGCTTCCGCAGCGACTTGCACGGTGTGCAAGTGGAACGTTCGGCGGCCAGGACGTCCTCAGGCAATCCGTCGACGGCAGGCTCGACGGTCCGCAACGGGGCGGAGCCCAGGACGGCGAAGTCCGGGGCTCCCAACACGTAGCCGGCGAGCACGACCTGCTCGGTTCCCTCCGCCGAGCACAGCCGCACCGACATTCCGTTCAGTCCAAGAACCTGATGGTGGCCGCCTTCGAAGCTGATGTGATCACCGGGCTTGAGCATCGGCCGCGCCGCGCTCACGCCGGGAGGCCCAGCCCGGTCGCGGTCACTGGTCCACGCTCCCTGTCGCGGGCACGTGGTGTCCGGGTGCAACGGTCGGGACAGCATGGCGTGCAACTGGTGCTGCCAAAGCAGGTGGAACAGCATCGGGAGCACCGCGATCGGGTCGCCGGCCAGCTCGGCGCCGCCGTTCAGCGGCGCTCCGACGGCGAAGACCGCGAGCAGCGACTCGGCTAGCTCGGGCAGGTAGTGGCGCGGATGGCGGTGGCCGGCCAGCCACCGCACGTTTGCCACCAGCACGTCTTCGGCGGCGTCGGCGACCTCGTAGTTCCAGCCCAGGGCGTCGCAGCACCCCAGGGCGTCGCAGCACCGGCGGGTCAGATCGAACGCTGCGGCGTCACGGGGTTTGATCGGGGATGCCGGGCGGCAGTCCAGCACCAGGGCTCGGCCGTCGGCGAGCCGGGCGAAGTAGTCGGGGGCGTGCGAGCGGGACCTTCCGTTATCGCCGGTCCACAGCAGCCAGGACGGCTGGGAGGCAATTCCCACCGTGTCGGGGTCGAAGTCCAGCAGCATCAGCCGGTCGCGCTCCAGCCAGGACTCGAACGACGTGCCGTCCGGTCGTGGCGGACCACCACCGGCCCGAGAAGTGGCGCTGCGCTTTGTAGGACGGGAAGCCGCGCGCGGGGTGCAGCGCTCGAACGGCATGGACCAGACCTCGGTCAGCGGCAGCCGGTGCTCCTCGTTGTCTGGCACGAAGCCGACTTCGACGGCCTCGGTGAGCGGCGCACGCGCTCCAGCGGGCGAGACGCCCATACTCGTCACCGGCGCAGTGTGCACCATGTGTCGAATCGGTGATCAACCGGCTCGCAACCTGATCCGACAATGAAGGTGACCACACGTGTTCGAACGGCGGCCGAGCCTGTAGTTCGGTCGATTCGGTGTGTGTGGGGTTGGTTCAGGCTGCGGGTTCGAGGGTGACTTTGTAGCCGAGGGCTTGTCGTTCGCGGACGTGGTTGCGGGTCTTGCGGTTGAGGTTGACGCGGGATTCGTAGTAGTCGGATCCGAGGTCGACGAACCTGGCGTCGTCGTCGGACAGCAGATGCCACACGATCATCAGGATGGACCGGCCGACCGCGACGATCGCCTTCTTCTTGCCGCGGCGGTGGGCGATGCGCCGGTACCGCTCACCCAGGAAC
>JADGOY010000217.1 GCA_017882715.1 Nakamurella sp. | reverse complement strand
CCGAACGCGCCGGCGAGTTCTACCTCCGCTACCTCCCCGGCTTCCGCGCCCGACTCCCGCAGACCCTCGGCCGATCCCCCGTCGAATGCCGAAAAGGCCACCACCCGACCACGTGGCGACGCGACGCCGACCAGCCCATCTCCCAATGGCCGACCGACCCCGACAAGGTCGACCACCACCTCGCAGACATCGATCGTCTCGGCGCCGTGAATTTCGGCTTCCACTGAATTTGCAAGTCGAACCCAGTGACTGGGAACCCAGCCGAGAGGTCCGATCAAAGCTGTCTCTGTCCGCTGCGAGGAGCGACGTCCGCTGCGCCCACCACTTCGCCGAGCTCGCTGCCAGTTGCGGCAGGTTGCTCCCTCCTGACAGGTGAAAGGCTCCCGTTGAGGTTGGCGTCGCTTTCGCCGCTGCGGTACCCGGGCTCGAAACGGAAGATCATCCCGGCAATCCGACAGCTCATCGACGTCAATAGCCCCAAACCGGAGCTATTTGTCGAGCCTTTCTGTGGTGGTGCGGGCGTCTCCCTGGGACTGCTCGAACTCGACGCCGTGCAGCGCGTCTTGCTGGCGGACCTCGATCCGCTGGTGGCCGCGTTTTGGCGGTCGGCGACCAGGGATGCCGACGGACTGATCAAGGAGATGCGCGGTCTGGACGTCACTGTCGAGCAGTGGGACTACTGGCGACAGGCGCGGCCACGGTCGATCCGTCAGGTCGCACTGAAGTGCCTGTTCCTGAACAGAACTACCTTCTCCGGCATCCTTGGCGGCCACGCCGGACCCATCGGCGGGCGCACTCAGTCCACCGATGACCGGGACACGGAAGAAGTCCGTGCCCGGCCGGGAGATCATCTTCACCAACCTGCCCGTCGATCCCACAACCGATACGGAGTGCAGCGGTTGAGTTTCCGGGACGCCATCGACATCGGAGCGAGGCGACAAGTCGGGGTCGCGCAGCGATCAACACCACCTGCTTGGCGCCCTTGGGGTATCGGCGCCAAACGGTCCGCAAGATCTACTTGGGTGAGTCCAGCCACGGCGACTTGAGGTCAAGGAATTCGGGCTGCCCGACCGATAGTGCCTGCATCTCCTCCATCGCCTTGAGTGCCTCCGGAGGCATCTCCTTGGCTTCGCCCTCGCGGGCTTCGGCCTCGGAGGTGAAGTAGATGACCATGGTCCATTTGCCGTCTTCGTGGCCGACGGAAACGCTCCCGAGGATGTCCGGACGGAGGGTCCGCATGTCAGGCTGTTCTGCCATCAGCTGCTTTGCTCGGTCAGGGTCCGTCACTTGACCGGTCATGACCTGAACGAACCCAGCGGCGTCCGGATCGCCAGATGTATCGACTTGTACGTCGTTGCTGTCCTGGAAGGTCGGCTGGCCGTCGAACAGCGTCTCCATGTCGGCCCACCACACGCCCTGCTCAGTCCTGTCGCTGTTGGCCTGGGCGGCTTCCTCTGACTCGAAGCGGACCAGCACGAACACCTCGTTGCCGTCCGTGATGCCGCTGGTTGAGCCAAGCCAGCCCTTCGCCGTTGGGCCCAGCTCTGCCATCCATCGATCGACGACGGGCCGAACCGCCGTTGGGTCGGACACCTTGCCACGGATGATCTGAGCGAACACATGGGCCTCCTCGTTGAGCTACCGCGAATTGGACAAGTGAACCGCTATCGGGCGCCAACTGCCACCGGGGGCAGCGCGCTCCGAGGACCTCTACGTGGCCATGACTCGAGAACGACCACCACATGATCGACTACTACATGAGCATCCAATCTGGGGAACTGTCACTTGGAAGGCCGAAGCCGGGTCGAGAACGCAATTTCGGACTTGGTTGAAGGTGTGGTTTCGGACAAGCTCGTGATTTCGAACGGCCTCGGCGTGTTGGCGCCGCCGCCCCCGGGTTATCGGGTCAGAGGCTCTGCTGAACGGATGCTGGAGGCGGTGACGGGTCGAGTTGGGGTTGCTCGATCAGCGGCGCGTGGAATTCTGACTGCGGGAACCCGATCCTTGCATTCGGAGCCGTGGCGGCCGCAGCCTCCGTATCGCGTGCGAGCTGTTCTTGCTGTCGGCGTTGCGGGCTGAATCCGGCGCGGGTCTGAATCTCGGCGTCCAGTCGGTCGACGAGGCTCCGGTCTGGGTTTGCAGCGGCCTGCAGGGCGACTCTCCGCGCAGATTCGATGTCCTTGACTACGGCTGCTTCTCGCATCTGGATGTGCTGGGCGTCTGCGGTGGCGGTGCGTTCGGCAAGCCGCGCCCGTTCGGCCTGATCATGCGGGACACGCGTCAACGCCTTCGCGAGGTGCGCGGCGGTGGCCGCAGCGTCGAGCGCCTCCGCTTCTTGCTGGCGCAGTTCGGTGATGCGGGCGTCGAGTACCGCGCGGCGTCGGCGGTCGCGGGTGCCGAGTTGATCGCGGTCACGTTCGGCGAGCGATGCGGCGGCGGCCGCGCCCTGTGCGGTGGTGGCGGCGGTTCGCCAGTCGGCCTCAAGGGCGCTGTGCCGGGCGACTTCTTCGGCGGTGCGGAGCAGTTCCGCCACTTCTTGTTCGAGGCTGGTGACGGCTGGTCCCCGGCCGCCGGCGGCTGCCTCGGCGAGCATTCTGGCCTCTTCGGCGGCGGCGGCCTGCCCGGCGACCGCGGTGTCGAGTCGTCGGCGGGCCCGGGTGAGTTCGTCGGCGAGGGTTTCGTCGGTGAGGTGGCCGTATTCGCGGTCGGTCCACGCCGGGATCTGGGCTTCCGCGGCGGCACGGGTGAGCGCTGCGGCGGTGATGCCGGCGGGTGAGGGCACCTCGGCTGCCGCGATCTTGTCCGGGTCGATCGTTTCGAGCAGGGCCCCGGCGTCCAGCCCGGCCTGCTGGGCCTGGGCCATCCGATCGGCCAGGAAGTCGAATCCTGGCCCGGTGACGACTTTCTCGGCCGCACTGGGGTGTTCGCGCCACGCTTCCCGGAGGACGTCGGCCGCACCGTCGAGGTGCCAGGCCGGGTCGTCCGCAGGGTACGGGTCCCAACCCCGGCCGGGCTGGGCGCGAACCGACGCGGCGACACGAACGGAGTGAGCCGCGAATCGCGCCTTCTCTCCCACCGCTGCGAGGGTTTCCCGCGGAACCTGCGCGAGCAGCTCCGCGATGTCCAGGCCGTTGTGCTCGGCCTCGATGATCGCCCGAACGGTGGAGGGGAACCGAGAGTCTTCGATGACGTGTTGGGCCAGATCTGCTGCGTCGTGCCAGTTTCGGCTGATGATGCCGGCGACCCGGCTCAGCTCTGCGTCGTCGACGGCGATGGTGCCGGTATTGGCGTGGTCGATGAGGAGGTCAGTGGTGTAGGCGGCGGGGTCGTCGACGAGGTCCAGGTCGGCCGTCGGCAGGTCGGTCAGGACCTGGCGGACATCGAGTCCTTGCCGCTCGAGGCGTTCGACCTCATCGGCGATGTCGCCGATCGCGGAGGCGTTCCCCACGCGGTGGGCGAGGTCGGGTCGACCGGCCCAGACGTCGACGAGAAGTGCTGCGACGGTGCTGATCCGGGCCTGCCGGTCCTGTTCCTGTCGCCACCGGTCGGCCAGCTCTGACCGATCCCGGCCACGATCGGCAGGAAGGTCGGTCGACAAGTTGGGTCGTGTCGGCATGCCGAGGGGGTCCGCCGGGTCGGGGGCGACGGCGTCGTGGTCGGGTGGGATGTGGTCGAGGATGGCGTCGATGACGGTGAGGTAGTCCAGGTGGAGCCGGTCGGCGAGGCGACTGGCCTGCCGGGTCTGCTGGGCTGGGGGCATGGCGCCGATGAGTGCGGCGGCTTCGCGGAGGGCGTTGAGCCGGTGTTCGACGAAGTCGTTGCCGGCGGTCCACCGCAGGGTGATCTCGTCGACGACGAGGTCGGCGAGTGGATGCCGCCGCTCGAGCGCGGCGGCGAGAGCCTCCGGACCGCGGGCGGCAAGTAATTCCGCCGGGTCCTTGCCGTCGTCCAAATCGATCGTGTCGGCGTCGGTGACGCCCGCGTCGGCCAGGGTGCGCCAAGCCCTGACGGACGCTGCTCGCCCGGCGGCGTCGCCGTCCAAGACGAGCAGGACACGCCGGTCGGCCAGCGGTGCGATCTCGTTCAGGGTGGCCAGGTGCCCTGCCGTGAGCGCGGTCCCGAGCGGCGCGACGGCGACCAGGTCGGGGCGCGCGAGGTTCACGGCGAGGGCGTCCATCGGCCCTTCCACCAGCACAAGATCGGCACCGGCCCGGAGTGCGGCGACCTGCCCCGGGGTGAGACCGAACGGCAGGTCGGACTTGCGGAACACCAAGGTGGTCGGGCTGTTCAGGTATTTCGGGGCGCGGTCGTTGGTGTCGGCGGGGTGTGTGCGGCCGATGAACGCGACCACGGCCCCGTCCTGCGGTCGGGTGATGGGCAGCACCGCCCGGTTGTGGAAGAAGTCGATCAGCCCTCCCCGACTGGAATGCCGCGCCAGACCCGCAGCCAGGATTTCCTGGTCCGTGTGCCCGGCCGCGCGGAGATGGTCGACCAGGGCGGTCCACCTCGGGGGCGCGTACCCGGCGGCGGTCGCCAGCAGGCCGCGGCCGGTGAGGTACGCGGGCACCCAGGACCGCGGCGCCGCTGTGGCGTAGAACGCGGCCGCCGCCGCCAGTGCGGCCAGCACCCTGCCGTCGTCGACACCGGGTTCCGCTTCGTCACCCGCGGCTTGGTCGGCGTCGACAGGGTCGGGCGGGAGCCACTCTTCGGCGTCGGGTGGTACGTCGAGATCCTCGTCGGCATAAAGGTTCTCGTCGTCCGAAGGTTGGGCGGTCGGCGTCCGCGGCTGGGTGCCGGCCGCATTGTGGAGGTCGGCCGGCGGGTACTGGTCGGCGTCGGCCGGGTCCGGGTGCGCGGTTTCCTCGTCGACGGGTGCGGGGTCGGTGAGCAGGGCGAGGTGCCAGAGCAGCACGGTGGCCCAGTCGTGTTCGGGCACCGTGTCCAGGGTGGCGGCGAGCATCCCGGCGGCGTCGGACACCAACTGCTGCGGGTGGTGGCCGGCGCGAGCCGCGGCATCCACCCGGGCCACGAGTGTCGGCCAGAGCCGGTCCGTGACGATCCGCTCCGCCACCCGCGGCCCCAGCGCATCGGCGAGCACCCCGGTCCATATGGGCCGCAACCGAGGCCCAGAACCGCCTGCCGCATCGTCGGCGAGGCCCACGGATCCCAGGTGCGGGGCGAGCCGCCACCACAACGCTGCGGCGGTCTGCTCCACCGGCAACGGACCCGCCTGCGCAGCGGCGGCGAGCAGGCCGCGGACGGGCAGGCCCGCGGACTCCGCGATATTCAGCCGGCCGACAAGAACAGGCCAGAACTCGTCAGCCACGAGGGCGTCGATGTCGGCGCCGTGCTCGGTCAGGACGTGCGCCCACCGGTCGGCGCCGTCGTCGCGGCCCCCGGCGACCGCGAGACACCGCGCGACCAGGTCGCGGTGCCGGTGCCGCAGCGCGATCCGGCGGGGCCGGTCACCGGCCGGGCGCAGATCGTCGACGGCGACCGCGTTGACCGCCCGCCACACCGCGAGGTCCACCAGCAGGTCCCGGTCCGGCAGATACGGGACCGCCCACCGGGGGGCGTCTAACCGGGTCCAGCCACGGACCTGCGCGGTGAGCTCGGCGACCAGGTCGGTGATCAACGCACCGCGGGCAGCCAGATAGCCGTTCCACACTGGTGTCTCCGCCAGCGCGGCGGGAATCGCCGGGAGCCAGGGCAGCGGACCTGGCCGTTGCGAGTGGTTCCCGGTCGGGTCCAACCGGTAGTCCAACACCGCGGCGACATCATTCGCGGTGTCCAGTTCCCGCCCGGCCGCCGCGTCAGAGAGCAGGGCAATGGGGTCGTGTCCGTCGAGGGCGAGGACGGCGAGGTGCCCGAGCAGGGTGTCCCACGCCGGCGCTTCGGTGACACCGGGCACCGCCTGTTCGGCGCCATTAGTGATGGCATTCACCCGGTCCTTACCCAGGACGGTGACGGCGCCGACCGTGAGGGCGTGCACGTAGGCGGCGGCGGCGTGCGCGAGCCGCAGTCCGGGGTGGTGGGCGTCGCGGATCTCGGTGGTCGCGGACCGGGCGGCGCCGTCCCGGCCGATGACCGCGGTCAAAACCTCGATGGCGGTGGGGGGTTGGATCGCGTCGGGGGTGATCACCTCGTCCGGGTT
>JADGOY010000069.1 GCA_017882715.1 Nakamurella sp. | reverse complement strand
TCCCACTGCTCTTGTCGGCGACCGCACAGGCGAAGACGTGAGAGTGCCAGCCGGACAGCCGAGATGCGAGACCGGTTGAGATGATGACGTTTCGGAGCCACGGGTCCGCGTCTGTGCATCGACGGATCCATCTGTTCGGGAGGGCCGATCAGCGCCGGGCACACCGGTGATGAATTCGCTGCCATGAAGTTCGGTCGAAAGCGCTGATCTTCAACGGAATCCGGCGATTCGACAATAGTTTGATTCGTTGTCTTCCGTCAGTGCTTGCGAGCTCGGCCGCCGGGAAAGATCGAACGAGTCTGTATCACCGTGCGGCGAGGGGTATCCGTCCAGACATTAGCCCCGGGGCACGCATGCCTCGGTTCAGCTGACCAATTGGGTGGAGGAGCGGTGACACCAGCCGTCGTCGGAGCCGATGAAACTCACGCAACAGCGAACCTGGCCAAGGTCCTCACGGCGCGGGAACCCTTCGGGCCACGAGATGCCGAGAGCTTGGTGGACCTCGGGCTCGCCGGCACGGAGCAGCTTTTCGACCACAGGAATCTCATCTACGCCCAGACGTCGAGGTCGTCACGCCCGGCCTACATCGTCGGACGCAAGGGGGCAGGCAAGACCGCGTTCCTTCGCGGGCCGTCCGGTCGCGACGAAGGACCCCAGGAGGTGCTACGAACCGCCGCTGTCTACGCCGAGATGGTGGCCGTGCTCAACCATTACCGCGATGCGCGAAGTCCGCTGTTCGTCCCCCAGGTGGCCGAAATCTGGCAGGCCGTGCTCGACCATGTTGCAGTGTTCCACGCCTGCAAATCCGCCACCCCGGACGATCCGGGCGGGGAACTGCAGATTCTCTGGGACTACCTGGCCGCAACTACTGATTGGCTCAGCGACCCCACGACCGTCGTGGAACGGTTCCTCGCGGAGCTGCAACGGCGGACCGATGATCCTGGTGTGCACGGGCTGCGGGAGCTCATCGAGGGGCTGACTCGCGGCGGGGTCACATTCGCGCGAGTTCGCCCTGCGCTTGCCTCGGTGCTGACTCGGCGCGCGCGTGAGTTGACGATCGTGATGGACAATCTGGAGGACCTGCACGCCCGGGTCTTCGAGCTCGAAGAGGTGCTGGCCGGATTGTTCCACGCCGTCGGCCTCGTCATCAACAAGCAGGATCACGAGCGACCCTTCGGCCTTCAGCTGTGCCTGCCGTCGGAGTTGTGGGAACAGATCCACCGGGTCTCCGCCAACCCCGAGAAAGACTTCGGCGGGAACTACCTCACCATCTACTGGACCGCGCGGGAGTTGCTGAACCTCGTTGGTACCCGCTACCGGCTGTTCATGCAGACCAATCACCCGGAGGAATTCCGGGATCTGAAGCCGAGGAATTCCGGCGACGAGGAATCCGAGATGGGACTGCTGCGCGCGGCATTGCCGCGGATGGTCCGTAGCGGGTTGGGAATCGAGGAAGACCCGGTGGCCTACCTGCTGCGCCACACGCAACTGCTACCGCGTCATCTCATCGAGATCCTGAACAGCGTGTTCACCGCCCCGGTGCCGTCATCGACGCCGTGGGCGGTCACCGAAGATGCGATCCGGGTCGGCACCCGGACCGGGGAACGGATGATCGTGGAGGGCATCTTTGCCGCTCACCGAGCGTCGTATCCTTTCGCCCCGGCCGCGCTCAAGCGCATCGCCAACCGCCTCGGGGTGTGCTTCCCGGCGAGAGAACTCCGCACCGTGTTCAATCGTGAAGGTGTCAAGCGAGTCACCGGCGGCGACTTCGACGATTTCCTCGAGATGCTTTTCACTCTGGGTGTTCTCGGCGTCAAGGTCGATCAAACATTCCGGTACAACAAAGCGCATTTCCAGTACACTTTCGACTCGGTGATCAACGCCGAGGAGGATCAGGACGAACTCTGTTTCCATCCATTGTTCACCCGCTATCTGTTCGAGCGGTCGCTCGGACGGCCACGCAAAGGCGGCGAGCGCCCCACCTACCCGTACGGAACTGATCCGGGAGACGGGGATTACCGGCTCCGCCTCGGCTACGCCGACTGCCTGAGGCGGGGTTGAGGTGGCGCTCGGTGCGCGCAGCGGCGGTTCGTCCGCCAGCAACGACTCGGAATACATCGCAGCGCCGGCGACCGGCCGGCGGATCGGGATATCCCTGTCCGGTGGCGGGATCCGCTCCGCCGCCTTCAATCTGGGCGCCCTGCAATCGCTGCAGGAAGCGCAGGTGCTGTCCTCGGCCGACTATGTCGCCGCCGTGTCCGGAGGAAACTACGTCGCAAGCGCGCTGACGATCTCACAGGCCTTCACCCAACCGGAGGACGAAAACGGCAAACCGCTGTGGTCTCATGGCTCGCCCGAGGAGCGGTATCTGCGCAAGTCGACGAACTACATGGCGCCGGGCTACACCGGACGCATCTGGTTGGGTTTGAGCGTCTTCTACGGCTTCGTCATCAACTACCTCCCGTTCCTGCTGTGCGCTTTCATCCTGGGCCGGGTGTTGGGTTGGCTGATGTTCTGGCAGGGCGTGGCGCTGGCCGACCTGGGACTGAATGGATTGGCACTGCCGACGTCGTGGATCATCCGGGCCCTGCTCGCGGCCATCTTCGGTTGCCTGCTGGCCGCCGTTGCGATGGTCGCGATCAGACGCTTTCGGGACAGCCACCGCGGCGTTTGCAATTACGGCGAGACGAACTCGGAGCCAATCGCGGGCCGGTTGGTGACCGCGGCGTGGGTGGTCGCCCTGGTCCTGATCCTGCCGGCGCTGGCCCAGCTCTACGGCTGGCTGTCGCGACTCATGCTGACGTGGATCTTCCGCGAGAACGAGGTCGACTTCGAGAACGCCCGCGATCGCATCGAGATCGCGATGGTCTGGCTCTTCCTGGTGATGGTCCTGGCCTGTTCGGCGCTGGCCCTGAGCCGTCGCTTTCGCGCTCGCCGCGTCATGCTGGTGCTGTCGGCGGCGGCCGGCGCCGGATTGCTGCTGGTGCCGCTGTTGTCATCGATCGAGTACTCCGCCCGCCGCGGGGTCCGCTCTTGGACCGATGTCGTCGGCCTCGCCGCAGCGCTGCTGGTCGTTCTGCTGATGGCAATCAAGGTGCACAACCGTCGGTATTCGATGCACCTGTTCTATCGCGAGCGGTTGAGCAGCGCCTTCGCCCTGAAGCGTTCCCGGGGCTCGGACGGCCGGGTTGCGGCCGCCCCGCTGAATTACAAGCAGCAGTTGTACTTCTCCGACATCGGCGAACGGATCGCCGCACAGCCGGGTGTGCGGCTTCCGAAGCTCGTCGTGTGCTGCGCGGTCAACGTCACCACCAGGGATGTTCCGGTCGGGAGATTCGCCGAGTCCTTCACGTTCGAGCACGATTGCAGCGGTGGTCCGCGGTTCGGATATCAGAACACCCGCCGTTTCGAGACGGGTGACCGGCCGAAAGGCACGGAATTGACCCTGCCGTCGATCATGGCGGTGTCCGGTGCCGCCCTGTCGCCGTTGATGGGGCGATTCACCTACCCTCCGCTGCGGTTCCTGATGGCGCTGACCAACGTTCGGCTGGGCATTTGGGTGCGCAACCCGACGCACCCCAGCTGGGATTCGTCCACGCCCACGCCGCAAACCAGGACCGGAAGGATGAAAGCGGCGATCCGCGACGGGTGGTACGAGCCGGGTGCGCTCTACGTCCTGCGCGAAGCTCTCGGCGCGCTCACCTGCGATGACCGCTTTGTCTACCTGACCGACGGTGGCCACTGGGAGAACCTGGGCTTGGTGGAGCTGCTGCGTCGGCGCTGCACCGACGTGATCTGCTTTGATGCCGGTTCCGATCAGACCGGCGCCGGCCAGGATCTCGGTAGGGCCATGGCCCTGGCGCGCAGTGAGCTCGGCGCCGACATCGATCTGGATCCTCGCCCGACCTTGCGGACCGATCCCGATACCCCGGCGGAGGATCTGGCCGTCCGCGGCGTGATCCGTTACCCCGACGGGCCAGAAGGACGCCTCGTCTTCGCCAAGGCAACGCTCGTCCCCGGGGCGAGCTGGGATCTGCAGGCATTCAAGGCTCGAGACGGACGGTTCCCCAATCACCCGACCAGTCAGCAGATCTTCACCGACGAGCAGTTCGAGGCCTACCGGAGTCTGGGATATGCGGCCGGTCGGCGAGCGGTCGAGCTGCTGAACATTCCGCCCACCCAGCTGAGGGTTCCTCAGCGGTTCGGTGCGGCAGCTGGGAACGGCGCGACCGGCAACGGCGCTGCCGGCGCGAGCCGCAATGGAAAGGCGAGCGTCACCACCGATCGCCGGTGACCCCGTCCGCTGGCATATCCGCCTGAGCAAGCCTGGCTCAGTGGAAGAAATGCCGGGTCCCGGTCAGGTACATGCTCACCCCGGCCCGTTCTGCGGCTGCGATCACCTCGGCATCGCGCACCGAGCCACCGGGCTGCACGATCGCCCGCACACCGGCGGCGATGAGGATCTCCGCTCCGTCCGGGAACGGGAAGAAGGCGTCCGAGGCGGCGACGGACCCCTCGGCGCGGTCCCCCGCCCGTTCGACGGCGAGCCGGGCCGCATCGACCCGGTTGACCTGGCCCATGCCGATCCCGACGCTGGCTCCGTGGCGGGCCAGCAGGATGGCATTCGACTTCACCGAACGGCAAGCGCGCCAGGCGAAGTCGAGGTCGGCCAGGGTGTCCGGGTCGATCGCGTGACCGGCCGCCAGGGTCCATGTCGAGGGGTCGTCGCCGGGGGCGTCGATCTCGTCCCGCCGTTGCGCGAGGATGCCGCCGGAGATCCCCCGGAACTCCACCGGATCGGGCGCCGATCCAGCCGGCATCACCAGCAGCCGGATGTTCTTCTTCTTGGTCAGGATGGCCAGGGCATCGCCGGAGAACGCCGGCGCCAGCAGCACTTCGGTGAACACCCCGGCGACCTGCTCGGCCAGGGCTACGGTCACCGGCCGATTGACCGCGATGACCCCGCCGTAGGCCGACACCGGATCGCAGGCATGCGCCCGGCGGTGCGCCAGGGCGATGGCGTCCTCGTCCGTGATGCCCTGGCCACGCGTCACCACCGCGATGCCGCAGGGATTGGCGTGCTTGATGATTGCGACCGCGGGATCGGCGAAATCGCCGGCCGCCCGCCACGCCGCATCCACATCGGCGTAGTTGTTGTAGCTCATCTCCTTGCCGTGCAACTGTTCCGCGGTCGCCAGCCCGGGTCGCCAGTGACGGTACAGCGCCGCCTGCTGGTGCGGGTTCTCGCCGTACCGCAGCGGGTGCGACTTCTCCCACGTCGCGCCGGTCCACTTCGGCCAGCCGTCGTCCGGGCAGGTCACCCCGTTCAGCCAGGACGCGACCGCCACGTCGTACGACGCGGTGTGCGCGAACGCCTTCGCGGCCAGCGCGGTTCGCTCGGCCAGGGTGAAGCCGCCGGCCGCGATCGCCGCGACGATCTGCGGGTACGCCGCCGGGTCCACCACCACCGCCACCGACGGGTGGTTCTTCGCCGACGCCCGCACCATGGCCGGTCCGCCGATGTCGATCTGCTCCACGCACTCGTCGAACCCGGCGCCAGCCGCAAGGGTCCGCCGGAACGGGTACAGGTTCACCACCACCAGGTCGAACAGCGCGATGCCCAACTCCTCGATCTGCCGCAGATGATCGGGCAGCCGGGTATCGGCCAGCAGGCCGCCGTGGATCGCCGGATGCAGGGTCTTGACCCGCCCGCCCAGGCACTCCGGAAAGCCGGTGACCTGTTCCACGGGCGTCACGGGCAATCCGGCCTCGGCGATCGACCGCGCGGAGCCACCGGTCGACACCAGGGCGACGCCGGAGTCGGTCAGCGCGTTGGCCAACTCGACCAGCCCGGTCTTGTCCGAGACCGACAGCAACGCACGCCGGATGGGCCGCCGGCCGTCGCCCGGCGCAGGGATCTCGTTCGCGCTCATCCGAGCCTCACTTTCCGTCCTTCGACGCGGTAGGGCCTGGCCGTCATCGAGGTGACGACCTCGACCAGCAGCGCCCGCTCGGCGACCTTGATCCGTTCGTGCAGGGTGCTGACGTCGTCATCGTCGAGCACGGGGACCGCCCGCTGGGCGACGATCGGTCCGGCATCCACCCCGCCGTCGACCATGAACGCCGTACAGCCGGTGATCTTGACGCCGTGCGCCAGGGCGTCGGCGGGGGCGTGCATGCCGGGGAACGCCGGCAGCAGTGACGGGTGCGCATTGATCACCCGGTCGTCGAACACGGCCAGGAAGTCCGGCCCGAGAAGTTTCATGAACCCGGCCAGCACGACCAGGTCGGCTCCGTACCGCTCGCACGCCTCGGCCAGCGCATGATTCCACGCGTCGCGGTCGGGATGGTCGGAAATCCGGCGGCAGAACGTGGGGATGCCCAATGCGGCGGCGCGATCCAGCGCGGTACACGACGCCCGATCGGAGCCCACCGCGACGATCCGGTACGGCTTGGGATCCGGGTCGTCGAGCAACGCCTGCAGCAGGGTACCGGACCCGGAGGCGAGGACGACCACGTTGCGCGCCGGGACGTTCTGCGTAGGCGGGAAGGTCACGGCTCTCTCTCGTCGGCGGCGGTCGTGCCGGGTCCAGGATAGTTGGCCGTCCGCACGCTGAGCGGGCAGACCCGACCGCCCGGTGCTACCACATCCTCCTGCGGCTCGACCGATCCCGCTCGAGCCACCCACCTTGGCGCCGAAGGGCAGGCCCGATGACCACCACCGCTCCCGGCCGGCCGAGATGCCTGACGCGCGTCACGGTGGTGACGGTCGCGGTGTTCGCCTGGGCCAGATTGCAGCCAGCGCCAGGCGTCTGGGACGACGTGTGGTTGCACCGAATCCTGGATCTGTTGCACCGCAACGGGATCGCGGTCGACCTGGCCACCGCCACAGCGTCCCCGCCGGCGTGGCTGGTGCGTGCCCATCCGGAGATCCGGCCGGTCGATGCGAGGGGCACCTGGCTGGAAATCGGCAGCCGCAGACCTGGTGCCCGAGTTCGCCGGTGATCCGTGAGCGGTCAGCGAGGCGCATTTCCGGACGTGGCTGCGCACCAGATGTGGCACTGTCGAGGCGTCAACCGAGCGCGGGGAACCGATTTCTGGAGCCAGCACTACTCGGATTTCGACGAGATCGGCGCGCCGTCGGCCAGCACCGCGCTCGGCAATGCCGACCATCCCGCCGTGTTCGCGGGCGAGCTGGATGTGGTCCGTCGCCGTTCGGGCAATCCGGACGCTGGTGCCGTCAGGGTCTTGTCTCGTGGTCGGGTTCGGGAGCGGGCGACTGCGCGTCGTCGGATGCCTCGTCTGCTTCGGTGACGTCCTCGTCAGCCCCGGCGAGGTCGTCCGCCTCGGTGACGCCCTTATCGGCTTCATCCAGATCCGGATCGGCCTCTTCGTCCGAAAGCTCGTCCCCCTCGCGCGCAGTATCGACGACGTCGTCCAGGACCTCAGCGTCTTCGCCGTCGTCCATCCCGACCATCGCGGCTCGCCAGGGCACCGAGCGCGCCTCGGTGAGCGCGGCGACGGCCACCGCGGCCACGCCGACCTCGACAAACGTGGCCGCGGCGGTCAGCAGCGGCGGCGATCCCAGGTGTGCCCACCGACCGGCCCCGACGCCGCCGGAGGCGATCCAGGCCAACGCTCCGAGTCCGACACCAACGGCAGCGGATGCGACACCGGCCGCGAACACCCGTTCCTCACGCGTGCCCAGCGCGCGGACGACTCGCCAGCCGATGAGACCACCCGCGACCAGCGGAACCAGCAACAACGCGACACCCACCGACGAGGTGCCCGAGTGGTCGGGAGTCGCCGCGAGCAACGGCACGGCCGGTAGCTCAACCGTGGACGAAGCGAACGGTGAGTACGTCCCCGGGCCGACCTCGAACCCGACACCGGTGACGTACCCGGCGCCTCCGATGACAGCGTTGGGAACGTAGACGATGCCCAACAGGGCAAGGCCGAGACCATCGGTCCAGTGTGGCGCCGCAAGAGCAGCCACCGAGACGGCCGATCCGAAGTGCACGATCAGCGCACCGGCCAGCGCAAGCCCGCCCCCTGCGATGAGCACGCCAAGGCCAACCGCGCCGCCTCGGGCGCCCGTGTGCGCCCACGCCGGGAGCGCCGCACGCCACCAGGAGCGCCAGGCCGAACCACGCCCGAGCGTGCCCACGGCAACCGCGCACAGGGCCACTCCGGTCGCCGTCCAGACCGATACTGCCGGGACGGCCTCCGGTGGCCCGAAGCCGCGGGTGGCGGCGGCGACGATGAGTCCGTAGGTCCCAGCGCTGACCAGGACCGCCAGCGCTTCCTGAGCACGGCCGTGCGGCAGGTAGCGGCCGTGCCTGGCCACCGAGGTGAGCAGCGCGATGATCAGGCCGGTCAACAGCAGCGGCGGCAGGGTCAGCGACGTCCCGCCAACCGTGATCGGCATCAGGTTCGCCAACGCGAAGCCGGCCACCCCTGCGCGCATGGCGGCACCGGCGTCGGCTCCTGCTGCGGGCGTGATCGTCCAGACCACCAGCGCCAGGCCCGCGGTGAAGATCAACCCGGAGATCGCGACCGCGGCACCGCGCACCGCGGCGGCCGCGGCGACCAAACCGTTCGGATGCTGTGGCGACGCTCGGTTCCCGAGTGGGGCAAGCCGTTCCGTGGCCAACTGGTGAATCACCCCGCCACTGTCACAGGGGCAGGACCGTTCCTGGCCGAGGCTCGCCGTCGGCACCCCCGATCGGGCCTGATCCCCCGACCGGCTCCAGCCGTGATGTGTCAGTCGTTACGACTCGCTTCCGGCCCGGTCGGCGCGTCCGGGGGCGGGTGCCCGCCTCGCTCCGCTCGACGCGAATCGGCTCCGGACCGGTCGACCGCGGGTTCGCCGCCCGCCGTCGACGGTGCGGTTGGGTCAATCGGGACCGGACCGAAACCGGTCGGATCGATCACCGGCAGCCCCTGCGGGTCGGTGTCGGCGGACCGGGCGTCGGCCGACGGCGCGACCGAAGAGCGCGCTGGCTCCCCTTGATCGGCCGTCACACCCGCTCGACCCCATTGCTCACCGCCGTCGCCATAGGGCCGGCCGGTCACGCCACCCGGCCACGGACCGGCTACCGACGGTGGCGACCCGCCGCCCGGATACGGCTGACCTGGCGCCGGAATGAACTGTCCCGAACCGGCCTGGGTGACAGCAGCGGACGTCCCGCCGTAGCCAGCGACGTCGCCGACGCTCCGTGGGGTCGCGACGAAGCCGGACCCGATGACGAACGCGGTGAGCGCCACCACGGCCTGGACGAGCCCGAAGATGACCAGCAGGATCGCGCCCATACCCTTGTTGACCTGGCCGAACCCGGACACCGCATCCTGCGTGCCGAGCGAGACGATCGCGCCGATCGCGCCTCCGGCCGACACCGCAGCCACGGCAAACCGGGACCGCTCCTCGCCGGGCAGGAACGCGGTCATCGCCAGAAGCCCGGCCGTCAGCAACAGGATCGGTACGTACGCAGGTCCGATGCTGAAAACCGACAGGCTGCCCTGTGTCGACGCCGCCCGAGGAACGGACAGTTCCGGCAGGAAGCCCCAGATGAAGTTCAGGATCCCCAGCCCGATGACGGCGACCGCAAGAATCCTGGCCAGATCCCAGCGGATCGCCCGGAATGGAATCGCAGCCCCCGGCGGGACGCGCGCGCCTGCGGGCCCGGCGGCCTGCTGCTCGCCGCCGGGATGAGGCCAAGCGCCCTGGTAGGGCAAGGGATCCTGAGGCGAACCCGCCGCCGAACCCCACGGCCGACCCGACGGCGCGCCGCCATAACCCCGCTGTGGACCACTCATCAGTCCAACCCCCTTGTCCGCCGGTGCGATCAGCGCAGGGCGGCCCGGAGCAGCCGCGCAGTCTCCGACGGGGTCTTGCCGACCTTGACGCCGACCCCTTCCAGCGCTTCCTTTTTCGCCTGCGCCGTTCCGGCGGAGCCGGACACGATCGCTCCGGCGTGGCCCATGGTCTTGCCCTCGGGTGCGGTGAACCCGGCGACGTAACCGACCACCGGTTTGGTGACGTGGTCGGCGATATAGGCGGCCGCACGCTCCTCCGCGTCACCACCGATCTCCCCGATCATCACGATCGCCTCGGTCTCGTCATCGGCCTGGAAACCCTCCAGCGCATCGATGTGCGTGGTCCCGATGACGGGATCGCCGCCGATCCCGATCGCCGTCGAGAACCCCAGATCCCGCAGCTCGTACATCATCTGGTAGGTCAGCGTGCCGGACTTCGACACCAGACCGACCCGGCCGGGGCCGCTGATGTTGGCCGGGATGATGCCGGCATTGGACTTGCCCGGCGAAATGATGCCCGGGCAGTTCGGGCCGATGATCCGAGTGTTGTTCCCGGTGGCCACGGCATGCGCCCAGGCCACTGCCGAGTCGTGCACCGGAACGCCCTCGGTGATCACCACGGCCAGCCCGATGCCCGCGTCGATCGCCTCGATGATGGCGTCCTTGGTGAACGCGGGCGGCACGAACAGCACCGAGACGTTCGCCCCGGTCTCGGCCATCGCGTCGGCGACCGAGCCGAACACCGGCTGCACCGAGCCGTCGTAGTCGACCTTGGTTCCGGCCTTCCGGGCGTTGACGCCGCCCACGATGTTGGTGCCGGACGCGAGCATCCGACGGGTGTGCTTGCTGCCCTCGGACCCCGTCATGCCCTGCACGATCACGCGGGAGGATTCGTTCAGAAAGATGGCCATCGGTCAGACTCCTGCGTTCGCGAGTTGAGCAGCCTTGTCGGCGCCGTCGTCCATGGTCTCGGCCAGCGTCACCAGCGGGTGCGCGGCCTCGAGCAGGATCCGCCGGCCCTCCTCGACATTGTTCCCGTCGAGCCGCACCACCAGCGGCTTGTTCTCCTTGTCGCCCAGGATGTCCAGCGCGGCGACGATCCCGTTGGCCACCGCATCGCAGGAGGTGATCCCGCCGAAGACGTTCACGAACACCGATTTGACGTCCGGGTCGGACAGGATGATGTCCAACCCGTCGGCCATCACCTCGGCACTGGCCCCGCCGCCGATGTCCAGGAAGTTCGCGGGCGAGACCCCGCCGTGCGCCTCGCCGGCGTAGGCGACGACGTCCAGCGTCGACATCACCAGGCCGGCACCGTTGCCGATCACCCCGACCTGGCCGTCCAGCTTGACGTAGTTCAGGCCCTTCTCCTTGGCTTTGACCTCGAGTTCGTTCTCGGAGGCAATATCGGCAAGCGCGGCGTGGTCGGGGTGACGGAAGTCCGCGTTGTCATCCAAAGACACCTTCCCGTCCACCGCAAGGACCTTCCCCTCAGGGGTCTTGACCAGCGGGTTCACCTCCACCAGCGTCGCGTCCTCTTCGACGAACACCTCCCACAGGTGCTGCAGGATGTCGATCACCTGGTCACGCACTTCGGCGGGAAACTTGCCGGCATCGGCGATCTCGGCGGCCTTGGTGGCATCTACCCCGGTCAGTGCGTTGACCGTAATACGGGCGAGCGCACCAGGTCGTTCAGCGGCCAGCTGCTCGATCTCCATCCCGCCCTCGTGGGTGGCCATGGCCAGGAAGGTGCGATTGGCCCGGTCCAGCAGGTACGAGACGTAATACTCCTCGGCGATGTCGCTGGCCTGCGCAATCAGCAGCTGACGGGTGACATGACCCTTGATGTCCAGCCCGAGGATGTTGCCGGCATGGGTGCGGACGGCGTCGAGGGTGGAGGCGAACTTGACACCGCCCGCCTTCCCCCGGCCGCCGACCTTGACCTGGGACTTCACCATCACCGGGGTTCCCAGCTCTTCAGCTGCTTCTATTGCTTCTTCCACGGTCCGAGCGACGGTGCCCACCTGAGCCGGCACTCCGTGCGCGGCGAAGAGCTCCTTCGCCTGGTACTCGTACAGATCCACGTCTTCTCCCTTTGCGCAGCCTGGGAATGCTCACATCAGGCCGGGCGCAGCCGTGACCGGGCGCCGTGGACCGTCATGGCAACCCTAGCGACCCGACCCGACAGGCCTGTCGCCCGGTGAGGAGGTTCACTCCGCGGCGAGCCGCGGGGCCACCTGTTCGCGAACCCAGTCGACGATCGCGGTCGTCGGAGCCCCCGGCGTGAAGATGCCGTGCACCCCGATCTCGGCCAGCTCCGTGATGTCCGCGGGCGGGATGATGCCGCCGCCGAACACGATGATGTCGGACGCGTCCGCCTCGGCCAACAGGTCGACCACACTACGGAACTGCGTCATGTGCGACCCGGACAGCACCGACAGGCCGACCGCGTCGGCGTCCTCGGCCAGCGCGGCCGCCACGATCTGCTGCGGCGTCTGATGCAGACCGGTGTAGATGACCTCCATGCCGGCGTCCCGTAGTGCTCTGGCAACCACCTTGATGCCGCGGTCGTGCCCGTCCAGACCCGGCTTGGCCACCACGACCCGGATCGGCCTTGTGGATGGTGCGGGAACGGTCATCTCATCCGCCTTTCGATTGTCGCGTCACGTCAGCGGTCACCGCGTCTGGCAGGTCGCGCGCCCACGTCGCCACGTCCAGCGTGCTTACTCGCCGCGCCGCCGCGGCGAACACCGGGGCGGCTGCGATCAATGCGATCAGCAGGATCCCACCCGCCCACAGTCCGGGGCCCCATGCGAAGCCCGACGCGTCCCGAACCGGGCCGGGGACGATCAACGGCTGCACGACGACCGCGGCGGCGGCCAGCGGGTAGGTCACCGCGACGGCCGGTCGCCGGGTGAGCGACGCCGCCCAGACCGCACCCACCACCGCGAGCGCAACAGCCCACACGCCCCAGGTGTCCAGGTCGTATCCGAGCAGCAGGGTCGACGAGCGGGTGAGACCGACGCTGTACGCCGGCAGCGCGGACGCGATGACGGTCAGGATCGTCACACCCGACGCCGTCCAGGTCCGGATCGAGCGCGACCGATCCACCGAGTCGTCCAGCACCACCTGCAGCGAGGCCTGCTCGGCCCGCCGTGCCGTCACGGCTGCCAGCAGCGCGGCGGCGACAGCCAGCACGACCGCGACGACGCCCAGCCACAGACCGGGCCCGGCGGTCCAGGTGCGACGCAACTCCTGGGGCAGGTCGGCGTTCAACGGGTTGTCGGCGCTACCCACCACCTTCGACCGCAACGCGAGCGCCTGAGCCACCGCGTACACGGTGCCGGCCCACACCACGCCGGCCGCGGCACGGCCGATCCGGGCGCTGGGCGGGACGAGCAGCAGCACCCCAGCCGCGGCGACAGGCACGGCCGCGATCAGGAAACGGGGCCCGACCGGCGCCAGCAGCGCAGCCGCGGCGTCGTCCGGTGATGTCCCGTTGACCTGCAGTAACGCGGTGCGGGACGCGGCGAAGGAGGACACCGCGGCCAGCACGGCGAGAATGCCCGCCGCGGCGGTCATCAATGGTGGCGGTGGGCGCCCGTCGTCGTCGGGCCAGTCGGACTGCGAGCTCCGACGCCGGGCCAGCAGCCCGGCCGACGCGAGCACCACCGCACCGGTCAGCCCCCACCACACCGAAGGGGACACGCTGGTCGGCGCGCCGGTCAGCACCGCGACCAGGGCCGTCAGCGGCGGCACGGCCGCGGCCAGGGCGGTGCCGGACAGCAACGCCAGCGCGAGCGGTCTGGTCAGTGCCGCGGCAACGACGACGCTGACGGCGGCCAGCATCGGCAGCAGCACGGCCGCCAGCACTCCGGTCAGGCTCGACCCCAGGGGGAGGACCCGCAGGGCTAGGTACCCACCGGTGTACGGCGTCTCCAGCGCACCGATCATCAACAGGATCGCGCCCAGGAAACCGACGCCGATCATCGGCAGGTTCCGCCCGATGCGTCCCTGCGGCGGCCCGCTCAGCGCGACCAGAGCGTCATCGGCTGGGCGTTCCGGCGGGCCGCGAAATCCGCTAGCAACGATGCCGTCCGGACCGTCGGGGGAATCCATCGACGGATCGCCGAAGGCTTCCGGGCTGCCCGTCGCTCCGGGGGTGGACCCGAACAGGTCGTTCCCGTCGGGCCCGACCTCCTCGGCACTCGCGCGTGCCAACCGCCCGGCGGCGAGCACGCCGACGACCACCATGAGCAGGTCCGCGGCCAGCAGCAACCAGCCGCCCGCTGTGGTGGCGAACGGACGCGCCCGGTCGGTGGTCTCGTAGAACAGTTCCGGCCGGGTGACGCCGTCGGTTTCGGTGAGCACCGCGAGGTCGGCGAACAGCCGCGCGACGCCGATCAGGCCCGCACCGGCGGTCGCCGCCAGACCCAGCAACGGGCGGGTGACGGCCAGCCCGACGGCGAGCACGCCGGGCAGAACGGCGGTGAACGCGGCAATCGTCACCGCGCGGGTCGGCGAACCGTCGGCGGTGGCGACGACGCCGACCAGCGGAGACACTCCGATGAGCACGCCGGCGAGCAACAGCAGCGCCGCGAGCAACCGCGCCGGCGCCCGCTCCGTGGCGTCGGTGGGTTTCTGGATCGCCGTCAACAGGCCCTCGCCGGAGGGTGACGGCGATCGGTGCTGCCAGCGGCTTGACTCACGACTTCGACCGTAGCAATGACTCGGCACCACCCGGACCCTGACGGGGGCCTGGTCGAACCGCCGCGGACCGCGAGCCCGAGCCTGGTGCTACGCCCACCGTCACCCCAGCAGGCCAAGACCACAACTGGTGCGCCACTCGCCCGGCCCACCACCACCGCACCCGCGCCCATCCACACCCAGGACAGCCCCTCACCCTTGTCCGGCGTTCCTGGGGCATCGGCGATGATCGAGGAATGATCCAGGTGTTGGCCATCGGCATCCTCACGGCGGGGCTGCTGCTGGGTGGGTGGACCGGCAGTCAGGCCTACCGCCGGCGTCCGACGACCGACGCCCAGATGGTGGGCGCGATCGGGCTGGAGGTCGCGCTGCTGGTGCAGACCGTGATCGCCATTGTCAAGCTGATCGGCGGCGCCGATCTGACCGAGTCGGTGACATTCGTCGCGTACTCGATCGGGATCCTGCTGCCGCTGCCGCTGGGTTTCTACCTCGCCAGGATCGAACGGACCCGGTGGGGCTCGTTGTCGTTGTGCTTCACTGCGTTGGTGGTGGCCGTGATGACGCTGCGTCTGATGCAACTCTGGCAGGCCGGTCGTGGCTGACCTGTCGGATACCGGACGGGAAACGGGCGAGGCCGCCGAGGACGGCACGCCGCCCACCGGTCCGCGTCGGCTGCTCATCGCCCTGTACGCGATATTCGCGCTGGCTGCCACGGCGCGCGGCATCGTGCAGATCGCGACGAAGTTCGACGAGGCGCCGGTGGCCTATCTGCTGTCGCTGTTCTCCGGGGTCGTCTACATCGCGGCGGCCGTCGGGCTGGTCACCAATCGGCGCTGGTCCCGGCCGCTGGCCTGGGCCGCGGTCGGCACGGAGATGGTCGGCGTCGTCACCATCGGGATCGCCTCGATCATCGACAGCGATGCGTTCCCGCACGACACCGTCTGGTCCCGATTCGGCAGCGGGTATGGCTACGTCCCGGTAATCCTGCCGGTGCTCGGGTTGATGTGGCTGTGGCAGACCCGCGGCGCACCTGGTCACCGTTCGACCGAACGCTGATGCCGATCGCGCTGGGCCTGTGGAACAACTCCGGCCGATCCAACGGCGCTCTGTCACGATGCCGCGGTGAGCGCCCACCAGCACGCGGGGGCGCGGCTCTTTCTGATCTTGGCCGCCGCATCGCCAAACCCTTTGCGGTGACGGTGGTCCCGTCCGCGCTGGTCCAGGCCTGACCGAGCGGCTCAGAGTTTCGTCATCGGCACGCCGCCGATGAGCATCAACCGGACCTTCCCGGCAGTGCCGAAATCGATGGTGGCGGTCGCCCGCTGGCCCACGCCGTCCACTGCGACAACCGAGCCGAGGCCGTACTTGTCGTGCGACACGCGATCGCCGACCGCGAGTTCCAGCGTGGGCCGGGCACCGAGCGGGGCACCCCGGCGACCGCCGGGCCTGAACGAGGAGTCCGCACCGAACCGGCTCGCGGTGACCGGAGCGGACCGGCCGCCTGATGCAGATCCGAACGTCGAGCCGGAGGACCGCGAGCCGTTCCAGCCCGAACCGAAAGCCCTTCCGCCGTAGGTGAAGTCGTTCTCGAAGGAACTGTCGCCGATGAAACCACCGCGCTTGGCGTCTTCGTCCGTGCGACGCCAATCGACCAGATCGGTCGGGATGTCATCGATGAACCGGGACGCCGGGTTGACACCGGGTTGCCCCCACGCCGACCGCAGCACCGCCCGCGACAGATACAGCCGCTGCTTGGCTCTGGTGATGCCGACGTACGCCAACCGGCGCTCCTCGGCCAGCTCCTTGTCGTTGCCGAGTGAGCGCATGTGCGGGAAGATGCCGTCCTCCCACCCGGTGAGGAACACCACCGGGAATTCCAGGCCCTTCGCGGTGTGCAGGGTCATCAGGGTGACCACGCCGTCCGCAGAATCCGGTACCGCGTCGGCGTCGGCGACCAGCGAGAGTTGTTCCAGCACAGCAACGAGCAGGTCGCCCGCATCCCGCGGGACGTCATCGTCGTCGGGTGCCTCGGCCGCGATTGCCTCGTCGCCGGATTGGGCGCCCGCCTCGGATCCCGGCTCGACGGTCGCCGCGAGAGCCCTTCCGGCCAAGAGGTTCTCGGCGTTCTCCCGCAGCACGCTGACCAGCTGATCGAGGTTCTCGAGCCGGGAGCCGTCCTGCGGGTCGTCCGAGGCCTCCAGTTCCGCGCGGTACCCGGTGCGATCGAGCACGGCGGTCAGCAGATCGGCCGGCTCCATGCCGAAGCCCACCTCGGCGCGCAACCCCGAGAGCAACTCGCCGAAGGACGTCAACGAGTTGGCCGAACGCACTGCAAGTCCAGGGATCTCGCGGATCCGCTGCAGGGCGTCACCGAAGGTGATCCGTTCCCGCTCGGCGAACACCGCCACCGCGGCCTCGGCGCGATCGCCGATTCCCCGCCGTGGCGTGTTCAGGATGCGACGCAGGTTGACCTCGTCATCAGGATTGGCGATGGCCCTCAGGTAGGCGAGCGCATCCTTGACCTCTTTGCGCTCGTAGAACCGGACCCCGCCGACGATCCGGTACGGCATGCCGGTGCGGACGAACACATCCTCCAGCGCGCGCGAGGCGGCGTTGGTCCGGTAGAACACGGCGACGTCACCGAACTTCGCCTCGCCCGCGTCGACCAGCGCATCGATCTCCGTGCCCACGAATTGCGCTTCGTCATGCTCGTTGTCACCCACGTAGCCGACGATCTGGGTGCCGTTACCCTCCGCCGTCCACAGATTCTTGGCCCGCCGGTGCCGGTCTCTGGAAATGACGGCATTCGCCGCCGACAGGATCGTCTGGGTGGAGCGGTAATTCTGCTCCAGCATGATTGTCCGGGCATTGGGGTAGTCGCGCTCGAACTCGGTGATATTGCGGATCGTCGCACCACGGAAGGCATAGATCGACTGGTCGGCGTCGCCCACCACCACCAGCTCCGCGGGCGCCACGTCGGATGCCGCCTCACGTACGAGATCGCCGTCCGCGGTGCGGATCTCCCTGGTGTGGTGGGATCCCCCGACCAACTCGCGAACCAGCATGTACTGGGCGTGATTCGTGTCCTGGTATTCGTCGACGAGCACATGCCGGAAACGACGACGATAGTGCTCTGCCACCGCTGGAAAAGCTTGTAGCAGCGCAACGGTCTGCATGATCAGATCGTCGAAATCGAAGGCGGAGGCGGCTTTCAACCGCGCCTGGTATCCGTCGTAGACCTGCGCGAGGATCTTCTCCTGGTCCGATTCGGCGCGATCCGCCGCGGCCCCCGCATCGATCAGCTCGTTCTTCAGATTCGAGATCGCCGCGGCCAGCGATCGGGCCGGGTGACGCTTGGTGTCCAGGTTCAAACCCGATGCCACCAGCTGCACAAGACGCTGTGAATCCGCCGCGTCGTAGATCGTGAACGTGGACTTCCTGCCCAGATGGGCGGCCTCAGCGCGCAGGATCCGCACACACATGGAATGGAAAGTCGATACCCACATCGCGAAGGCCCGCCGGCCGACCAGGTCGACAACCCGTTCCTTCATCTCCCGTGCGGCCTTGTTCGTGAACGTGATGGCCAGGATCTCGCCCGGCCCGGCACCGCCGGCCGCGAGCAGGTAGGCGATGCGCCGGGTCAGCACCCGGGTCTTTCCCGATCCGGCTCCGGCCACCACCAGCAGCGGTGCACCGCGGTGTTCCACGGCGGCCCGCTGGGGTGGATTGAGCCCCTCCAACAGAGCGTCGATCCGCTCACGTTGGCGATGCGCTCGATCGTCCGTGGCCTGCTGTTGGTCCGATGTGCGCGGCCCCCCGATGCGGGCACCTGACGACGCCCCGGCGATCTGCGTGGCGGGGACCGTCGCGGTGGGCGGGAGTTCGAACAGGCTCGTCATGACGGGGTCAACGCTACCCGGCGGGACCGACAGAGCGGCCGGGCGGGTGTTCGAGCGCGCCGCGCCTGGGCA
This sequence comes from Nakamurella sp., assembly GCA_017882715.1. Classification (GTDB taxonomy): domain Bacteria; phylum Actinomycetota; class Actinomycetes; order Mycobacteriales; family Nakamurellaceae; genus Nakamurella. The sequence goes on along the minus strand of JADGOY010000069.1, from coordinate 780 downwards.
GCCCCCATATTCCGGTTTTCGGGCCCCACCCGAACGGACGTAGTCGCCGCAATAGGGTGCACGATCGCGGATCGATGTGATCTACTTCCAGCATGTCTCAGCTTGCAGGCTCCCGCCGTGCACACGCACAGCGAGAGTTTCTCCACGGGTCCCGGATCCCGGTGCCCGCTCGCGGCTGAAACTCCCGCCACGACGACGCCCCCGAGGTCCGCAAGGGCCTGGGGCGTTTTTCGTGCCCGGTGCGAGCGGCCTAGGGCAGAATGAGGACGACCAGTGACCACCGCCCTGAACCCGCCCGTCCCGGCCACCGCCCGGGTCGAGCAACCGACCCGCATAGCCCCGGAGCCGGCCATGGCAGCGACAACGACGCCGAACGAACCGGGTCGGCTTCCGCTGCCCGAGGCCGGCAGCGCGCAACGGACCGAGCCGCACGAGACCGAACCGACACCCGCCGACGGCATCACCGACCAGGCGCCCGAGATTCCGGTTCCCGTCGATCAGGCCGGCATCGACGTGCTACGGATGGAGATCGACGAGATCGACGCGGAGCTGGTGCGGCTGATCGTGCGCCGCACCGCGGTGTCCCACGCGATCGGCGCCGCACGCCGGATACTGGGCGGCCCGAAGATCGTCTACAGCCGCGAGATGGCGGTGCTGCAGCGGTTCCGTGACCTGGGTCCGGCCGGCACCGATCTGGGAATGTTGCTGCTGGCCATGGGTCGGGGCAAGCTGGGACGGAAGTAGCCCTGCGTCCGAGGGCACATCGCCGGCGTGGCGTCC
>JADGOY010000216.1 GCA_017882715.1 Nakamurella sp. | reverse complement strand
AGGCCGGGGTCGAGCGGATGGAGGGCGAGGGCCTGCGGGTGATGGCCGCCGCCTACCGTGACCTCGATCCCGCGACGTTCCAGGCAGACGGCGACTTGCTCGGCTACGTCAGCGATCTCGTGCTGACCAGCCTGGTCGGCATGATCGACCCGCCGCGCGAGGAGTCGCACGCCGCGGTCACCAACGCGCAGGCCGCGCACATCCGGGTGCGGATGATCACGGGTGATGACGTGATCACCGGCGCCGCGATCGCGAAGAAGCTGGGCATTCCGGGCGAGGCCGTTCTCGGCGCAGATTTTGCCGCGCTGCCCGAGTCGGAGCGGTTGTCGCGCATCGACAAGATCGGCGTGGTCGGCCGGGTGGCACCCGAACACAAGGCGCTGCTGGTCGAGACCCTGCGCAAGAAGGGTGATGTCGTCGCGATGACCGGTGACGGCGTGAACGATGCGCCGGCGATCAAGGCCGCGGACATCGGCATCGCGATGGGCACCGGCACCGAGGTCGCGAAGAACGCCGGCCGGATGATCCTGGAAGACGACAATTTCGCGACCATCGTGTTCGCGGTCGAGCAGGGTCGCAAGCTGTACGACAATCTGATGAAGTACGTGCGGTTCATCCTGGTCACCCTGGTGGCGTTCGTGCTCACCTTCCTCGGCGCCACGATCTTCAATATCGCTGCGGGACAACCGTTCACTCCCGGTCAGATCCTGTGGATCAACTTCCTGATCGACATGCCGCTGGGCATCGCGCTGGGCTTCGACCTGGAAACTCCCGGGCTGATGAAGCGCCGGCCGCGGCCCCGCGACAAGGGCATCGTGGACATCTGGATCATCGTGATGTCACTGCTGACCGGCGGTTTCATGGCAGTGTGCCTGCTGGTGCTGATCCAGTTCGGCGCGGTGCACGAGAACAACGCGGTGATCGGTGCCACCCTGGCGGTCACCGCGTTCGCGTTCTTCCGCATCGTCTGCACCTACGAGAGCCGGAGCATGCGGGACTCGGTCTTCCACGCCTCGACGTTCGACTGCCGGCAGATCAATCTCATTTCGCTCGGCGAGATCGTGCTGGCATTCCTGGTCACCGAGTTCACCGTCCTGCAGCGCGTGCTCGGGACCACTGAGCTCAGTGGTGGGCTATGGCTGGTGGCCATGGCCCCGGCCGTCGCACTGCTGCTGCTCTGGGAGACCGGCAAGTGCATCGTGCGGTTCCGGGCCCGGCACAGTGGTTCGGATGTTGTCGCGCCGGCCGATCGGGTCCCGACCGTCGCGTAGTGGGGTTGGTGTGGCGCCCGCCCCGGAGGAGGCCCCTTTCACTCCGGCTGATTTCCGGTGTCGGCTCCGACCAGGAATGGCTCGGTCACGCCTTCGTACATCAGGTGGGCGACCAAACCCTGCGTCGCGTGCGGGAGGTTGTGGCAGTGATCCATCCAGATCCCAGGGTTGTCCGCGCGGAAGGCGATGTCGTAGGACTCGCCGTCGGCGACAGTGAGCGAGTCCACCCACCACGGGCTTCCCGTTGCGGGCACCCCGTTGCGGCTGACCACGACGGCATGATGCCCGTGCAGGTGCATGGGGTGGACCTCGCCGCTGTCATTCGAGATGCGCATGCGGACCACGTCGCCGTCGGCGACCACGAACATCGGGACGTCGGGGAACAGATGGCCGTTGATCGTCCACCACAAGCCGGGCACGCCGCCGACAAAACCCGGCCGGCGCCCGATCGAGTAGTCGAATGATCGATCGGGCGCGTCAGGGTTCAACCCCAGCGGCGCTGGTGCCCCGTAGCTGAGAGGATCGAGAATCTCCGGTGCCGCGCCGACCGCAGGCACGGGCCCGGCGGGTGCTCCGCCGGAGCCGAGCAGCAGCGAGTTCGACCCGCCGAGCACCACCCGCACGATCGAACCGTCCGCCGGCTGGACGATCTCCAGATCGGCCCGGCCGCCGGCCGTCACCTGAACCGCCCGGTCCGTCAGCCGGCCGGGTTCGTTCAGGTCGGTGCCGTCGACCGCGACCAGCGTGAAGGGCGCGCCGGCAACCCAGGCAAGCATCGCGCCGTTGTCGGTGTTGATGATTCGCACCCGGACGCGTGCGCCGGGAGGCGCCTGGATCGGCACGTCATCATCCCGCCCGTTGATGGTGCGCCGGCCGTCATAGATATGCGCCAGTGCGATTTCGTCAACGACGGCGCCCGGGTCCGCTGCGGCCGCTGCCGGTGCGGCTGGGCTGATGACCAACGCGCCCAGCAAGCCACCGACCACCTGTTCGTGCGACACCTGGTGCGAGTGATACCAGTAGGTTCCGGCCTGACTCAGCAGGAACCGGTAGACGAATTCGCCGCCGACGGGCACCGAGTTCTGCGTGACCCCGGCCACCCCGTCGTCCGCGTTCGGAACGTCGAGGCCATGCCAATGCACAGTGATGCCGTCCGGCACGGATTCGTTGATCAGCCGCACCTCGAGCAATTGACCCTGCAGGGCGCGGATCTCGGGGCCCGGCGAGGTCCCGTTCAGCGTGTAGCCGTCGACCGAACGGCCACCGGCCAAGGTGAAGACCTGTTTCCGTGCGGTCAGGGTGACCAGCACATCGGCCGGTCGGTCGGTGCCCACGGTCAGTGTCTCGACACTCCTGGAGACGCTCGACATCTCTGGCGTGCTCGGCATTCCCGGCATGCGGTGCATTCCTGCCATCCCGGCCATCTCGCCCTGCTGATCACCGCCGCGGGACCCACCGCCGTAGTCCGGATAGCCCATGTCCGTCACCGAATACGAGCTCGGCAGCAAGCTCGACGCCCAGAAGTACCCGAGGGGCCATACGACGATGGCCGCCGCAAGGCAGATCGCAAGCCACCGGCGATGACTGGTCAGCCAACGGGGCGCGCGCACTACACGACGGCGCGGTCAGCGGTCGAGGTGGTCGACGCGGCACGCATCGGGCCCGAGCGAGCCCGGCGGCCGGCCACCACGGCCACGGCGAAGACGGCGAGCGCGTTGATCCCGTGCAGGGCGCCCAGGAGGGGTAGCCCGTGAGCGAACATGCCCAGCGTCACCTGCAGGACGACGAGAGCCACCAATGCGCCGGCCCACCTCACGCCACCGGGAATCCTGGCGAAGAAGGACACCACAAGGAGAACGAGCGCGATCGCCGGGATCACCGTCGATCCGTTGATGCCGTGCACGATGAAACCGACGACACCCTCGAACGTTTCGCCGGTCTCCTGGGTCGCCTTGTCCACCACCGCGCCATCGTCGATGTACTTGGTCAAACCGAAGACCGCATAAGCGATGGCCGACGCCTGGATGACGACCTCGGCGGCGATGAGGTAGGCCAGCACCCGGTAGGTGGATCTCATGACATGCTCCTGACTGGGAGGGATGGGGTGGGTTCGGCGAGCGCGCGGGCGAGGAGGAATACCCAGACGGGCCAACTGATCCAGGCCAGCACGCCGCCGGCCAGGCCAGGAGCCATCAGGACGAGCTGGACGGTCGGCGCCCATCCGAAGAGCAGGCTCACCGCGATCAGCAATGCCCCGCCAAAGATGGCGACGCCGATGAGCTGTCCGAGCCGGCTGAGCCGCGAGAGAGCCGGCGATGAGCGCAGTCCCCGGCTGATCGTGAAGAGCCAGGCCGCCTGGATCAGGGCGGCGACGACCGTGATCGACGTGGACACCTCGAACGACAACGCCCCGGCGACCAGCAGGGTCGAGGCCACTGCTCCGGCGGCCGTCGCGGCCACCGTGACCGCGCGTATCGGTCGCCCGCCGCGCGCGGGCAATGATGTTGTCCCGAAACCGATCACCAGTGGCAGGAGCAGCACATTCCATGCTGCGCCGGTGATGTCGCTGATGGTGCCGAAGACGTACGGAGCAGGGTGTGACAATTCCAGCGCATAGAAAAGGATGAGCGCCAGCGCACCCACCGCGCCGACCGCGGCCAGCGTGTGGGTCAGCGCAACGGTCGTGCTCACGGTCGCCACCGGGACCGTCGACGCGGGCAGACTCGGCCCCCGATCCCTCGCCGACGTCCCTTGCGCGGGAGGCCCCTGTGACGCGGTCATGCTGCATCCCTGGCGGTAGCGAGCCCGAGCGGAGCGTTCATTCCGCGATGCTCGCCGCCCGATGTCCCGGGTGTCACGGGACAGCTGTCCCGTACCGATCAGGATCTTTCGGCATGGTGACCCAACTGATTGTGACCCGATTGCCCACCTGCCACACTCGTGGCGGTGGAGACTCGACCCGCGACACGGCGGCCGCAGTGGGGCGTCGTCGTCACGGCGCTCTTCATCCTCAGCCTCGGCGCGGCGTTTCTCGTGTGGCGTGCGTCAACGCCCTCGGAGTGCGCACTGGTGTTCCCCACGCCCGCAGAATGGTCCGCATCCGGCGTTCGACCCGAAACCCAGAACGCCTGTGCCTCGGTCGCCGGCCAGCTGGTGAGCGCGGCCGAGCAGCGCGGCGACAACGCCGTCGAGGCTGTGGTCAGTCATTCCGATGGTTCCTTCGGGCAGGTCACTGTGCCGCTGGACGAATCACCGAACCTGCTCGCGCGGATCGGCTCCGCGTGGTCGACGATCCTTTTCGTGGTGTCCTTGACGGCGGTATCCGGCTACGCCTTTGTGCGCCGTCACGCCGATCCCGCGGCCGGAGCGTTGCTGTTGCTGTCGTGCGGATTGCTGGGAAGCACCGCGGTCACCGTGGTCGGCCTGCCCCTGCGCTTCGCCTTCAGCGGGTGGCCGCGGTGGCTCTTTCTGGCCAACGTCGGAGGAGTGTATTCACTGGCTTGGGGCGGACTGCTGTGCTTCGCCGTGCTCTTCCCACGGCCGTCGGCGTGGCTGGACGGTCGATCGCGGAGGCGAGCCGCGCTGGCGGCCACGCCGCCGGCCCTCTGGCTGATGGGCATCGGCCTGGCGGGTGTCATCAATTCGGGTCGACCCTTCGGGTCCTTGGGCTGGATCCACGACACGATGGTGATCCAATCCGTCATTACCGTCCTGAGCCTGCTCGTTGTGTTGACCCTGCTGGTGGTCAGAATGGCCCGGAGCCGGGCCGGTGCGGACGATTCCTTGGCCCGGCAGCAATTGTTGTGGATCGGGCTGTCGGGCGCGGCGGCCACATTACTGGTGCTGGCGCTGTGGATGGTCCCGCAACTTGCGACGGGGAGTCCGCTGCTCCCGGCCGATGCCATCGGCGTCCCGGGCCTGCTGTTCGTTGCCGGGCTTGCGATCTCGCTGCTGAAGTATCGGCTGTTCGACCTGGACGGCTTGCTGGGCCGAACAGTGGTCTATTCGGCCCTGACGTTGGCGGTTGTCGTGGTCTATCTCAGTGCCGTCGGAATTCTCGCCGCGATCTTTTCGACCGGGGCGACCACGCCAACCGCTGTGGCCGGCGCAATCGTGGTGGCCATCCTGATCAACCCACTGCGAGTCATGCTGCAGCGCGGGGTGAATCGGTTGATGTACGGCTTTCGAGATGACCCCTACACGGCGTTGAGCAGGGTGGCGGAACAACTGACCGCATCTGCCCGTCGCCGCACGACGCTGCCGACGGTCGCTCGTGACGTGGGCAAGGCACTCAGGGTTCCGTACGTCTCGATCGAGTGGCAGGCCGGGCAACATGTCTCGACGACCACCGTCGGGAAGCCGCCCGGCAATCCGGCCGACTGTTACGACGTCCCGTTGACATTCCGAGGCGAGAGCGTCGGACTGCTGCGGGTGGCGAACCGCGTACCCGGAGAACGGTTCTCGCCCGCCGAACGCAGGCTCATCTCAGATCTGTCCAGGCAGGTCGGTGCCGCCGCCCATGAACTGCAGTTGTCCAGCGAGCTCCAGCACTCTCGCGAACGGCTGGTCCTGGCCCGCGAAGAAGAGCGGCGGGCGATCCGGCGGATTCTGCACGACGACATCGGTCCCACCATCGCGGGCATCGCCCTGCGCGCCGAGACCGTTCGGCAACTTGCCCGTCGGCGTGGGTCGGCCGGGACGGACGTGCCTGACGTGACGACGGCGGTGTCGGCCATCGGTCGCGACGCGACCGCCGCGGCGTCCGCGCTGCGTCATCTCTCGTACGAACTGCGGCCGCCGGCCCTGGACGATCGGGGGCTGGTCCTGGCATTGCGCGACCAAGCCATCCAGTTCGCGCCGCTGTCCGTCAGCATCAGCACCGAGGGCGCTGCCGACCTGGAGAGCGGACTACCGGCGGCCGTGGAGGTCGCAG
>JADGOY010000215.1 GCA_017882715.1 Nakamurella sp. | reverse complement strand
GTAACGACCGCGCCGGCGCCGACGAAGGCGTGTGCGCCGACAACCGTGCCGCAGACCACGACGACTCTTGCACCCAGCGTGGCGCCGCGTCGAACGGTCGTCGTCGCCAGTGCATCACCGGACCGCTTGACGTGAGCGCGCGGGCGCAGGTCATTGGTGAACACCACGCCGGGCCCGAGGAACACGTCGTCCTCGACGGTGACCCCTTCGAATATCAGGACCTGATTCTTCACAGTGACGCGGTCGCCGACCACGGCCCGGCCTCCACATAGGCGCCGTCGCAGATGTTGCAGTCGCTTCCGATGACACCGCCAGACAACACGTGCGCGAACGCCCATATCCGGGTACCCGCGCCGACACTGTCGCTCTCGCAACGGCCCGCGGGATGGACGAAGACGGCGGGGGTCGAGCCTGCGTTGTTCTGCATGATCCCCCGGTCCTGGTGAGCCCTCGCAGCCCACATGTGTGAATTCCGTCGTGGCGCGCCCGAGTGCCGTTCAGTCCCGAGCTGAGAGCGTCGTAGCGTGTCGACTTCCCCTGGACTATATCCAGATGGATCATGTGCTTGGAACCCGTGAGTAACTGGTTATCCCCACCAAGTGGGTGAAATTTCTCCAACGGTGCAAGACATCTGAAGATATTTGACATCCAGTAACCGATATGTAGCGTAGTGTTAACGCCAAACTGGACAAACGGGTGAGGGTGGGCAGATGGGTGAGATGGCAGCATCAGGAGAAGTCGATCATGGAGTGCTGTCGTTTCGAGGCAACCCGGCGACCTTGGCGGCCGACGATCGGTCGGGAACGGCGCCTGCGCCAGGGCCGGTTCGCGCAGCGACGACGCCACCGACGATCGTGCGTATCGGTGACTCACGCTGAGTGGGCTGGTCGAGTCCGAGTAGCCAGCCTTTGAGCAATCCGGCCTGCTGACGTTGCCGGGTCGACGTATCCGCTTCGCGCAGCGGTAGGCTTGGCTCCGTCCACCCCTCGTCGTGCCCGGCGAGGGGTTTGTGTCGTGTGCAAAGCCCGCCGCTGTCGAAAAGGGAGTGCTGTTCAGTGAACAACGGAGCGCTGCGTGGGCTGTTGACGGCCGCGTCGGCGGACCCGTTCTTCGTCGCCATCGGGGCGGCGGCAGGTTCGGTCACCCACCGCATCACCGGCCCGGCATCGATCCGACCGTTCGTCGCCGCCGCACTCGCGGCGCCCGACCAAGACCCAGGCGTCCCCGTGCTGCTGGTCACCGCCACCGGTCGCGAGGCAGAGGCCGCGCTGGCCGGCATCGGCGACCTGCTCGGTGACGACAACGTTGCCCTCTTCCCGTCGTGGGAGACGTTGCCGCACGAGCGGCTGTCACCCAGGGCAGACACGGTGGGACGGCGGCTGGCCACGCTGCGCCGGCTCGCGCACCCGGAACTCGACCCCGCCGGCTACCCGGCGGTGGTCGTGGCGACGATCCGATCGGTGATCCAGCCGATGGCCCCGCATTTGGGCGAAATGATCCCGGTCTCCCTGCAGGTGGGCGAGGACATCGATCTCACCAGCCTGGTGGACCGGCTGATCGCGCTGGCCTATTCGCGGGTGGACATCGTCGAGAAACGGGGCGAGGTGGCCGTCCGCGGCGGCATCCTGGACGTGTTTTCGCCGACGGCGAACCACCCGGTGCGCATCGAATTCTTCGGCGACGAGATCACCGACATCCGCACCTTCGGGGTGATCGATCAGCGATCACTGGAGGCCGTCGGGTCGGTCACGGCGCCGCCCTGCCGGGAAATCCTGCTGACCAAGGATGTCCGGGAACGGGCCGCGGTGCTTGGCAAGACCAGAACGGGCGACCCCACCCTCGCCCAGATGCTGGACAACCTGGCCAATGGGATCAGCGTCGAAGGCATGGAGTCGTTGATTCCTGTCCTGGTGGGCGACGCCCTCGAGCTGCTGCCGAACCTCGTCCGGTCGGGGACCCATGTCCTGCTGGCCGATCCTGAGCGGATCAGGACCCGTGCCGCGGACCTGGTGCGCACCGGCAACGAGTTCCTGGCCGCGTCCTGGATGGCCGCCGCCACCGGAGGAAAGGCGCCGATCGACCTCGGGTCGTCCGCCTACCGGAGCCTGGAAGACGTGCTGGACGTCGTGCGGGACGCCGAACTCCCGATCTGGCAGCTCACGCCCTTCGCCACCGAGCCCGATCCCGCTGACGCTGCAAACGCAGCCCCCCCTGGGACCGCCGCAGCATCCGGAGCCGCCGATCAGCCCGCGGTGGTCGCCGCACCCGCCTACCGCGGCGAGTTGCCGGCAGCCGTTGCGGACGCGCAGTTCCGGCAGGCCGCCGGCGGCTCGACGGTGATCGTGGTGGCCGGTGCCGGCACCGCCGCCCGGGCCGGTGAACGGTTGGCCGAGGCTGATCTCGGTGCCGTTGTGGTCGAGGAGCTGCCGCGGGCGCCGCGGACCGATGTCGTCACCGTGGTCAGGGGGCGCCTGGACCACGGCTTCGTGCTGCGGGATTCCGGCCTGGCAATTCTCACCGAGGCCGACCTGACCGGCAGCCGCGGGTTGAACCCGGAGGCCACCGGCACCAGGATGCCGACCCGTCGGCGGAACGCGGTCGATCCCGTGTCGCTCAAGCCTGGCGACCACGTGGTGCATGCCCAGCACGGCATCGGCAAGTACATCGACATGGTGCAACGAACGTCCGGCGGCGCCGTCCGCGAGTACCTGGTGGTCGAGTACGCCCCCGGGAAGCGCGGTCATCCGGGAGATCGGCTCTTCGTGCCGACGGACTCGCTGGATCTGCTGACCCGCTATGTCGGCGGTGAGATCCCGACGCTGAACAAGCTGGGTGGGTCGGACTGGGCCAAGACCAAGGGCCGGGCCCGTAAGGCGGTACGGCAGATCGCCGCCAAACTCGTCCAGCTGTACGCGGCGCGGGCGTCGGCCCCGGGCCATGCGTTCGCGCCGGACACGCCGTGGCAGCGGGAACTGGAGGACGCCTTCCCTTACACCGAGACCCCGGATCAGATGGCCGCCATCGACGAGGTCAAGGCGGACATGGAGAAACCGGTGCCGATGGACCGGGTCATCTCCGGTGACGTCGGCTACGGCAAGACCGAGATCGCGGTCCGGGCGGCGTTCAAGGCGGTGCAGGACGGAAAACAGGTGGCCATCCTGGTTCCGACGACATTGTTGGCGCAGCAACATCTTTCGACGTTCTCCGACCGGATGGAGGCATTTCCGGTCACGGTGCGTGGGCTGTCGCGGTTCACCGACGACGCCGCCGCGAAGCAAACGATCAAGGGTATTGCCGATGGCAGCGTCGACATCGTCATCGGCACCCACCGGCTGCTGCAACCGAACTTCCGCTACAAGGACCTGGGACTGGTGGTGGTCGACGAGGAACAGCGGTTCGGTGTCGAGCACAAGGAGCACATCACGGCGCTGCGTGCGCACGTGGACATGCTGACGATGTCGGCCACGCCGATCCCGCGGACGTTGGAGATGAGCCTGGCCGGGATCCGGGAGATGTCCACCATCACCACGCCGCCGGAGGAACGTCACCCGATCCTGACCTACGTCGGCGCCTACGACGACAAGCTGGTCGCCGCTGCCATCCGCCGTGAACTGTTGCGCGAGGGCCAGGTCTTCTTCGTGCACAACCGGGTGGCCGACATCGAATCGGTCGGCCGACGGCTGCGCGACGCCGTCCCGGAGGCGCGGATCGCCGTTGCCCACGGGCAGATGAACGAGGATCTGCTGGAGAAGGTGATCGACGGCTTCTGGGCGCGGTCCTACGACGTGCTGCTGTGCACCACGATTGTCGAGACCGGGCTGGACATCTCGAACGCGAACACGCTGATCGTCGATCATGCGGAGATGCTCGGGCTGTCGCAGATGCACCAGTTACGGGGCCGGGTCGGCCGCGGCCGGGAACGTGGATACGCCTACTTTCTGTATCCGGTGGAGAAGCCGTTGACCGAGACCGCGCACGACCGGCTGGCCACCATAGCGCAGAACTCGGACCTGGGCGCGGGCATGGCGGTGGCCATGAAGGATCTCGAGATCCGCGGCGCCGGTTCGATTCTCGGCGCGGAACAGAGCGGTCACATCGCCGGCGTCGGGTTCGACCTGTATGTCCGGCTGGTGGGCGAGGCGGTGACCGCGTTCAAGCGGGCCTCAGCCGCCGCAGATGGTCAGGACGTCCAGGAGGAGGTCCCGGAGGTCAGGGTCGAACTACCGATCGACGCCAACATCCCGCATGCCTACATCCCGGTCGAGCGGCTGCGGTTGGACGCCTATCGCCGGATCGCGGCCGCCACGTCTGTGCAGGACATCCAGACGATCCGTGACGAGCTGACCGACCGGTACGGACCGTTCGGCGAGCAGGTCGAGAACCTGTTGGCGGTGGCGGAGTTCCGCCAATTGTGCCGCTCGGTGGGAGTCGGCGAGGTGGCGATGGGCCCGCAGGGTTTGCGGATGTCGCCGATCGCGTTGCCGGAATCGGGGCAGCTGCGGCTCGCCCGGCTGTATCCGGGCGCCAAGTACCGCGCGCTGACCTCGACGCTCACGCTGCGGCCGCCGACCGAATCCGAGCGGCTCGGTGCCCCCGCGCTGCGAGACCGGGCGCTGCTGCAGTACTGCACCAGGGTGCTCGACGATGTGGCTCCCGCGCCGGTCCGCAGCTGATCCACCCCGTCCGCGCGGATCCACCGTCCGCGCGGATCCACCGTCCGCGCGGATCAACTTCGGCCGCGCGGACGAACTCGCAGGTCTTGGGGACGGTGAGACAGGAGTCAACGAGTTCAGCCGCGCAGCAGGCGAGATCGGCACCGTGGCATCTCGCGAGAAGTCACCTTCGGGGCGCTCGGCCGAACGGCCAACCGTCACCCGGCGCGGCGGGTGAGCTTGCCGATGCGACTAGTTCAGACCTACCAGGCCCGGTCAAAGGCGGTATGTTTCGATCACCTGTCTGCCAACGCCTCCGTCACAGAAAGGCGCCGGCGGTTCATGGAGGAGCGGGGAATGAGCGGCGGCCAGAACCGGGCGATCTCCCGACGCACGGCGGTGCGGGCGCTCGGAATGACCGCGGCCGCGGGTGTCCTGGCCGGGTCCGGGATGCTGACCGGCGCCGGCGCGTTGGCCAAATCGACCTCGCCGGCTCGGCGCACACTCACGGTCGATTCCTGGGTTGCCGTTCGCGGAAACCAGTACTACATCGCGCACCGCGGGTCCGGCGACGTGCTGCCCGAGCACAGCATGCCGGCCTACCAGGCTGCGGTGGATTGGGGTGCCCAATGCCTGGAAATCAGTGTGGGCATCACCTCTGACGGCGTGCTGATCTGTATGCATGACGCGACCTACGACCGCACGACAACCGGTAAAGGCGGCCTGATCGACCAGCCGTCCTCGGTGCTGGAGACGATCCGGATCTGGCAACCACGGCTCGGTGAGACATGGACCCGGCAGCCGCCCCGGGTGCCGCTGTTCGAGGACGTGCTGCGGACCTTCGGTGGCACGGTCGTGCTCGCCGTGGAGGCCAAGGTGCCCGAGGCCTACGAGCCGATGATGGCCATGGTCCAGCGCCGGGGGCTCGAGGATTCGGTCATCGTGAAGGCCCACCACGCGAATACGCAGGTGGCCCAGGCGAAATCAGCCGGCTACCCGGTCTTCAGCTACTTCGGGTCGGCGGAGGAGGCGACGGTGGAGGCGATCACCGCGAGCGCTGCCGTTCTCGATCCGCGCCGCGACCATCTGGTGATCCCCGGCTACCGATCACGTGGCGCGTACCTCCCGGATGACATTGTCGCGACCGCTGTCGGCACCGGTGTGCCCGTCTGGGTGCATCCGTTGCACCGTCGAGTCGACGTGCGGCATTTCTTCGACCGGGGCGTGGCCGGCGCCATTTGCTCCAGCTACGGCCACCTCTCGGGCGCAGTGCAGCCGGTCACCGCCGATTCCTGGGCCGGACAGGCAATCTCGTCCGGCGAAATGACCAAGAACCCGGCGTCGGACACCTTTGCTCCCCACTTCACCGCCGACGGCGACCTTGTCCTCGGGGCGCAGGGCACGCAGCATTTCCTCGCGATGGGGCAATGTGGTGCGATCCCGACGTCGTCACCGACCACCATCGAACTCGACCTGTCGTGGACAACGCTGCCCGCCGACAGCTCCGACAACCTCACGGTTGCCTTCGGCCGGGTCGACGATTCCTACTACGAGCACCGCCAGGGCAAGGGCGATGGTTACCACGCCGTCCTGCACGCCGA
>JADGOY010000214.1 GCA_017882715.1 Nakamurella sp. | reverse complement strand
GCGTCCGCGACCCTGCGCGATCTCGAGCGACACGAACGCGGTGACGGGGTAGCCCAGCGCCGCCGGGTCGACGGTGGACGCGAAATCCGCGATCACCCCGTCTCCCGCATCACCACTCCAATGTGGACAGCGACGAGATCATGTTCTATGTCGCGGGAGATCACGAGGCGCGCAAGGGATCGGCATCGGGCTCGGCTCGATCAGCGTGCACCCGGGCGGCCATTCGCACGGCCCGCAGGCCGGGGCCGTCCAGGCGTCGTTGGGCAAGCATTACTTCGACGAATTGGCGGTGATGGTGGACACCTTCCGGCCGCTCGAACTCGGCGAGGGCGGGCGAGCGGTCGACGACGGCGCGTACGCCTGGCCGTGGTCCGAGCGGGGCCCGTCGGGCTCTGGCCGACCCTGAGCAGCCGCGGATCACAGCTCGTCGGGGTACCACGCCTGCACGGCCAGGCCCTGTCCGTCCCGGGCGATGCCCGTCACATGCCCGCCGGCGGCACCGACCGCCAACAGCTGCTCGATCATGTCATCGCCGCGCAGCGTTGTCGGCTGCAACTCGTCGCCGCGGTGGTCGAAGGCATGCCGGGCGCGGTGCCCGCCTTCGGTGATCTTCGCCAGTGACCCGGTGGATGCCAGGGATCCGCGCGCGACACCGAGCAACCCGAGGGCGTCGTCCAGCGCCCCGATCAGCTCCTCGCGGTTCGTCTCGCACATCGCCCGAATGAGCTCGGGGCGGGTTCCTGCGACCCGGGTACCGTCCGCGAACGACGACGCGGCCAGGGCGAGCGCGAGCGACCCGCCGCCCTCACCGACCTGGGCCAGCGCCAGCGCCAGCAGGTGCGGTAGGTGGGAGATCCGGGCCACCGCAGCGTCGTGCGCCGAGGGGTCCGCCGGGACCACCCGGCTGCCCACCGCCAGTGCCAGGGCGGCGACGACCGCCCAGTCCTCGACGGCGCTGTCGTCGGTCAGGCAGGTCACCCAGGCGGCGCCGGCGAACACGTCGGCGGAGCCGGCGGACCAGCCTGAGCTGGCGGTGCCCGCCATCGGGTGGGAGCCGATGAACCGGGTCTGCGGCGCCAGCGCCGCGACGTCGTCCTCCACGACTGACTTCACCCCGGCCACGTCCGTCAGCCGGACAGTCGGTGCGGTCTCGTCGATCGTCCGCAGCAGATCTGGGAACGTCGTCACCGGAGAGGCCAGCACGACCAAGGCGTCCGACGCGGCAGCCCTGCCCAGCGCGGACTCGACGGTGTCGGACACGTCACACCCGTCCCGGGCCGCCGCGCGGCGGGTGTCTTCGCTCGGCGACCAGCCGAATACCGGGATATGCGCCCCGGCGGCCCTGACCAGCGATCCGCCGATCAGGCCCAGTCCCAGGACGCACAGGGCGGTCGGGAGCGCGGTTTCGGCCACATGAGGTGATGGCGGCGGCGCGGCGGGGTGCATACCCTCATCATTGCCGGACACATCGGCGGACGTGGTGCCCCCCGACCACCACCCACCGCGGATGTGTCCGGCGCCATAGTTCGCGGCCCGTTCGTGCCCGGGTGCGGGCCGCGGCGGGTACGACGTAGCCGCGACCCCGGCGAGGCCGTAACGTTGCCACTCGTGAGCGCCGGGAGCACTGCCACGACCGAGGGGTTCGGTGTCGCGGTCACGCGCGAGGAAACCTCCTGGCGCTGCGCGTTGCTGGCCCCCGAACTCCTGGACGACCTGGACGGCGTGATCACGGCGCTGCGCCGGGTGGCGACAGCGGGACCGGTCTTCGGCCTGGTGGCGGTGGACGATGAGTTCTTCGTCATCGTCCGTCCGATTCCCGGGGGGGCGGCCTTGCTGCTGTCCGATGCGACGGCCGGCCTGGACTACGACATCGCCGCCGACGTGCTCGATCTCTTGCAGGTGCCGATTCCCGAGGACGACGACGTCGATGACGACCCGTGGCCCGAGGGTGACCTGACGTTGCTGGCCGACCTGGGAGTCGGCGAGCAGGAGATGCAGCTGATCGTCGACGAGGTCGACCTGTACCCGGACGAGCAGTTGGCGATGATCGCGCAGCGGTGCGGGTTCGGCGATCAGTTCGCCGCGGTGCTCGAGAAGGCCTGACCGGGCAGGAATGACCGGTTCGCGCGACCCGTCCACCCGGCGGCGCGGCGGCGCGGGCTCAGTGGCCGCGGCCGGTGCGACGTACTCCGACGAGGATCTGATCCGGATCGCGCTCGCCCTGGCGGCCGAAGCGCCCACGACCGGTGACGTCCCGGTCGGAGCGGTGGTGCTGGCGTCATCGGGTCAGATCATCGGCGAGGGACGCAACGCCCGCGAGGCAACTGGCGACCCCACCGCACACGCCGAGATCGTCGCGTTGCGCGCGGCCGCGGTGGCACTGGGCGGCTGGAACCTCGGCGGTTGCACAGTGGCGGTGACGGTCGAGCCGTGCACCATGTGCGCGGGCGCGATCGGGGCCGCGCGGGCGGACCGGGTGGTTTTCGGCTGTTGGGAGCCCAAGACGGGTGCGGCCGGGTCGCTCTGGGACGTTCTCCGGGACCGGCGGCTGACGCACCGGGTCGAGGTCCGCGGCGGCGTCCTGGAAGGCGAATGCGCCGGCCTGGTGGGCGATTTCTTCGCCGACCGGCGGGGCTGACAGCGGCCTCAGCGGGCGCCCTGCGCGATTCAGCGCGGCACGCGGGGAACAAAGCGCCCGATTGATGCGCTTTCATAGATATGGAACTCGGCGTGTACAGCTTCGGCGATATCCACCCCAACCCCGTTACTCGCGAGAAGGTCTCACCCGGCCAGCGGTTGCTCGACCTGCTGGAACGGATCCGGTTGGCCGAACAGGTGGGCCTCGACTTCTTCGGGATCGGCGAGCACCACCGACCCGACTACGCGGTGTCGGCACCCGGCACGGTGCTCGCGGCTGCGGCGGGGCAGACCTCACGGATCGGGCTGAGCAGCGCCGTCACCGTGCTGAGCACCGAGGATCCGGTGCGCGTCTACCAGCAGTTCGCGACGATCGACCTGATCTCGCAGGGCCGGGTCGAGCTGATGGCCGGGCGCGGATCGTTCATCGAGTCCTACCCGCTGTTCGGCGCGGAGCTGCGCGACTACGACGAGCTCTACGACGAGAAGATCCAACTGCTGCTGGCCATCGACGCCGGGAACCCGGTGACGTGGTCGGGCCGGTTCCGCGCTGCGTTGAACGACGCGGTGATCCTGCCCCGCCCCTATCGCAAGCCCGGCCTCGGGGAACACCTGCGGATCTCGGTGGCGACCGGCGGCAATCCGGAGTCGTCCGTGCGGGCGGGCGTTCTCGGGCTCCCGATCAACTACGCGATCATCGGCGGTCAACCCGCGAGGTTCGCGCCGCTGGTGGATCTGTACCGGCGCGCGTTCGCGCAGACCGAGCGGCCCGGCGCGACGACCCCGGAGGTCGGTGTCTCCGGGATGGGGTTCATCTCCGACGACGGCAAGGCAATGGACGCCTTCTTCCCGCATTGGCTGGACTCGATGCGGCGGATCGCCCGGGAGCGCGGCTTTCCGGCCCCCGACCGAGCCTCCTACGAGGCGCAGGCGGCACCGGGCGGCGCTTACCTGATCGGCCGGCCCGAGCAGGTCGCCGAGCGGATCGTCGACCTGCACGGGGACTTGCACCACGACCGTCAGGGGTTCCAGATGGACCTGTCCAGCGTGTCCCAGGCCGACTCGCTCACGGCGATCGAACTGCTGGGCACCAGGGTGGCGCCGTTGGTCCGCCAGGCTCTGCCGAAAGCTACGGGGGACCCGGCTCCGATCGAGGTCGACATCGCGGCCGGGACCGCGACGATCTGACGCCCGGGACGGTGGGGCGCGAACGTCAGCTCACGATCAGCCCTCGGCGTGCGTGCCGCGCAGCGCGATCCACGCCATCGCCGCGGCACCGAGCATCACGGCGGCGGCGATCACCGAGGTGATCCCGATCCCGCTACCGAATGCCTGCTGCGCCGAGGTGAGCAGTTCCGCGGATTGCGGTGTTGGCAGTGATGACGCGACAGCGGTTGCCCCGCCGAGGGTTTCGCTCGCGCTTACCGCGCCGGCTGCATCCAGTCCGGCAGGCAGGGCGACGTGTGCGCTGTAGGTCGCCGTGAGGATCCCGCCGAGGACGGCAGTGCCCAGCACCGCGCCCAGCTCGTACGCGGTCTCCGAGATCGCCGACGCGGCGCCGGCCTTGTCGGCCGGCACGATGGACAGGATCACGTCGTTGGAGATCGTCTCGGCCGCGCCGATGCCCAGCGACAGCAGCACGAACGCCAGCATCAGTGCGGCCGGGGAGCCCTGCTGCGCACCGAGCAGCACCGCGCCGTACCCGGCCGCGCTGACCAGCAGGCCGCCGGCGATGATCACCCGTGGACCTGTCCTGCGGACCAGCGGCACCACTGCCAGCCCGGCGACCATGGTGACGATGAGTCCGGGCAGCAGGCTGATGCCGGCCTGCATCGGGCTCTGCCCGGCGACCAGCTGCAGGTACTGCGAGACGAAGAACAGGAACCCGACAAGTGAGAAGATGCTGAGCAGGTTGGCCAGCACCGACCCGCTGAAGGCACGCTGCCGGAACAGCCGCACGTCCAGCATCGGCTGGGGCCGGCGCAGCTGACGACGGACGAACAAAGCCCCGGCGGCAAGCCCCAGCACCAGCAGTCCGGCCGCGGTCAGTGTCAGGCCTTCCTTGGCGATGCTCTTGATGGCATAGACCACCGGCACCATCACAGCGAGCGACAGCCCGATGCTGACGACGTCGATCGGACCCGGCGAGGCGTCCTTGGACTCCGGCACGACGACCGGCGCCAGCACCAGGAACAGCCCGAGCACCGGGACAGCCATCAGGAACACCGACCCCCACCAGAAGTGCTCCAGCAGGAAGCCGCCGACGATGGGGCCGAGCGCGGCGCCGCCGGAGAATGCGGCGGCCCAGATCGCGATGGCCAGCCGGCGCTGACTCCGGTCAGCAAAGATGTTGCGCAGCAACGATAACGTCGATGGCATCAGCATCGCGCCGAACAACCCGAGGGCGGCGCGGGTGGCGATGAGGGCCTCGGCGGTGGGCGCGTAGGCGGCGATGGCGGAGACCGTGGCGAACCCGAACGATCCGATGAGCAACAGTCGTCGACGACCGATCCGATCCGCCATGCTGCCCATCGAGACCAGCAAAGCGGCCAGGACCAGCGAGTAGATGTCGATCATCCAGAGCAGCTGGGTGCCGCTGGGGCTGAGCGCCGCAGAGATCGACGGCAGCGCGAAGCTCAGCACGGTGGCGTCCACGGCGACCAGCAGAACGGGGAGCATCAGGACGGCAAGGGCCGTCCACTCGCGGGCCCCGGCCTTGGTGGTGTGGTCGGCCGCGTCGTGAACCGCTCGCGAGAGGGTGGTGGACATGGTGCACAGCTCCTGTTTGCTGACGTTTCTCTTTACTATACCGACCAGTTGGTATAGTAACAACCAAGCCGAGCTGTGATCCCGGCCTGTCGACTCCACGCCGGCCCAGCGCCCACGTTCGTGGCAGGACGGCGATCGCTACGGTGGGCTCGTGCCGCCACCGCCCGCAGCCCGCGACAAGGTGCTCGATGCGTTCCAGCGCCTGCTGATCGAGCACGGCGAACGTGAGACGACGTTGGACGCGGTCGCCCGGGCGGCCGGGGTTTCCAAGGGCGGGCTCATATATCACTTCGGCTCACGCGAGGCCTTGATCGACGGCCTCCTGGGTCGGCTGGAAACGCAGGCGGCCGCGGACGTGGTGCTCATGAAGGGGGCGCCCGAGGGACCCGCCGCTTACTACATCCGGACCTCGGCCAGCGCCGATACGCCCTTGGATCTGACGCTCGTCGCGGCCACCAGGCTGCTGCAGCGATCCCACCCCCGCACTCGTGAAGTACTGGCCGCCGTCCACGACCGGTGGTACGAAGTGCTGCGCGCCGCGGTCGGCGACCCGGCCGTTGCGCGGCTGATCATGCTCATCGGCGACGGGATGTACTACGGCGCCACTTTGTCAGGCTCCGACGCGGCGGAGTCGTCCACCTCGTCGGTTCCCGACGTCGACGAGGTGCTGCGGCTGGTCGATGAATTGGTCCGCTCCCGCGAGGCGTCCCGAGAGGTGTCCCACGGGACGTCCTGACCCCAGGCCCGCGGCCGCCACGTCGGTCTGGGGCCCGTCCGGGCGCCGGTATAGTGCTCGTCGGTAGCGTGTCCGAGCGGCCTAAGGAGCACGCCTCGAAAGCGTGTGAGGGGGCAACTCCTCCGTGGGTTCAAATCCCAC
>JADGOY010000068.1 GCA_017882715.1 Nakamurella sp. | reverse complement strand
ACCGATCAGGTCTTCAACAAACCCGATCATCGCAGGTCAAAGGGCACTTTCCTCGTATCCCACACCGACCACGGAACCCGGCTGGTCCACGGATTCAGGCTTAGGTCCCGCCCTCCGCCGAGTTGCGCAATCCCGTTGCGCCCGTTGACGGTTCAGTTGATCTCGAACCTGCAAACAGGAGGCAGAATTGGGTCATCGCGCGGCGCGCCAGTCGCGAAATAGCTTGGGGTGCAACGATAGTTCGCGACTGACGATCTGCCGCTTCGGACAAGTGCGGTTTGTCTCGGCGCTCGGCTCGCCGCCGTGTTACCACAGCCCAGATGCGAGACCGCCTGGTGTCATTGCTATTCGGGATTGGCAACTGAGCGACCTGACTCAAGCAGCTACCCAGTGCATATGTACTGCATCCCTGCTTGGATCAAGTCAGAACGGAACATCCACTGATAGCACAGGTCTGCGCAGGTCAGCGAGCGGATGAGGGTCTGTTTCGACGGCTTGCTGGAGGAGCCGCCGGTAGAACAACAGGCCTCGACTCTTGGACTTTCGCCGGTTGAACCGGAAGGTGTACTCGTCCAGGTCGTAGGCCCGGTGCTCCTGAGACACCGCGTAGTGCAAAGTGCCGGTGCGCCACCTCTTGAGCAGCGACCCGATCACGTGGACTCCGGGAAGGTTGACGTGGGTCGGCTCGGCGCTGCCGCGAACCACGTCGACAACGGCGTCCGGATCCGAGGGAAGATCGTCCCGGGGGTCACGGACGTCTGCCGGCCACAGGCCGCGCACATCCGCCTGGCCTTCGCGATGCGCCAGCCCCCTTGAGCGCCGCACACCGGGCAGATGAAGCCGTCCGGCCCACCGCAGCCGCTCCAAATAGGCCAAACAGGCGGCGTTGTCGGGGAACCATTCCAGCAACTCCTGAAACGTCCTCGGATAATCGACACCACCGACCGGATGGGCAGAAACCGGCTCTGATCTGACATGCCCATGTGCTACTTGACTCAAGCAGGGATGCAGTACATATGTATCGCGACATATGTATCGCGCGTGTTCGATTCTTGTTGTTGCCTGAATTGGCCGGAACCGGCATACCAGTCGTGATCGGTGTCGCGCTGCCCTCGTTGCCAGTCATCGCAGTGCCGCTCCCCGCATCCGGCGTGGCGAACGGTCCGCTGTTCGGAGCGCTGCTCACCACCCGGCAACACCAATCACCGGCGGCGCCGCGCAGCCAGCTCTCCGCGCTGAGCGCTGGAACCAGGATCACCGCCGCTGCTCGCCGCCGTCATCGGCGGAGCTGCTCTCCGCGGAAGGTCCGCGTCGACCACAAACCGACCAACCTCGTCAGCGTCGATCTCTCCCGCCCGGCCGCGGCTGGCGCGCACGAGAACGGCTTCGTCCAGCAGGCCCGCCCACTTCGGGCAGCGCAGCCGTCCGGCGTGCGGATCGAACTAATCGGGCGAACGGGAACGATCTGGCCGGACGAGCCATCAGTGCCGGAACCCCGACGGCCCGCTGATCACGGTGTTCCCGGAATCCTCATGCAGGTCGTGCACCGCAGACAGCAGGTCCTTGAAGAACAGGTCCGCCAGATCGAGGGAGAAGCCGTTGCGACAGACCACCCGGAGCACCGCGAGGTCCTCACGATGCTCGGGAAAGGTATAGGCCGGCACCTGCCAGCCACGTTCGCGCAGTCGCCGCGAGACGGCGAAGACGTCCCAGCCGGTGACCTTCGACGAGGTGGTGAACGCGAAGACCGGTAGCTGGTCGCCCTTGGTGATCAGCTCGAACTCGTCCAACCCGCCGATCCGCTCCGCCAGCGACATCGCGACGTCCCGGGAGGCCTGCTGCACGGCGGTGAACCCGTTGCGGCCCAACCGGAAGAAATTGTAGTACTGCGCGACAACCTCGGCGCCCGGCCGGGAGAAGTTCAGCGCGAAGGTGGGCATGTTGCCGCCCAAGTAGTTCACGTTGAAGACGAGTTCCTCGGGCAGGTGTGCCTTGTCCCGCCACAGCACCCAGCCCACACCCGGGTATACCAGCCCGTACTTGTGGCCGGAGGTGTTGATCGAGGCGACCCGCGGCAGCCGGAAGTCCCACTTCAGATCAGGATCCAGGAACGGCGCGATCATCCCTCCGGAGGCGCCGTCCACGTGCACCGGGATATCGGGCCCGCCGCCGGCGGCGAGCTTGTCCAGGGCCGTGGCGATCTCGGCGACCGGCTCGTAGCTGCCGTCGAAGGTCGAGCCGAGGATGGCGACCACACCGATGGTGTTCTCGTCGCAGGCCGCCACCGCGCCCGGCGCCTCGAGATGGAGCCGGTCGCCTTCCATCGGGACCATTCTCGGCTCGACATCCCAGTAGCGACAGAACTTTTCCCAGCAGACCTGCACGTTGGCGCCCATCACCAGGTTCGGCACCCGGGTCTTGAGATCGCCGCCTGCGGCCCGGACCTGCGCCTCCCAGCGCCGCTTCATAGCCATGCCGGCCAGCATGCAGGCCTCGCTGGAGCCGGTGGTCGAGCACCCGCACGCATCGTTCGGGTCGGTGGCATGCCAGAGGTCGGCCAGGATCGCCACGCAGCGCCGCTCGATCTCCGCGGTCTGCGGGTACTCGTCCTTGTCGATCATGTTCTTGTCCGCGCAGTCGGACATCAGGGTGAGCGCCTGCGGTTCCATCCACGTGGTGACGAACGTCGCCAGGTTCAACCGGGCGCTGCCGTCCAGCAGCAGCTCGTCCCTGATCAGCTGGTAGGCGACGTCCGGTGGCACCGGATCGTCGGCCAGCCCGATCTCGGGCAGGTACACGTTGTCGCCGACGGCCGGATTGGCCAGGCCGACCAGCGGGTTCGAATGGTGGGCGCGGAGCGGCTCGGTGGAGCCGGTGTGCAGGGCCATGGGGCTGAGTATCACGCAGTCCGGCCTGCCCGGCTTCGTCCGGTCTGGGTGATCGTCCCGCTGATCACAGCCGACGGACGGCGGGGGGCGATCGGCACAGACCGCGAACGGACGAGCACGGACGAGCGCGGGCCGCACCGCCGATTAGGCTCCGGTCTCGTGGAAGCCGGTCGGGAGTCAGTGGTGACGATCGCCATCACCATGCCGATCGTGCTGCTGGTGGCCTACCTGGTGGGGCAGCTGGCCAGGTGGTTGTTGCGCGGCCGGGTGCGGCTGTCCACCGCGACCACCATCGTGCTGTCCGTGCTGGGCATCTCGGTCGGCATGCTCATTGCCGGCCTGACTGTGGACGGCGTCCGGGTGTGGAGCCCCATCGTCATCGTGCTGGCCGTCGGGATGACCACCGCGATCCTGGCCGCGTTCGCCGCGGTGGCCAGCCGGATGCACCGTCCCCAACCGCGGGAAGCGGTGCAGGATCTGATCCGGCGGGGCGAATCCGATCGCCTGGAGTTCAAGTCGACCGCCCGCTGGAACGTGCACACCTCGGCGCGCGACGTGCGGATGGAGATGGCGATCGCCAAGGCCGTCGCCGGGTTCCTCAACACCGATGGCGGCACGCTACTCATCGGGGTCGACGATGACGGCGTGGTGCTGGGCCTGGCCAACGATTTCTCGACAGTCCGCGGCGGCGACGCCGATCGCTACGAGCTGTGGTTGCGCGACTTCCTGACGACCACCCTCGGGCAGAACGCGGCGGCGACCCCGATCATCGACTTCACGCCGGTGACGGTCGACGAGGTGGATACCTTCATCTGCCGAGTGACCTGCCCCACGTCGCCGCGACCGGTGTTCATCCGCCCGCCCAAGGGCGGCGGGAACTCCGAGCTCTGGGTGCGGACAGGCAACTCCACGCGTGAGCTCGAGGTGGATGAGGCGGTGGATTACGTCATGCACCGCTGGCCGTTGGGCGTCGGGCGCACGGTGTCGGCGCAATTGCGTGCGGCGGTGCGCGGTTCCGGTGGGGATACCTAGCCCGGCCAACGCCGCACCCGTGCAGGAGCCTGAGGCCTGCCCGAATCGGGTGCACAATGCGGACATGCCGGCTGTTGCGACCCCTGTTTCTGGCCCGTTGTCTGACCCCTTGCACGACGCCAGCAAACAACTCGTACTGCCCGACGCAGTGGACATCCGCGAGGTCGGACTGCGGGACGGGCTGCAACTGGAGGATCTGGTCGCGCTGGATGCCAAGGTCGCGATGATGCAGGCCATCGCCATGACCGGCATCCGGCGCGTCGAGGCCACCGCCTTCGTTTCCCCGCGGGCGGTCCCGGCCATGGCCGACGCCGAGCAGGTTGCGGCGCAGCTGCACCGCTGGCCGGATGTGCGCTGGTCCGCGCTGGTGGCCAGCCCGAACGGCGCTCGCCGGGCGATCGCCGCCGGTTTCACCGACATCGAGTATGTGGTCTCCGCGGCGGACGGGCACAGCCTGGCCAATGCGGGACGAACCACCGACGAGGCACTTGGGCTGGTCGCTGAGGTGGCCGACCTGGTGCATGGCGCCGGCGGGCGCTGCGAGGTGATCATCGCGACGGCATGGGACTGCCCGTTCGACGGTCGGACGCCGATCGAGCGAACCGTCCGGGTGGCGCGGCACGCCGTCGAACTCGGTGCCGACCAGCTGTGCCTGGGCGACACCATCGGCACCACCGCGCCCCGCCGGGTCGTCGACCTGATCACCGCTGTCCGGTCGGCGACCGGACAGGTCGACGTCGGTGTGCATTTCCACGACACCCGCGGTACCGGGTTGGCCAATGTGCTGGCCGCCCTGCAGGTTGGCGTCACCCAGATCGACGCATCCGTCGGCGGGCTCGGTGGCTGTCCGTTCGCCCCCGGAGCCAGCGGAAACATCGCGACGGAGGAACTGGTGTACATGTTGGCCGAGTCCGGAGTGGGCACCGGCGCGGACCTGGACGCGGTGCTGGAGGCAGCCCGGGCGACCGAGGCCGCCGTCGGGCACTTGCTACCCAGTTCGCTCTATCGGGCCGGCGGCCGGGCCCGGCCACTGGGCCGGGCGGCCGCTCGCTGAGGGCCGGTCAGTTCGCGTCAGTCGCCGCAGATTCGGCCCGCCCGGCGGCGGACGACTCGGTGGCCGCCCCGTTGGTGAACAGCGCTCCCGACGATGATTCCGGGTGCGCGCGCACGAACCAGTGGACCAGCTCCAACTGGTGCCGGCGTCAGATCAACATGTCGTTGGTCACGGGGTCCGGCTCGGCCGTGGCGTCCGCGGCTTCCCGGTGGTCGGCGATGACGCCCTGGTACACCAGGTCGAGCGCACCCACGTGGGCGATCGCGTCGGCGCGCAACACCGAATAGTCGTCCCAGGACCGGTCCCTGACCAGCGCGCCCGGGATGCCCAGCACGAGGCTGGACACCCGGTCACGCACATCGGCGAGGCAGCCGGGCTCACTGATGAGCGGGTGGATCCCCGGCAGTCGAATGCTGCTCGCCCAGCCCGGCCGGCAGACCCGACGGGGTCAGGATGATGCGATCGCGCCGGGCGGCGGCCGGCACCGACCCGTCGCGGGCGAGCATCGACCCGCCCTGGGCCGGCCCTGCGGGACCGGCGTTGCCGAGCGCTCGTTCGAGCGGCAGTACGCACAGCACGACGATCATCCAGAGCAGCTGCACACTCCCGGCGAACGCGAGCAACGACCCGCCGTCGACGTAGTCGCTGTCCCGCACGTTCATCAACGTCGCGGTCGGCGTGCACCAGATCGCCAGCCCGGTCGTCATCAACACCGAGTACGACACGACCTGGACGATGCGCGCCGTCAGGGTGCGCTCGGAGCCGCCCTCGTCGCGCATCAACGCGCTGATCGCGGCGACGAGGCGCTGCGTCAGGATCACCATGGCCGGGAACACCCAGACGATGTGGTGCACCCAGCTGACCGGGCTGACGAGCACGCCGACCAGACCGGCCAGGGTCATCCCGGCCAGTTCGTCCCCGGCGAGGGCGGCCCGCCGGGCCCGCCAGAACCCGACCACGGCTAGTAACCCGGCCAGCAGCAGCCATTCCTTGTGCCCCGGCGGCAGCGGCGCGGCAAGGCGCGCCAGCAGGCCGTTGACCGACTGGTTCATCGTGGTGTCCACGAAGCCGACCCTGGACGTCTCCCACATCAGCGAGGTGAAGTACCGCCACGTCTCGCTCGGTGCGATGAGCGCGCTGACCAGGGTGAAGCCCACCGCGGCGCCCATCGCGGTGACGGCGGCGCGCCACCGGCCGATGATCAGCAGATAGATGATGAAGATGCCGGGCGTCAGCTTGATCGCCGCGGCCAGCCCGATGCCGACGCCGGTCCATCGGCTGCCGCGACGGCCCAGCACCAGCAGGTCGGCCGCCACCAGCAACGCCAGGTAGATGTTGACCTGCCCGAACGAGAACGTCTGGCGGAACGGCTCCAGGGTGAACGCCGCAGCAGTGCACACCCCGACCAGTCCGAACATCAGCGGCTTCGGCAGCCGTATCCGCTCCCGCAGGACCAGATAGACGAAGACGGCGCCGGACGCGATGATCGCGAGCAGCGATGTCACCAGCACCACCGGATACGACAGCAGTCCCATCGGCGCCATCAGCACCGCCGCCAGCGGCGGGTAGGTGAACCCGAGCCGGATGTTGACCGGGTCGGGCTGCGAGTAGGAGAAGAGTCCGTGGCCGGACTGCCACCAGGTCACCGCGTCGTAGTACAGGCGGAGGTCGAACTGGCCGTGATGCTGGCCGATGCCCCAGTACAGGACCGTGGCCACGAAGGCGGCAAGGGTCACCGGCAGCCCGACCACCACGATCCGGGTGGCACGGGGCAAGGAATCCCACCAACGCACGACTCTGATGGTGGCAACAGTCGGTTGATCGGCTCTCGTCACGTCGGTAATTATGGCAGTGGAACAATTCCTTCGGAACGGATTTGACCATTCTGGTACATCACACTGCCAGCGTCTTGACGGTCGCCTCACACGGTGGCGGCGACCGCTGCGCGCCGAGCAGACGACGCCCTACCTGCGGGGAAACGCCATGCGCGGCCTTGCTCGGTCGCCCTGGTCCGTCAAGGATTATCCGAAAATCCGCGCCGACGGCAGCGTGGTCGGCGCCGCGATAACTGAGTAAAGAAATGGTCAAGAAATGGCGTGGGAATGGGCCGATCGGGAACAAGTCGACGGGGCGGGTGAGTGAACTCACGGTGCTCCGACACCACCGGGACTGGCCACGACCGGCGAACCGCCCACTGACTGTCCTGCGGCTGACCTGCGCCCCGACCGGCTGGCCGGGCCGGGACCGTCGTGCCATGCCAGAGCCGATCGAGGTCCGTAAGATCCCCCTGCACAACGTGTCCGATGCCGGCGAACTGGCCGGCCTGATCGACAACGGAGTGCTCGACGCCGACCGGATCGTGGCCGTCATCGGCAAGACCGAAGGCAACGGCGGGGTGAACGACTACCCGCGGATCATCGCGGACCGGGCCTTCCGTGAGGTGATCGGCGCCAGGGGAACACGGACGCCCGAGCAGCTGCCGCGGATCCCGATCGTCTGGTCCGGTGGCACCGCGGGATCGTCGACCTGGGTGCGGACAGCTCGGCGGAGTCTGCGGGATGGCCGTACCGAGCGATCCGCCGGCGGGGTATCACCTCCACCTGGCGCGTCGACCAGCTAGCGTCGGCTGAACTCCAGGTCGAAGATCTCGTGGCCTTCGGCCAGTCCACGGCGCTCGAACCGGGTCCGCGGCCGGAAGGCAGGCCGCGGCGCCCACCCGGCGTGCAGGTTGCGCAGGCCCTTGGTCGCGGCGCAGACGGCCAGCATGCGCTCGGCATACGGCGCCCAGTCGGTGGCGAGGCGGAATACCCCTCCGCGGCGAAGCCGGGACGCCACCAACTCGGCGAACTCCGGGGTCACCAGACGGCGTTTGAAGTGCCGGGTCTTCGGCCATGGGTCGGGAAAGAACAACCACAGCTCGGCCAGCGAACCCGGGGCGATCAGGTCGGTCAGCACCTGCACGCCGTCGCCGCGGACCACCCGGACGTTCTGCACGCCGGTGCGGTTCAGGTGGTGCAGGGTCTGCGCCACCCCCGGCTTGTAGACCTCGATGGCCAGCAGGTCCGCCTCCGGGCGGGCCGCCGCCATCGCCGCAGTCGACTCGCCCATCCCCGAACCGATCTCCATGATCAGCGGGGCCGCACGCCCGAACAGGGTAGTACCGTCCAGCGGTCCGGTGAGCTCGCCCGCCTCCAGGTACCAGCGGTCCGCGTGGGCCTGGAAAGCTCGGCGCTGCACGGCATTCAGCCGGCCACCGCGTGGGTGGAAGCTGACCACCCGGCGAAAGTGTGCGGGTAGCCCGTCACCGGTTGTCCCGGTGCGGATCAGTGAGTCCTGCATGCGGGCAGGCTACGGGCGGAACCCTCGTGTGACCGAATCCAGAGCGGGTGTTTGCTCAATGTTCTTCTCGGGGTTCTTCTCGGGTTGGCTCTCGACCTGAACCCTCGGTCTGCTCGCGGTGCTTCATCTCCGCCTCGAACACATGCGGAGCGCCGCCGGACAATTCGTCCTGCACCAGGGCGGCAGCCTCCCGGAACACCTGCCAGTACTGCTCGTCGTAGGCCTCGACGAGCTGAAACGTCCACATGTCCCGCACCACGTCGCGGCCGACGAGCACGTCGTCGATCTCGTCGGCCAGCTGACGGTGGCCGGCCGCGCGGAGTGCCTCGAGGCCGTCCTGCAGCGCCAGATCGGCCTCGCCCGACATCCGGTGGAACGCGTACAGCATTCCGCGGGCGTTCTCCACGACCTCGAAGGCGGCGGAGATCTTGCCGACGGCGTCCACCGTGGCATCGTCGGCACCGGGGTTGCTTCCCGCCGGCCGCGGATGGGTGACAGTGCGTCCGGGTCGGCGCGCCGACCCGAACCGGTCTCGCAGAGTGCTCACGCGTCCCGCCGTTGCAGCACCAGCACCGCGACGACCCACAACAGCGCGGCGGTTCCGGCGAACACCAACAACCCCTGCACCGGGGTCGGCCCCGAAGCGCTCGACTGGAACACGTCGGTGATGCTGCTGGTCGGGGAGACCCATTTGTCGGCGGAGGCGAACGGCAGCCACGGCCCGACCTTCGGCCCCACCGTCGGGATGAGGGTGAACAGGCCCTCGAAGAGCAACGGCCACAGCAGCACGATCGCGATCGCGCCGGCCGATTGCCGGACGATGGTCCCCACCGACACCGCGATCACCGCGGCGATGGCGAACAGTGCCCCATATCCGGCCACCTGACGCCAGTCGTCGGCGCTGCTCAACTGCAACGGCAACGGGGGGTCCTGGGCGAGCGCCTTGGCGAGGTAGAAGCACCCCACGGACACGACCAACCCGACCACGCCGCCGATCAGCGCGAGCAGCAACGTCTTGGCCGCGAGTACGGCGGGGCGCCGCGGGGTGGCCAGGAAGGTGTTGCGGATGGTGCCGAACCGGTACTCGGTGGTGATGGCCAGCGTCGCGAGCACCATGAAGATGCTCATACCCAGGTTGACGCCGCGCAGGATCAAGTAGGGGATCGCCGCGTGGCCCTGATCGACCAGCCCGAACAGCGCCGCGAAACCGAACGAGGCCAGCACGACGGCCGCCAGACACCAGTACGGCGAGCGGGTCGAGAAGAGCTTGATGCGTTCCACGTTGAGCAGGGTCATCACGGTCACCGCCCTTCCGGCGGGGGTGGCAGGGACACGGGTGGTGACCCCGGGGGTGGCAGCAGCCCTGGCGGCTGAATCGACCCGGGTACCGATCCGGGCACCGGCGCGAAGCCACCGTGACCGGACACCGCCCGCGAGGTGCCGAACTCCACCGAGTCACCGGTGAGCTGGATGAACGCTTCCTCGAGCGATCCGGACTGCGGGGACAATTCGTGCAGGGTGATGCCCGCTCCGCCGGCGATGTCGCCGATCTGCTCGATCGGTCCGCCGGTCACGACCAACGCATCGTCGGCGTCCACGACGGCCAGCCCGGCCTGTCCGAGCGCCGAACGCAGGTCGGCCAGCCGCGGCGAACGAACGCGTACCGAGGTCTGGGTAGACCGGGCGATGAATTCCTGGGTCGACGAGTCGGCGATCAGCCGGCCGCGGCCGATGACGATGAGATGGTCTGCGGTCAACGCCATCTCGGAGAGCAGATGGGAAGAGACGAACACCGTCTTGCCCTGGGCGGCCAGGTTCTTCATGAAGGTCCTGACCCAGAAGATGCCCTCTGGGTCGAGGCCGTTGACCGGTTCGTCGAACAGCAGCACCTGCGGGTCACCCAACAGTGCGCCGGCCAGCCCGAGCCGCTGCTTCATCCCGAGCGAGAACTTTCCGGCGGCGCGCTTGGCGACGCTGCTCAGGCCGACGATCTCCAACACCTCGTCCACCCGCGTCACCGGGATCTTGTTAGAGGCCGCCATGAATCGCAGGTGGGACCGGGCCGAGCGGTTGGGGTGGATCCAGTTGGCGTCCAGCAGCGCGCCGACCTGCGTCAGCGGCTTCGTCAGCTGCGCGTAGGGATGCCCGGCGACCCGTGTGCTACCACGAGTGGGGTTGTCCAGTCCGAGGATCAACCGCATGGTGGTCGACTTGCCGGAGCCATTCGGCCCGAGGAAGCCGGTGACGGCACCCGGTCGAACGGTGAACGACAGGTCGTCCACCGCGAGGGTCTTTCCGTAATACTTCGTCAGTCCGATGGTTTCGATCATGGTGTCGGCTCTCGTTCCTCCCCCGTCCGGCGTACCCCCGATTCCATCACGTCGGGTGGGTCGCGCGACCAGGCGGCCCGCCGGACCGGGTCCGATGGGGCCGCTGCCCTGCTAGCCGACGGGCTTGGCCGAGAAGGTCCGCACGGCCAGCGCGACCGGGGCGTTGGTCGCGCCGGAGCCCAGGTACGACCGGAAACCCACCGAGCCGGCCACCTGCAGCGCCGCGGAGGAATCCGTCGCGGTCAACGACCAGGCGGCCGGCTCAGCGGTGCCGTTGGCCCACACCTTCAACCGCAGCGTGGTCGGGCTGGTGCCGTCCACCTGCATCCTGGCGTTCAGCTGGGTGCCTGCGGTGTAGGTGAGTCCGGACAGGACCGTCGTGGTGGCCAGATTGACGGTCGTCGCGGATCCGTCGAGCTTGCGCAGATTGACCTGGACCCCGCCGGCCGAGGTCAGCGTCACCAAGCCGTCGTACTCCTGGTTCGTTCCCGCCCGGCGGCCGACCACGTCCACGAAGACACTCGCGGTGGGTCGCTTGTCCAGCGCCAGGGTGAGTGTGAGGTCCGCCGAGGTGGCCGACGTGCTGCCCAGGTAGGCGCTGGTGCCTGCCCCGGCGGTGGCCATCGAGACGGAGCCCACCCCGCCGCTGACGGAGAACCGCGCCCCCGGGCTGACGGTCCAGGCTCCGCCCACGTCTGCGGTGCCGAACCCGCTGGCCACCGTGCGGTTGAAGGTGTCGGTGGCGAACGGGGTGCCGGCCGGGCTGGTCGGTGCGACGGTGTGCGTGACGAAACCAGTGGCCCCGCCGTTGTCGGTCACGGTCAGCTTCACCTGGTAGCTCCCCGGGCCGGTGTAGGTGTGCGACGGCGTCGGTGTGGAACCGGTGCCGCCGTCACCGAAGTCCCAGGCGTACCCGGCGATGGTGCCGTCCGGATCACGTGACCCGGCGGTATCGAAGGTGCAGGTCAAGCTCTGGCAGTTCGAGGTGAACGCCGCCACGGGTGGCACGCCGACCGTTCCGTCAGCAGCCTGGAAATGCGCCTGGATCTTCGTGGAGGTGAGCACGGACGGGTACACGGCCGCGTCCGCGATCGCGGCGGCGAGATGACCGCTGGTCGGCGGGTTGGGCCAGCCGGCGAAGCTGTCGCCGCCCAGGCGCCAGTGGCCGTAGAACACCGCGCCGTCCCGCAGCGCCGGGTTGGCCGCGACCTGCGCTCCGTCGACGTACAGCTGGGCTCCGGACGGTCCGGCGGTCGCGGTGAGCAGGTGCCAGGCGCCGTCGTTGTACCGCGCGGTGCTGCCGATGGTCTGGTTGCTGTTGTTGCTGAACATCCCGAAGTGCACGGTGCCGTCGTTGGCGAAATACAGCACGCGGTCCATTGTCGGGCTCGGCCGGCCGTCCGGTTCCGGCGCGTACAGGCTGTCGCTGAGCACGCTGCCCCCAGAAGTGGAGGTGGTGCGGACCCAGGCCTCGAGCGTGTAGGTGGACAACGGGATCGCGTCGCCTGCTGTGGCAGCCACACTGTTGGAGGTGATGGTCGGCGGGAATGGCGGGAAACCCGGCGGCGGGGTCGGCCCCGGGGTGGAGATCACCGCGCCGGTGAAGGTGGCCGCCGTTCCTTGACCGGCGATCGGGCCGGCCGCGCCGACGGTGACGTCCGTGCGGGTCGTCATGTCCGCATAGCCGGCGCTGTCGAACGCTGTCGTACCGCTGGATTCGGACAGCCGCCACAGGTTGGACGCGCCGTCCGCGCGAACCAGCGCGGCGTAGCCAGGCACGGTGGCCGATCCGACGGTGGCCGCGGCGGAGGCGGCGCTGGTCACCGAATTACCGAGCGGGTCCTTCACCCGTATCCGGTACGTGTGGGACGAACCAGGGGTGAGCCCGATGTCGGTGAATCCGAGCATGGGCCGCCGCCAGAACGACCCCGAGTACGGCACGGTGTTGATCGCGGTGGTGCCACCGTCCCGCAGCACCTCGTACGTCAGGTCCGTGTTGTCCTGGTCCTGCGCCGCGGGCCAGCTGACCCGCAGCGCGCCCGAGCTCTGCGAGACGGCCGTCGGGGCGGTGACGGTGGCCGGGCCGATCTTGTTCGGTGCGACGCTGCGGATGGCGTACCGGACCAGCCCCTGCTGGGCGGTGCCGTTCGCGGTCGGGAACTCACCGCCCACAGCGAGGTAGTTCGTGTTCCCGGCCACCGTCCAGGCAGCCTGGCTCTGGCCGGTGTAGGTCCCGGCGGTCAGCAACGGGTACCACTGCAACTGGGTGGCGCTGGGCTGGCCGGAGAAGTCGGAATACCGCGGGCCGGGAACACCGTTTCCGCCGGCGAAGATCGGCGCGCGCAGCGTGCCGTGCGGGATTGTCGTCTCGGCGGCCAGGAAATGATGGGTCGAGTCGAACACCGCGGGATCGTCCTGGGAAAACGACCCGATGTCGGAGCAGTCGTGTTCATGTCCGGCGCTGTACAACACATCCCCGATCGGGACGGCGTCGTAGCTGTCGCCATGACAACTGTTCATGAAGTTGATCTGGCCGGTGTTCGGGTCTGCGGCGAACCGGCCCTCGAAATTCCCGCCCTGAGTGTAGTAGTAGCCGGTTCCGTACACCTTCGTGCCGTCGACGGACAGGCTGGTGATGTTGGAGCTGGAGCCGTAGTCCTGGATCGGGAAGTTGTCCGACCATGGCGCTCCGGCACCGGCTCCGGTGCTGAAGACGGACCCGATGCCCAACCGCGCGACGCCGGCCAGGCTGCTGAAGCCACCGCCGACGATCACCCTGGACCCGTCCGGCGACAACGTCATGGCGGTCACGATGGCGTTGGCGGCCGGGTTCCAGCCGAGCAGCGCCCCGGCCGTGGTGTACGCCGCGAGCCGGTTGCGGGTGTTGCCATTGGCGATGGTGAAGGAGCCGCCGACGTAGACCGCGGTGTTGCTGGCGGTCAGCGCCCTGGTGGAGGCGTTCAGCGACCCGGTGAAGCCCGTGACCAGGGCGCCGGTCGCGATGTCAAAGGCCGCGATCCGGTTGTGTGCGGCGCCGTCGACGCTGGTGAAGTCGCCGGCGACGTACAACCGGGTGCCGTCCGGGGAGGCGGTGATCGCCCTGCCCTGGCCGTTCAGGGTGTGGTTGAAAGAGGTGACGAGGGCGCCGGTGGTGATGTCGTAGGCGAGCAGGTTCGCCCTGGCGACGCGGCTGGCGCTGCCGGCCGCGGTGCCTGCCGGCCGGGCGAACGCGAAGCTGCCGGTGACGTACACCGTGTCGCGGACGACCACCTCCGACCAGGCCACGCCGTCTATCTGGACGGTGGGTAGCGGATCGGCGCTGACGGTGGCGGGGAGATCCGGCGGGGGCGACGTGTCCGCCGCGGCACGCGGCGTCATCACCACGCAGAGCGCGATGGTCAGCAGCACGGATGCCACCGCAGCCACGGCGAGCCTTGGCTGAAATCTGTACGAAACGGAGCCCACGGTCTCCCCCAGAATGAAATTTCGACGAGGCTGGCTACTCGGCGAAATCTACAGATGGTCACGACTGTCTGTGCCATGTCTAGGCCAAATGGGGATATTGTTACCTGGCCGTGACCTTTACAGCGATACTCACCACGCTGCGTTGTCGAACTGATGCGGCCGGTGAGGCGCGTCACACGGGCCGTACGCTGGCCCGGTGCCGATGCCAGCAGAGCCCGCCAGACTGACCGCGCCCGCCGGACCACCATCACCACAGCATGACGTCGACCAGGCTTTCCTCGACTTGCCCATGCGACCGCTGGCCGACGCTGCGCTTGCCGCCGCGACGGCGTCCGGCGCCTTCTTCGCCGACTTCCGTTTCGAACGGCTGGCGACACAGTCGCTGAGCATCCGGGACACCGCGGTGCAATCCACCAACGACGCGGTGACGACCGGTTACGCGGTCCGGGTGATCGTGGACGGGATCTGGGGTTTCGCCGCGTCGATCATCCCGACTCCGGACGAGGCGGCCGCCACCGCGCGGCAGGCCGTGGCGGTGGCAAAGGCACTGGCCGGCGTCGTGGCCGAGCGAGTCGAGCGGGCAGCGGAGCCCGTGTACACCGACGCGCGCTGGGTGAGCAGCTATGTCATCGATCCGTTCACCGTCGGGGTGCAGGACAAGATCGCCCTGCTGCTGGATCGCTCCGAGCGACTGCTGGCCGGCGATGGCGTCGCGCACACCGCGGCCGGCCTGTTCCAGGTGAAGGAGAACAAGTTCTACGCCGACACCGCCGGCACGAGCACCACGCAGCAACGTGTCCGGCTGGCGCCGTCGCTGACCGCCACCGCCGTTGATTCCACCACCGGGGCGTTCGAGACCATGTCCACGCTGACCCCGCCGGTGGGCCGCGGATACGAATACTTGACCGACGGCACCTGGGATTTCGATGCCGAGATACCGGTGATCGCCAGCACCCTGGCCGACAAGATCAAGGCCCCGTCGATCGAGGCCGGCCGCTACGACCTGGTGGTCGACCCCACCAATCTGTGGCTGACGATCCACGAGTCGATCGGCCACGCGACCGAGTACGACCGGGCCATCGGCTACGAGGCGGCTTATGCCGGAACGTCTTTCGCGACTCCGGACAAGCTGGGCAGCCTGGTCTACGGCTCGCCCGTGATGAATGTCACCGGCGATCGCACCGCCCCGCACGGGCTGGCCACGATCGGTTACGACGACGACGGGGTGGCCGGACAGTCCTGGGATCTGGTCGCCGCCGGTATCCTCACCGGATACCAGGTGGACCGGGTGTTCGCCCGCCGGCTCGGTCTGGCCCGGTCGAACGGTTGCGCCCACGCCGATTCGCCCGCGCATGTTCCGATTCAGCGGATGGCGAACGTGAGCCTGCAACCCGACCCGGACGGCGGTTCGACCGCGGACCTGATCGCCGGTGTCCAGAACGGTATCTACGTGGTCGGCGACAAGTCCTGGTCGATCGACATGCAGCGCTACAACTTCCAGTTCACCGGCCAGCGGTTCTACCGGATCCGCGGCGGTGAGCTGGCAGGACAGGTCAGGGACGTGGCCTACCAGGCGACCACCACCGATTTCTGGGGGGCGATGGACGCCGTGGGCGGGCCGGAAACCTATCTGCTGGGCGGCGCCTTCAATTGCGGCAAGGGACAGCCCGGTCAGGTCGCGGCGGTGTCGCACGGTTGCCCGGCGGCGCGATTCCGCGGCGTCAACATCCTCAACACCGTGCAGGAGGGATCGTGAGCGGGGCGGCAGCCGGTAGCGCGGCGGCGGTGGGAATCCTTGCTCCCCCAGAGATCATCGACGTCGCCCTGGCCGCATCCAGCGCCGACGGTTGCGTGGTGGTGGTCGAGTCCACTTCGGAAGCCAACGTCCGATGGGCGAACAACACGGTGACCACCAACGGCGTGTCACGAACGCTGTCCTGGTACGTGGTCTGCATCGTCGACGGGGCAGCGGGCACGGTCACCGCGTCGGCGGCGTCGGCGGATTCTGCCACGTCGGTGGCCGAGGTGGTCGGGGCGGCGCACCAGGTGGCGCTGGCGGCGGCGCAGTCGGGGCGGGCCCGGGATGCGCAACCACTGCCCGGTCCGGACGTCGCCGGGCCGGCGAGCGCGAGCGCAGGATTCGACGAATCCCCGGTGACGACGTCGTTCGACGTCTACCGCGATCTGCTCCCGTCGTTGGGGTCCGCCTTCGAGGATGCTCGGTCCGGCGACCGGGTGCTCTACGGTTTCGCCCGCCACGAATTGACCACGACCCACCTCGGATCCTCCACCGGGGTGCGGCTGCGCTGGGTACAGCCGACCGGAACCCTGGAACTGAACGCCAAGTCGGCCGACCTGCGCCGATCATCCTGGGGCGGGCTGTCCACTCCCGATTTCGGGGGCGTGAATGTCGACGATCTCGCAGCATCGCTCACCCGGCGGCTGGAGTGGGCCAAACGGACGGCGGACCTCCCCGCCGGCAGGTACGACACGGTGCTGCCGCCGACGGCGGTGGCCGACTTCATGATCAACCTGGCCTGGAGCGCCGGAGCCAGGCCCGCACACGAGGGCCGCTCGGCGTTCTCCGCGCCGGGCGGTGGGACCAGGGTGGGGGAGCGGCTGACCGATCGTGGCCTCACGCTGGCCGGTGATCCGTCGGCAGCCGGGCTGCAATCAGAGCCGTTCGTCGCGACCGGGTACTCCTCCGACGAGGTCTCGGTATTCGACAACGGTGCTCCGATTCCTCGCGTCGAGATCCTCACCGAGGGTGTGATCTCCGCTTTGCTGCATACCCGGGGGTCGGCGGCGGAGTATGCCGAGCCGTTCACGCCGGCCGGGGACAACCTGCTGCTGACCGGCGGCGACCCGGATCGCTCGACCGAGGACCTTGTCGCCGGGGTACGTCGAGGCCTGCTGCTGACCTCGCAGTGGTACCTCCGCGAGGTGGATCCGATGACGATGCTGCTGACCGGGTTGACCAGGGACGGGGTGTTCCTGGTGGAGAACGGCGATATCACCGCGGCGGTGAACAACTTCCGTTTCAACATGTCCCCGTTGGACGTGCTCCGCAACGCCGCCGACGTCGGCGCCACGGCGCCGACGCTGTCCCGGGAATGGAGCGACTGGTTCACCCGGTCCGCGATGCCGCCGATCCTGGTGGAGGGCTTCAACATGTCCTCGGTGTCTCCGGCCCAGTAGCGCACCCACGGCAGGCCGGTCGCCGCCGGTCGCGACTGCTCAGGTCGGCTGCGTGGCCGGGCCCTGGGACGCTGCTGCGGCCGGCGACAGGTCGGCCAGCGACAGTGGATGGCTCGGCGCTGCCGGCAGCGGGCTGGCGCTGGTCACCGACAGGTCGACGCCGACATGGATCAGCTCGCCCGGATCCAGCAGCCGCCAACCGCTTTCGCCGTCCATCGGTTCGCTGGCCACGACGACCGACGGCGCTCCGGCCAGCTCCTGCGAGCGGGTATGGATGCGCGGGCTGCGCACGTCCAGATGATGATCGGAGGCAGGTCGCGCCAGCACGTAGAGCCGGTGGGTGGCCGGGAACCTCAAGGCCCACAAGTCATCGGGCGTCGCGACGATGAGGTTCAACGCGAAAACCGGCAACTCCTTCGCGATCCAGCCGACCGCCGCGGCGATCGCCGCGCCCACGTCACCGTCCCGGCGCCGCGCCTCGCCGGTGATCAGCGCGAACATCCGCTCGCTGTCGGTCTGACCGCCGACCAGGTCTGCCACGCCGAGCTCCGCGAGCCGGGTATCGATCGCGCCCAACTCGCCGAAGGTCCCGTTGTGCGCGAACAGCGCGCCGTCCTGGGTGAACGGGTGGGTGTTCTCCGGGGTGTGGGCCCCGGTGCTGGCGTACCGGACGTGCGCGACGAAGGTCCGGCTGCGTGCCACCCGAGCCTCGTGGGCGAACTCGGAGTCCTGCCACGCCGCGATCGGCTGCTTGTCGATCACCGGCAGGCCCTGTCCGTCGAAGATGCCGATGCCTGCGCCGTCCGGCTCGCGGTGGCTCTGTTCGCGGAGGCTGTCCGGGGCATCGAGCAGCCAGAAGGTGGCGGAGACCGGGTTCGACCCGGTGTGCAGTCCGAACAATCGGCACATGCTGCTGCCCTCGTCTCTGACGGCGTCCGCGACGGCAATGTCGTCCGATGCCGCCCGGATTGTCGCACGACTGCCTGCCCCGACCGGGGTGAAAGACCGCTGACATCGGGCGAGTACATTTGTGAATGCGTCCGCTCGAAATTTCCCCACCATTTTCCGCCCGGAATTCCGCAATCAGCCCATGACTGTCGATGTTCGGCGCAGCGTGGCCGGCTCGACACGAACGGGTGAGCCGCCCACCATGATCAACGCCGAACCGGCCCAAGATCACCGTGCATCGGTGTTTCCGCACTTCGTCGCACATACGCGCACGACCGACCATCGTCGAACAACAACCAACACGTGGTGGCGAAGACCACAGTTCTGAATCGATCCCTTTCACGATTCTGTGGCCTGGGATACAGGAAATCTCCGTCACTGGTGGACATTCATTGGTTAGTGTCGGTTAATCGGCCGGCACAACGCGGTGTGGGCCGTCGTTTCCGACGGCGGTGAACTCCTCCCGCCCGACAGGTCCGAGACTCTCAGGAGATGGTGCATGTGACTTCGGTCATCAATCCGACAACGAACACGTCCTCGCCCGCCGGTTCCGGGAAGGCTTCCGGTGTGGCGCCCGGAACCCAGATCATCGGAGCCCCGTCGGGAACCTCGCCGGCGCTGCTGTCCTGGGTGCTCGAGGTCGCCGAACTCGCCCGGCCTGACTCGGTCGTATTCGTCGACGGATCGGAGCAGGAATGGCTCTCGATGACCGACAAACTCGTCGAGGCAGGCACTTTCACCCGGCTGTCGGGTAAGCCCAACTCGTTCTACGCGGCGTCCGATCCCAGCGATGTCGCCCGGGTCGAGGACCGCACCTACATCTGTTCGGTCGACAAGGCCGACGCGGGGCCGACCAACAACTGGATGGACCCGGCGTCCATGAAGGCCATTCTCACCGGCCTGTATGCCGGCGCGATGGTCGGCCGCACCATGTACGTGGTGCCGTTCTGCATGGGTCCGTATGACGCGCCCGATCCCAAACTCGGTGTGGAGATCACCGATTCGGAGTACGTGGTCGCCTCGATGCGGATCATGACCCGGATGGGCAGCCGCGCGCTTGAGCTTATCAACAAGGGCGCCGCCTGGGTCAAGGCACTGCACTCGGTCGGCGCGCCGCTAGCCCCCGGCGAGCAGGACGTCGCCTGGCCCTGCAACCGGACCAAGTACATCGTGCAATTCCCCGAGGAGCGGAGCATCTGGTCCTACGGTTCCGGCTACGGCGGGAACGCGTTGCTGGGCAAGAAGTGCTACTCGCTGCGGATCGCCTCGGTGATGGCCCGTGACGAGGGCTGGCTGGCCGAGCACATGCTGATTCTCAAGCTGACCTCCCCGGAGCAGTCGGTCCACTACATCGCCGCGGCCTTCCCGAGCGCGTGCGGC
>JADGOY010000213.1 GCA_017882715.1 Nakamurella sp. | reverse complement strand
CCGCCGGTGTGGCCGAAGGCTCCGTCCGGGGTGATGTCGATCCCGGCGCCGTATCGCATGGGGTTCGGTTGAGCCTGGGTGCCCTCCGGGACGGGGTTGGCGGTGACCGCGGCCAGCAGTTCCGGGCCGCCCAGCCGGCCGGTGCGGTAATTGTCGGCCCACCGGACAAGCTGGCTCGGGGTGGTGTAAATCGACCCGTCGCCCACCTGCATCCACCGCACGACCTCCGGGGCCAGGGCGCCGTTGATCGTCCAGTATCCGGTCGCGACGTCCGGTGCCTGCAGGGCGGGATGCAGCTCCATGTTCAACCCGAGCGGTTCGAACACCCGCAGCCGCAGTAGGTCCTGCAGCGGGGTGCCGGACGCGGCGGCGGCGACCTCGGCCAGCAGCACGTAGTTCGAGTTCGAGTACTCGAAGGTCGCGCCCGGTGGCGCGTTGAGTTCGGTCATGCCCGCGATGGCCCGGATCGCGTCCTGTTGGGTGGTCGGCGTCTCGTAGCTGATCCCGGATGTCGTGAAGTGATGGTCGTAGTCGGGGATGCCGCTGGTGTGGTGGATCAACTGGTCGAGGGTGACCTGATCTCCCCACGTGGGCAGCCCGGGCACATACCGGGACACCGGGTCCTGCAGGGTGAGGGCGCCGTCGACGGACAGCAGCAGGATCGCGGTGGCGGTGAACTGCTTGGACACCGAGGCGATGTCGAACCGGGTGTCGGTAGTCAAGGGTGTCTTCTGCTCCAGGTTTGCCAGGCCGCGGGCACCGGCCCAAACGACCTGACCGTCGATGGCCACCGCGGCCGAGCACCCGGGTTGATCCGCGGCCACCATCGAGGCCAGCAGCTGATCGCTCCGCGCCGCCCGATCCTCCACACTGCCTGAGCCGGTTCCACCCGCCGATGACACCGGCCCCTCCGATGTCCCAGGCGTCGCTGGTGCCGGTGCGGACGATGACGGCACCTGCTGCGCATCACCGGTACAACCCGTAGCAAAGGCCGCCAGCACGACCGCGATCAGCACGCCGGTTGCACGCGCCTTTACGTTCATCATCGCCCCGGGCCCCGCACACCCGTGTTAGCCATGGCGAGGCGAGCAACGCCGGACCGCAGGCCAAAGGACGCCGCCCGAATCGGGGCCGCCCCAGCCCCGGTAACAGGGAAGAGCGCAATTCGGCCCCGGTCGCGCCGGTCGCCGAACCGCAGGTGATCCGCCGGCTTCACCGCGACCAGCAGCACGCCCACGGGCTCCAGCACCCGGACCACCCCACACCCCCATCACCTGTCAGGAATTACCGATTTGCGCCATAAACGGTGACATATCCAGAATCAGAACGGAAGATCCATGTAGCAATGCCCGTCAATGACGCCACAGGAGCGCCACTGCAACTGCGCTGTGGTATCAGCAACAAAGGCCATGCGTGCTGCATGCCCGGAAGAACCTACTTGCAGTAGTGGAAAGCGCGACCCATACTTGCCAACATGGAAAGTAGCGATGGGTTGCCGACACCCGAAGAGGGCGCGGTCGCCCTGGCCGAGGCGGAGGCCTCCCGGACGATGTTGGCCGACAGCCTTGTCCTGCGGTCGTGGTTCTACGCCGCGATCGGCGCGGCCATCACCGTGCAGATCGCCACGACGGCGCTGGGTCATGCCGACATCGGCAGCAGGGCGGGGTGGCTGCTGCCGGCGGGCGTGGTGGTGTCCGTGCTGGTCGCGGGCATCGAATTGGCCCATTTCCGGCGGTTGAACGGGGTGTGGCTGGGCGGGTTCGCCGGCAGGGTGGTCGGCGGCCCCGCGACCGCCGCGTCCATGTCCTATGTGCTGTCCGTCGGCGCGGCGGTGTGGGCGGGGTTCGACCAGGCATGGTGGCTGGTGGCGCTCTGCGCGGCCGCCGGCGGCGTGGCCTTCGCGTGGAGCGGTCGCTGGTGGCTCCGGACCTACCGGGCCGAGCCGGCGGCGCACGGCCGGGGTAAATCGGCGGCGTGGCTGGCCGTGCTGGCGATCGTCGCGGTCAGTGGCCTGGTGCTGCTGGTGGTCGGGCGTTGATGCCCGAGTTGGATGTGAGCATCCAGCCGCCCGCGCGGCTGAGATTGATGACGACGCTGACCGCGGTGTCCGAGGCGGAGTTCGCCACGCTCCGCGACACCATGCAGGTCAGCGACTCGGTGCTGTCCAAACATGTGGCCGCGCTCGCCGCCGTCGGCTATGTCAACAGCCGCAAGGGCATCCACGCCGGCCGCCGCACCACCTGGATCTCCCTGACCGCGGCCGGCCGCAGAGCGCTCAGCGCGCACGTCGCCGCGCTGCGGGAACTCATCGCCGGCGTGGAGTAGGTGTCGGTGGCCGGGTGCCCCGGCCGTTTCGTGACAGGTGCTGCCAACCCAGCTCGCATAATGTCGGGTTATCGGCGGTTACCAGCGCGTTTGTGCCGGTCAGCGCCTTCCTCAACCTGAGCTGCGAACAGGCCCTGGAGCGTCGGTAGCTGATCGGCAGTGTGCTCGCCGTCCCGGCTTCGGCCTTTTCGTTATGGCCCCGGTTTCGTTACTGTCCGACAGCTGACGCGAAGGCTCGGTCGAGTCCCGCGGTGTCGGATCGGTCGGATGGATCTCGGCGACGAGATCTTGCGACCCGTGACTCGCCGAGCACTGCACGTCGGCCCAGGCATGCAGGATCCGACGCACCCGGCCCCCGGGTCAGGCGGCCCGTTCGTCAGGCACCCGTCCGGGATGGCGCATACCGCACGGCACCCGTCTGACGTGCCGTGCGGTGCGTCCGCCGTCGAGACGGAGGCCTGCGCTGGCTGCTTGATGCGGCCCATCGATGTCTGCGAGACCTTAGCCTCTGCCAGATCGATGACGTGTCGGTTGTGCTGATCATGTCGGGGGCGTGGCCGCCCCGCCCTGTTCCGGTGGGCGGGCCCATGCTTCCTCCGGCCGCAGTCCTGGCCGCTGCGGCCGGTTTGGTCGACCGGGCGGCAGGTCGGGCCGGGTCCGTCTGGCCGGGGCCGGCTGGGGCAAGATCGCTGGATGGCCCACGGTGGGGGTGGTGACCGGGTGGTTTGGCTGGGCTCTCGGATGAGGGACGCAGCGCTGCACGCCAACCGGTCGGGTGATCCTTGCTCACAGGGGATGCCGACCACACCGCTGGTTCATCACCCAGGGGGACGTGTCGTTCCCGGGTGGGCGACCCGCTTGGCCTCGATTCTACAAGGGGTTACTGTTAGTGAACGTGTAATCACGCACGGTGTTCTCGACGATGCAACCGGGAGTCGCCGAGGGGATGTGCCCGCATGCCACGCGATGTAGCGCGTGGCGGTTCGCCCACCAACCGTTCGTGGGGCGTCGCGTGCCGCGGAACGCCGAGAGCGCGAGAACGCTGTCAGCGTCGTGGCTGGGGCCCCGGCGGCGGGTGGGGCCCCGGCGGCGGGGCGAGCCCTCCAAGGGGTACCTACTTCGCCGTGACCGCTCAACGGTGAGGATGGGGGTGGGGCAGGTCATGCTCACGGTGTTCCTGACCGACGACCACGAGGTCGTGCGGCGGGGGGTGTCCGATCTGCTGAACGGTGCCGATGGCGTGAAGGTCATCGGCGAGGCATCGACCGTGGCGCAAACGTTGGCCCGTCTACCGGCCCTGCACCCCGATGTCGCGGTGCTCGACGTCCGGTTGCCCGACGGCAGCGGCATCGAGTTGTGCCGGGAACTGCGTTCCCGTTTCCCGGAACTGCAGAGCCTGATGCTCACCTCGTTCACCGAGGAAAAGGCGATGCTGGACGCCTTCCTGGCCGGCGCGAGCGGCTATGTGATCAAGGACATCACCGGTGTCGACCTGGTGATGGCCGTCCGCACGGTCGGGTCGGGCCGTTCCTTGCTGGACCCGCGCGCCGTCGCCGCGCTGATGAGCAGGCTGCAATCCAGCGGGCCGGCACCCGGTCCGCTGTCCGATTTGACCGAGAAGGAACGCACCACGCTGGACCTGATCGGGGAGGGGTTGACCAACCGGCAGATCGCCTCCCGGATGTTCGTGGCCGAAAAGACGGTCAAGAACTATGTTTCCCGCCTGCTGGCGAAACTGGGCATGTCCAGCCGCATCCAGGCCGCGGTGCTGTCCACCGAGATCCGCGGGCGCAACCATGCCCAGACCTGACGGTGCCAGTGCCCCAAGAACGCTTCACGTGCGGGCGCCAAGGGCAACCGGGGCAGGTGCCCTCGGGGGGCTGCGGAGCAGCCCACGGCCGTGCGCCGCGTGCGACCGGTCTGCGCACCCGGTGACCGCGAGCGGGTCGATCGTCGTGGGCGGCGCGGATGGATTGCTGAGTGCATGACGGTGGATGACCGGCAGCAGGCGGTGCGTCCGGAGCAGATTGTGGGCGGGTACCGGGAACGGATGGATGCCCTGGTGCGGGCCGTCCTCGCGGTGTCCTCGGGGTTGGCCCTGGACGCGACGCTCCGGCAGATCGTCGAGGCCGCGGTGGACCTGGTCGACGCCCGCTACGGTGCTTTGGCCGTCCTGGGCGACGCCGGTGCGTTTGAGCAATTCGTGCATGTCGGCGTAGACGATCCGACCGGTGAACGGATCGGGCCGTTACCCACCGGGCACGGGGTGCTGGGCGTCCCGATCGAAGAGCTGGGGCCGTTGCGCCTGTCCGACCTGGCGCAGCACGCGGCGTCGGGGGGGTTCCCGCCGCACCATCCACCGATGCGGACCCTGCTGGCCGTGCCGATCCTGGCCCGCGGAGCGGTCTTCGGGCG
Source organism: Nakamurella sp. (assembly GCA_017882715.1). Taxonomy (GTDB): domain Bacteria; phylum Actinomycetota; class Actinomycetes; order Mycobacteriales; family Nakamurellaceae; genus Nakamurella. The sequence continues at coordinate 1,589 of JADGOY010000213.1, read as the reverse complement.
GCTGTATCTGTCCGAGAAGACCGATGGTCGGGACTTCACCATGGACGACGAGGTCATTGTGCGGGGGCTGGCCGCGGCCGCCGGTTCCGCGGTCGACAATGCGTACCTGTACGAGCAGGGGCAACGGCGGGAACGGTGGCTGGAGGCCACCGGCGAGGTCACCACCGAACTCCTGGCCGGCAGCGACACCCAGAATGCGTTGCAGTTGATCGCCAGTCGGGCGCAGGAGCTGACCGCCTCGGACTACACGCTGATCGCGCTGCCGCGGCAGCGGGAGGCCGCGCCCTGGGAAATCACCGAACTCGCCGTGGTGGTGTGCATCGGCATGGGGGGCGACTCCATCACCGGTCGGGTCATCCCCGTCGCCGGGTCCACCACCGGCGCGGTGTTCACCGATCACGTGCCGCGCAGCGTGGACAGATTCGCCTTCTACCTCGCCCGCGGGCTCGGGGTGCAATTCGGTCCCGCGATGGCGATGTCGCTCGGGACCGGCAAGTCGTTGGCGGGGGTGCTGGTCACGGCGCGGGCGCCCGGGTCACCGCCCTACGACCAACACGCACTCAAACTCGTCGCGACGTTCGCCGACCACGCCGCGCTGGCATTGCGGGACGCCGAGAACGAATGGGCCAAACGCGAATTGAGGGTGCTCGCCGACCGCGACCGGATCGCCAGAGACATGCACGATCAGGTCCTGCAACAGCTCTACGGCATCGGCATGGCCATGCAAAGCACCCAGCAGCGCATCCAGGCGCCCGAGGTGGCCGCGCGGATCACCGACCACATGAACCAGCTGCAGCAGATCATCATCGACATCCGCTCCGCGATTTACGACCTGTCGCCCGACCCCGCCGGGGCGGCACCGCTGCGCGCCAGCCTGCACACCGTGATGACCGAATTGACCGCCGACGCCCCGCTGAGCACCACCGTCCGGATGTCCGGTCAGCTGGACCGCGTCCCGCCCCAGATCGCCCGACACGCCGAAGCGGTTGTCCGCGAGGCGGTCAGCAACGCGGTACGACACGCCCGGGCAGCCGAACTCGTCATCACCATCACGGTCGGCGACGACCTGGTCATCGACGTCCGCGACGACGGCGTCGGCATCCCGGATACCGTCACCCGCAGCGGGCTGAACAACATGCAGGTCCGAGCCCAGCAGGTCGGCGGGACCTGCACCATCACACGGGCCGACGGCGGCGGCACCCGCGTGACCTGGACAGCCCCTGTGTAGAGCCCGGAGCGGCGCCGAACCGACGACCCCGGCGCCGCTGACCGACCGAAGTCCGCTGCACCGTCGACCATGGTGTTGGGAATCTGGTCGCAGGTCGATGGACGTTCGAATGTCGCCGCCGTCCCGCCCCGGGGGCAGGCGCCCGCCGACGACCGATCGGACGCGGCCGCGCCGGCCCGATGAGGTCCGACCTGCTGGCGAGCCTGTCGGCGTTGTCCCGGTTCTCGACCGCTCGGCTGGACCTGACCGACCTGCTGGTGCGGGTGGCGACGGTCGCGGTGCGGGCGATCCCGGGCGCGGACGGCGCCGGGTTGACGATGATGGAACACGAGCGACCGCAGCGCCGCCCGAGGTTGGTGGA
>JADGOY010000067.1 GCA_017882715.1 Nakamurella sp. | reverse complement strand
TTCCGTCCGGGACTCCGGCCCCGGCCTGCGGCCGCTGGCCAGCGCGGCGCAGCCGATCAGCCCGAACCCGGCGATCCAGCCCAGGCCGGACACCGAGCCGGGGTCGAACGCGCTCGACGCGGTCAGATATGCATAGAACCCGTCCGACACCGCGATCAACGCCATCGCCACGGCGACCGCCGTCAGGCTCGACCGCTGGCCTGCCCTGCGGCTCGCGCCCAGCAGCACCATGGTGAGCACCACGATGTCGCCACACGGATACGCCAGGTTGACCAGCAGACCCAGCAGGCCGATGTCGTTCTCGGTCGTCGCGGACGCGAGATGGTTGATCGAGGTCGCCCAGCTGATCGCGAACAGCGACATCCCGATGATGAAGGCGTCCAGCAGCGTGCGCAGTCGATCGGTGTGCCGACCGCCGGAAGGCCAGACGGCGAACGCCATCAACGCGGGGAACGCCAGGAAGAACGGGTCCGCGATCGAGACCTGCGGCACTTCCTCGGCACGAACGACCTCGACGTAGCACCAGATCAGCTGGCCGGCAGCCCACGAGCCACCGGCACACGCGACCAGCAGCCACGCCCGTCGCTGCGGGCCGGTGTGCCGGTGCACGGCGACCGCGGCGGCCAGCGTGGCGCCGGCGGCCGCGGCCAACTGCCCGAGGTTGTTCACCGCGGAGGCAACCCGGGAGTCACTGCCCGCGACGACCGTGGCGATGTACCCGCTCAGCGTCAAGGACAGCACGAACAACCCGCCGATGATCACCGGCAGGCGCAGCCACCGCGAACCCACGGCGCCGCTCATGCCGGCCCCCTGCACCGCCTCCGCCCGGATGATCGCGGACGCTCCGGACGAGCTCATCCCCCGCCCTCCCACCGCGACGCCTGGCGTCGAGTCCGGCGCTATTCGCCATTCGGTCGAGCGCGACTCATCCAAGGCTGTCGCGCGGGAGGACGCCCGGGCAATGGCAAACCGCGGCAGCCCACCCGTGGAGAGAGGAATTCACTCTCCAAAGTCGAGCCCACACGCTAGGTAATCCCGATCCCGCACCTGGCCCTTCATCGGCTGCCAAGAAGGTGGCCAGCCGTGACCGCGGCCGGTCACCCGGTCGGACGGCACCAGCGCACCGGCCGTTGGCAAGTGCCGCGTCGCGGGCGCCAGCCTCGCGGTCAGCACACACCACGACCACCCGCCGCGCGGAGCGGTGACCACGTGTGGGCGGTTGCGTGCCGGCACGACCCGTCGCGCCAGCCGTGCCCGGCCCCACCCGACCGCGGCCCGGGCTCCAGCACGGCTGCGGTTCCGATCGGCCGGTGCCGTCACCGGCGGTGACGCCCAGGGGCGACCGGTGACGGCTGTTCACTCCACCCGGTGTGGCAGCCTCGGTTGGTCCGACGCCCAGTCACGAACAGCCTTCTGGGGTTCTCGGTCGAGGGATTGTGATGCACGATCGGGGTCGTCCGGCGAGCGGTCAAGGTCGTTGGGCTCTGTGTTCCGGGTGCGGTGGCTGGTGCAATGGAACTCATGAACACCAGTCCGACGGGGGCCCTCGCGAGGGCGGTGCCGGGGAGTCTGCGGATCCTCCTGTTGCTGGAGGCCGACCCGGCCGCTACCCGAGATGCACGCAATGCGCTGCCCGGCCGTGGTGACCGGGTGGTCGGCGACGTGATCACCAGTCTGCGGGAGGTGACCGCGGAGCGCCTTGCTGAGGTCGATTGTGTGGTGATCGAGCCGGAACCGGCCGACCCGGACGGGTTGCAGGCGCTGCGCCGGGTGCGCGACCTGGTACCGGAGCTTCCGGTGGTCGTGCTCGCCGGAGTCCAGCACGATGCCACCGCGGCCTCAACACTCGATCATGGCGCGCAGGAGAACCCGGTGACCCGGCTCGCCGACGGGGACGGGATCCTGCGGGCGGCCCATCTCGCCCGGGCCCGGCGGCGTCGCCAGGCGCGACCAGATGGTCGGCCGGCACCGGATTCGGACCTGTGTGACGACGTGGTCCAGCAGCTGTTCGCGATCGGTCTGGCGATGCGCACCACCCAGCGGCGTTGCGGTGATCAACCGGAGGTGGCCGCCCGGATCGCCGAGCACATGGACGGATTGCAACGGGTCATCCAGCAGATCCGCAGCACCGCGCTGGACCCGCGGGCCGTCCCTGCACCGCCGTCCCCCGCCGAAGGCAAGAACGGGTGAAAGCACCACATGTGACGGGTGCGGCGACCGCAGTACGTGTGCGCGCCGACGCGCGGACGGAGACCCGGGACGACCAGGAACCACGGCCCCTCCGTTGACCACCTCGGCGCGGACCGAGCTGCCGGACGGGGTGAGTACCTTACAGCCCGCTCTCCGGCAGGGCCGCGGCGCGGCGGTTCAGCTCGTCGGCGCGCTGCTCGGCCTCGGTGAGCACATCGGTCATCTCGGCCGACTCCGTTTCGCTCGATCCGAGCCCGCGCCGGCCACTACCGTAGACGAGCTCAAACTTCATGATCACGAAGAGATCCCACGCGACCGGACCGCGGCAGCGGTCACCCTCGACCGCGGGAACCTGGCATCGCACCGGTGTGATCAGGTAGCCGTGATTCCACCCGGGCACACGATTCGCCCGCGGCGCCCCGATGTCGCCAAGGACGCCGTTGTGTCCCAGGGCTTCGTCGATCGCCGGCTCGATCGGCCGGCCGAGCAAGGACGGCGGTACGCACAGCAGGCACACGTCTGCGCGCGGCGGACGCGGTTCTGGCCGCGGCCGGTGTCCAAGACGAGTGACACCCTCGGTGTCTCCGGGTCAAGGGCGGCCGCAGGCCGTCGCGCAGCGACGCGACTGTCATGCTCGACGACCCGACCAGCGGGGGCGACGCAGGGCAGCGGGGGCGACGCCGAGCAGCGCGTCGCAGTCCAGGCACGACACCGCCATCAACACCCTGCGCGCAGCGCCGGCATCCAGGCCACTGACCTCCGGGAGGTTCGACGGCGCGTTCACGTCCGTGCCGTCAATTCAGGTCTCGGCCGAGAACCGCACGGCGGCATCGGGAAGCACCACGCCCGGCCACACCCGCACCCCGGAAATCAGCTCGCACCGCGCGCCGATCACCGCGCCGTCGCCGATCACCGCGTCGGTGACCACGGCCCCATCACCGATCCGTGCGTTCGCCCCGATGACCGACCTGGTGACCCTGGTGCCGACACCGATCACCGCGCCGTCGAAGACCACGGCACCGTCGATGACCGCGCCGGCTCCGACGCGGACGTCCCGGCCGATGGTGCTGCCTCCGGACAGGGTGGCGTCGGCGGCGACAGAGGTGCCGGGCAGGACCAGGGCGGGACCGATGGGGCCGGGCAGCGCGTCGGTCGGCGCGATGCCGGTGACCAGGTCGGCGGACCCTCTGACGAACGCGGCCGGCGTACCCAGGTCCAGCCAGTACGACGAATCCACGTGTCCGAACACCCGCGCGCCCGCGGCGAGCAGGCCCGGGAACGTCTCGCGCTCCACGGAGACCACCCGGCCGGCCGGGATGGACTCCAGCACGCTGCGCCGGAAGACGTAGCAGCCGGCGTTGATCTGATCGGTCGGCGGGTTGTCGGTCTTCTCCAGGAATGCCTGCACCCGGCCGTCCGGATCCGTCGGCACCGACCCGAAAGCGCGCGGGTCGGGGACCTTCACCAGGTGGAGGGTGACGTCGGCATCGTTGTCGTGATGGGTCGCCAGCAGCGCCGACAGGTCAAGGCCGGACAGGACGTCGCCGTTGAACACCATCACGGTGTCCGCGCGCAGGGTGTCCGCGACGTTGCGGATCGCGCCGCCCGTGCCCAGCGGCACGTCCTCGACGAGGTACTCGATGTCCAATCCGGCGGCGGATCCGTCACCGAAATACTCGGTGAAGGTGTCCGCTTTGTACGATGTGCCCAACACGACGTGACGGATCCCCACCGCGCGGATCCGGGACAGCAGGTGCTCCAGGAACGGCACCCCCGCGGTCGGCAGCATCGGCTTGGGGGCAGACAGCGTCAGCGGCCGGAGCCGGGTGCCCTGCCCGCCGACGAGGACCACCGCGTCGACCTCGATCGGTGCGGGTCTGTTGGTCTGGACGGCCATCCGTCTGTTCCCTCCGGTACTCGTGACGCCGCTGCCGGTCGCGCCGAACGCCTCATCCCGCCGCGCCCGCCGCTTGGGCCACCGCGATCACGTACTGGCCGTACGGGGACTTTGCCAGCGACCGACCCAGCTTCAGGCACTGATCGGCGTCGATGAACCCGACCCCCAGCGCGATCTCCTCGAGGCACGAAATCCGCACGCCCTGGCGGTGCTCGAGTACCTGGACGAACTCGCCCGCCTCCAGCAGCGAATCGTGGGTGCCGGTGTCCAGCCAGGCGAATCCCCGACCGAGATCGATCAGCGAGGCCTTGCCCTTGGCCACATAGATGTTGTTCAGGTCGGTGATCTCCAGCTCACCGCGCGCGCTGGGTTTCAGGCTCGCCGCGTAGGAGACGACATCATTGTCGTACAGGTACAGACCGGTGATGGCCAGGTTCGACTTCGGTTTCGCGGGTTTCTCCTCGATGGAGATCAGCTTCCCCTCCGGGTCGCGCTCACCCACCCCGTACCGCTCGGCGTCGCGCACGGGATAGCCGAACAGCACACATCCGTCGATGCCCGCGGCCGCGTTCTTCAGGGTCACGGAGAACCCTTGGCCGTAGAAGATGTTGTCGCCCAACACGAGTGCGACCGAGTCGTCACCGACGTGGGCGGCACCGATGATGAATGCCTCGGCCAGCCCGTTCGGTGCGGCCTGTTCGGCGTAGGAGATCTCCAGTCCCCACTCGTTGCCGTCGCCGAGCAGCCGACGGAACCCGGCGTTGTCCTCCGGCGTGGTGATCACCAGGATCTCCCGGATGCCGGCCAGCATCAGTACCGAAAGCGGGTAGTAGATCATCGGTTTGTCGAAGACCGGCAGCAGCTGCTTGGAGACTGCGCGGGTGATCGGATGCAGCCGTGTGCCGGCACCGCCGGCCAGGATGATCCCCTTCATGCTGTCGTCCGTTCTGTCAGTCAATCGGTAGGTTCCGGCCGCGGTCCGGCAGTGGTCTGCAGCGCTCGGGGCAGTAATCCGGCCAACGGTCGGGCAGCGCTCGGGGCCAATGGTCGGCAGTGGTCGGGCGGGCAATGGCGGGCTATGCTGTCGGCCGGGGCGCGGCCAGCCGACCCTACCGGACGGGCAATCCCAGGCCGTCCGTCAGCTGCGCGACGTGCAGGGGATCTCCCTGCCGGGAATGGCGTCGGCACTGCCGTCAGGACGCCCGACGAACGAGTTGGCGCGTGTTCACAGCTACGCCGCGATCAGTGATCGTGGGGTGCGAGCCGCGACCGGTTGACGCCTTCACCCGACTGATCGCCGGACGCCGCGGTCACATCGTCGGCACCGTGAACAGGCCACATCAAGCCCATCCGCCCTGGTGACGGTGCCCTCGACCGTTGTGTCGGACTTTCGTCCGGTATGTCAGACGACGCGCCGGTCCGGGATGGCGGCGCCGCCGGCCACCCTGGCCGATCGCTTGGACGCCAGTGCCCGCGCGGCCAACCCAACCTTGAGCAACCAGCGCAACGGTGCCTGCCAACGGGCGGAGTAACGCCGAGACAGGTAGCGGTAGGCGGATCGGTGGTGCGCGTCGACCATCGCATGTGGTGCCCGCTCGGTGGAATGGCCGCCGAGGTGAACGACCCTGGCCGTTGGGCAGTAGACGCTGGCCCAGCCCGCCCGGGCCAGCCGGTCACCCAGGTCCACATCCTCGAAGTACATGAAGTACGCCGGATCGAACCCATCGACGGCACTGAACGCCGCGCGACGGAGCAGAAGGCACGAACCGGATAGCCACCCGGTGGTGCGCTCGATCGGGGCGGTCATGTCCTGCCGGTACGCCCGGGTCCAGGGATTGCTGGGCCACCACCACCCGAACAACGCGTGCCCCACACCCAACCCGACCGACGGTAGGTGCCGCGCCGACGGATACACCACGCCGTCCGGCGTGGTGATCAGTGGTCCGAAGGCACCGGCCTCGGGATGCCTGGTCGCCGCCTCCAGCAGGGCGTCGATCGACCCCTGTCCGAGGACCACATCGGGGTTGATGACCAGCACCCAGGCGATCGCCGGGTCCAGCACCGCGACCCCGGCGTTGGCCGCTGCGCCGTAGCCGACATTGCCCCCGGTGCGCACCAACCGGATCCCCGGTCGTCCGGCGGCGGCCTCGACACTGCCGTCGGTGGAACCGTTGTCGGCCAGCACCACGCTGACCTGACGGCTGGTGGCCATCGGGATCGAGTCCAGCAGCGCGGCCAACGACTCGCCCGGCGAGTAGGTGATGGTGACCAGCCCGATGGGACTCTCGCCGGCGCGGGTCCGGCCGCTACCCTCACCCGGAACCCCTGCCTCGTCAGCGGTCACCCTCGCATCGCACCTATCGCGGCCGCGCGGTCGTAGGCAACCTGATGCGCCTGCGCACTTGCAGCCCAGGTGAACATGCTCGCCCTGTCCAGGGCAGCCGCCGAGAGTCCGGCGCGCCGGGCGGGATCATCGAGCAGTTCGGTCAGCGACGCCGCGATGTCGCCGGCGCCGGTCCCGGTATAGGCCACGGCGTCACCGCCCACCTCGGGCATTGCGAGCTTGCGGGTGGTCAGCACCGCCGCTCCACACGCCATCGCCTCCAGCACCGGCAGCCCGAATCCCTCTCCCAGACTCGGGTAGGCCACGACCACCGCCCCGCCGAGCAGCCCGGGCAGCAGGTCGACGGGCAGGTGACCGGCCTGGATCACCCGCAGCGATTCCGGCACCGCGGCGATCGCCGGTTCCACTCCCATATCCCAGCCCCGCGACCCGGCCAGCACCAGCGCCGGGCGGTCCTCGCGCGGCGACACGGCCCGAATGAACGCCCGCACCAACGCGGGCACGTTCTTGCGCGGCTCCAGCGTGCCGAGGAACGCGATCCACTCCTGGTCGCCGAGCTCGAGGTGGTCCCGGACGGCCTGCACCTGATCGGCATCCGGCGCCCGGAAGATCGTCCGATCCACCCCGTGGTAGGCGACCACCATCGCATCCGGGCGGGGATGGGTGTAGCGGGTCAGCTCGTCGGCAGTGGCCTGGCTGGGCACGATGCACACGGCCGCCCGGCGCAGCGACGTCCTGGTCCAGGCCCGGAAGAAGCGACCCTTGACGCCCACATGCAGCGACCGGTCGGAGAAGAACGTCGCGTCGTGCAGCGTGACGACGATCGGCACGCCGGCCGCCAACGGCATCGTGTAATGCGGCGAATGGATGACATCCACCGGCAGTCGCTTGGCCAGCCGCGCCAGCGTGGTCTGTTCCCACGCCAGCCGGGCCGGCCGGCTACCCAACTCCTCGGCGGTGGGCACGATCCGGCTGTGCGGAGCGAGCTGGGCGAAGGTCTCCGCGTCCCGGTGCTGGCAGACCACGCTCAGCGCGGCACCGGCCGCGTCCAGCGCTTCGGTGAGGTTGTCCACGTAGCGGCCGACTCCCCCACGTTCGGCGGGGATGGCGGTGGCGTCCAACAGGACCCGCGGCTGGGTGCGCATGCCCGCCCTCCGCTTCGTCCGAGTCTCGACCATGACCGTGACGGCCAGTGGCGTTGACCGTGCCCTAGCGATATCACGGCGGCGGTTGATCCCGCCGGATCAACCTGCGATCACCGGGACAGGATTGTGCCCGGTCCGCATCACGAGCCGGTGCGTTTCCGGCGTGCAGGTCCCACACGGCCCGCGCCGCGGCCGGCCAGCTGAACCCCGCGGCCCGCGCCCGGCCCTTCGCCGACAGCTCCCGCCCTGCTACCGGGTCGCCGAGAACCTGTCCGATGGCGTCGGCCAGGGCGGCCGGGTCGTCCCGGCGCACCACCACGGCCGCACCGGCCGTCACCTCGACCAGCGCCGGCGCGTCGGAGCAGATCACGGGCACGCCGGCGGCCATCGCCTCCAGCGCCGGCAGCCCGAATCCCTCCGCCCTGGACGGCGCGGCGAGCACGCTCGCCCCGTCCAGCACTGCGGCCAGGTCGGCGTCATCGACCCGTCCGAGGGCCTGCCAACGATGGGCCGCCAGCCCGGCGCTCTTCACCACCGCGGCCAGGTCGACGCCACCCCAACCCGTCGGCCCGACGACGACCAGCCGCGCCTCGCCGGCCGCGGGCAACGCCATCGCCCGGATCAGCACGTCAAGACCCTTTCTGGGTTCCAGCGTCGCAACCGTGAGCACGTACCGGTCGGGTAGACCCCAATGCCGGCGACGGGCAACGGCGTCGGGCGGCGGATCCAGGGCGGTGACGCCGTGGCCGATCACGTGCAGGCGGCCGGCCGCGGCCGGGAACAGCCCGGCCAGGTCGTCAGCGACAGCGGCCGAGGGCACCACCACCGCGTCGGCTCCGGCCATCGCGCGGCCCACCATCACCTTGTGCCAGGTCACCCCGCGGGGCGTCAGCGTCTCAGGATGGGTCCACGGGACGGCGTCGTGCACCGTCACCACCAGCGGGGTCCGGCGACCCGGCGCGAGCGGTGTGGTGGCATGCACGCTCGACCCGGACACCCGCGGCGGCAGGCCCCGTTCCCACAGCCGGCTCAGCGCCCGGTGACCCGCGGGCAGTCGATGCGGTCCGTCCGCTCCCGGGATCGCCGCCGGCCCCACGTCGCGATGCCAGGCGCTGACCGTCCGCACCCGCCAGCCCGGGCGGGGCGCGGCGGCCAGCGCCGCGGTGATCTCCCGGGCGTAGCGCCCGGTGCCGCCCGGCACGGGGGCCAGGCACTGCTCGACGACGACGGTCAATTCGGGCATGCCAGAAGGAGAACACATACGGTGGGGATGGTGTTGACGCGCCGCGGGGGTCGTCGGGGGCGGAGGGCGAGCAGATGGGGGTCTCGCTGTTCACCGGGTGGCTCCCGGTCGTGGTCACGGCGCTCGGGGTGGTCGCCGCGGTATTCCTGCTGATCCGTCGGCTGCGCTGGTGGTGGGTGTGGTTCGTGCCAGGGGTGATCGTGCTGTCGGCGATCGGCGCCTGGTGGGTCACCACGGTCGTCGGCGAGAACCTGTTCGCCGAAACGTTGCCGAGGATCATCGGGGTCTGGATCGGGGTGATCATCGCCGCCGTCGGACTGGCCATCGGCCACCTGTTCGCCTCGCGGTGGTGGGACAAGATCGTCGCCGTGCTCGCCGCCGTCCTGGTGGTCGCGGCCGCCGGCAACCAGATCAACAACCACTACCAGCAGTACCCCACGGTGGGCGATCTGGTCGGCGCCACCTCCGACCAGGAGATCAACGGTCCGCCGGTGAAGACCACCGGCTCGACGGTTCCGCCGTTGCCGGTCGGGCCGCTGACCCAGACCTGGACACCGACCGGCCCCAGCATGCCCGCCGACGGCAAGGGCAAGGTCAGTCCGATCGACCTGCCGGGCACCGAATCGGGTTTCAACGCGCGCAAGGGCTGGGTCTACTACCCGCCGGCCTATTTCGCCTCCAACCCGGAGCCGCTACCGGTGCTGATCATCATCGTCGGGCAGCCGGGCGACCCTGGTGACTGGTTCCTCGGCGACCGCGTGCAGTCCGTGATGGACAGCTACGCGCAGGCGCACAACGGGATCGCGCCCATCGTGGTCTCGCCCGATCCACTCGGGTCGCAGATCAACAATCCGCTGTGCGCGAATTCCAGCCTCGGACAGGTCGACACCTACCTGGCCAAGGACGTCCCCAACGCGATCAAGAACCAGCTGCTGGTCGACACCGATCCGAAGTACTGGGCGATCGGCGGGTTCTCCTACGGCGGGACCTGCTCGATCCAGCTGGCCACCAATCACCCCGATGTCTACCCGTCGTTCCTCGACATCTCCGGAGAAGTGGAACCTACGTTGGGCTCCCATCAGAAGACCGTGGAGACCGCGTTCGGCGGCGACGAGGCCGCGTTCAAGGCGATCAATCCGATGGACATCATGTCCGGCAAGCAGTTCCCGAACTCCGCCGGGTGGTTCATCGTCGGGGAGAACGACACGGACTACACGCCCCAGCAGCAGCAGGTCTACCAGGCGGCCAAAGCTGCGGGCATGGACGTGCAGTACTGGGTGAGTCCGGGCACCGGCCACGACTGGGGAACGGCCGTCGCCGGCCTGGCGCATGTGATGCCGTGGTTGGGTCAGCGGTTCAATCTGACGGCATGACAGCATGACAGCACTCTCGGGCGCGCCGGGTCTCCAGGTCACCGTGGTCGTGATCACGTACCGCGGGGTGGACTGGCTGGCCGACTGCCTGGCGGGGCTGGCCGCACAGTCCGTGTCGCATCGCCTGCTCGTCGTCGACAACGCCTCCACCGACGGCACCGCAGCGCTGCTGGCCCAGATGGTTTCGCCGGAATGTGTCATCCGACTGCCCGCCAACACCGGTTTCGCCGGCGGCGTCGCCGCGGCGCTGCCACACGTCAGAACCCGGTACTGCGCGCTGCTGAACGACGACGCGGTCGCCGACCCGGACTGGTTGGCCCAGTTGCTCGCGGCGGCCGCGGGTGACGACGGCGCTGCCGCCTGGACGTCGCTGATGGTCCTGGCCGACCGGCCCGGGACGGTGAACAATCTCGGTGCCGGTCTGGACGAGCGGTGGTACGGCATCGACGTGTGTGCAGGCGCCGCGGTCGAGCGGATCGATCCGGGTATCACGGACGTCTTCGGGTTCTGCGGCGGCGCCGCACTATTGCGCACGGCGGCGATCCGCGCGGTCGGTGGATTCCCCGCCGAGTTCTTTCTGTACTACGAGGATCTGGATACCTCGTGGCGGTTGCGATTGGCCGGATGGTCGATCCGCGCGGTGCCGGTCGCCCGGGTGGTGCACCGGCACGCCGCGACCTCGAACCGCCGCTCGGAGCTGTTCCACTTCCACAACGAGCGCAATCGGCTGCTGACCCTGCTGCGGTGCGCGCCCGCCTCGATCGCGTCGGCGCAGCTCCTGCGATTTGCGCTCACCACCGGATCGCTGGCTGCCGGCCGGCTGTTGGGGCGCTCGATCCCCGACGAGCAGAACTTCCGGGTTCGGCTCCGGCTCCGGATTCTCGTCGCGGTGCTGCGCCTGGCGCCGCAGACCGTGCTGCGGCGGCGTGGCACCCGGGTAACGCGCCGCGCCGTCGCCCGGTTCGCGACCGTAGGCCCCCCTCGCCCCGTACCCTGACCTTCGCGGTGCGGCGCGACCCGCGCGGACGCCGCAGACAGGAGGGTCGTGGACGCGGATCTCGTCGTGGTCGGGTCAGGGTTATTCGGCCTGACCATCGCGGAGAGGTGCGCAGCCGACCTGGGTCTGCGGGTGGTGGTCCTCGACCGCCGTCACCATGTCGGCGGGAATGCCTACAGCGAGGACGACCCGGCCACCGGCATCGAGGTGCACACCTATGGCGCGCACCTGTTCCACACCTCGAACGAGCGCGTCTGGAATTACGTCAACCGATTCACCGATTTCACCGGCTACCAGCACCGCGTGTACACCACGCACCACGGCGAAGTCTTCCCGATGCCGATCAATCTGGGCACCATCAACCAGTTCTTCCGCGCGGCCTACACCCCGCAGCAGGCCAGGGACCTGGTCGCGCGGCAGGCCGGCCCGGCCGACCCCCGGGACGCGGCCAATCTCGAGGAGAAAGCGGTGTCGCTGATCGGTCGCCCGCTGTACGAGGCATTCGTCCGTGACTACACCGCCAAGCAGTGGCAGACCGATCCGCGGGAGTTGCCCGCCGGGGTGATTTCCAGGCTGCCGGTCCGGTACACCTACGACAACAGGTACTTCTCCGACACGTTCGAGGGCCTTCCGGTGCACGGCTACACCGCATGGCTGAACCGGATGGCCGACCATCCGCGGATCGACGTCCAGTTGGACACCGATTTCTTCGACCAGGGGCCGCTGGGCCGGGCCAGCGTGCTGGGCCGGGTACCGGTGGTCTACACCGGCCCGATCGACCGGTACTTCGACAACTGCGAGGGCGAGTTGGGTTGGCGGACCCTGGATTTCGATCGTGAAGTGCTGCCGACCGGCGACCACCAGGGTTGCCCGGTGATGAACTACGCCGACGCCGATATTCCGTACACCCGGGTGCACGAATTCCGTCATTTTCACCCCGAGCGTGGGTACACGGACGAGGCGACCGTGATCATGCGCGAGTTCTCCCGGTTCGCCGGTCGGGATGACGAGCCGTATTACCCGGTCAACACCCCGGAGGACCGCTCGCGGCTGCTGCGGTATCGCGAACGCGCGGCCGTCGAACCCGGGGTGCTTTTCGGGGGACGGCTCGGGACCTACCGGTATCTGGACATGCACATGGCCATCGGCTCGGCGCTGAGCCTCTACGAGAGCAAGATCCAGCCCCATTTCGCCCAGGGAACCGCGTTGATCGGCGGCATGGCGCAATGAATCACCCGGTCTGCGGCCGTGTCCGGATCGGAGCGGGCCTGGCTGTGGCCAGGGCCGCGGGAGAGGAATCCAAATGACGACGCAACCCCCCGAATCGATCGTCCCTGCAGCAGTCGACTCTGACGCGATCGGCCCTGACGCGATCGGCCCTGACGCGATCGACGTGGCGCTGCCCTACTACGGGGACGTCGCGCTGATGAAACAGGCCGTCCGCAGCGTGCTCGGGCAGTACCACCGCAACTGGCGCTTACTGGTGGTCGACGACGGGTACCCGGACCCCGAGCCCGCGCGCTGGTTCGCGACCCTGGACGACGAGCGGGTCAGTTACAGCCGCAACGCGAGCAACCTCGGCGCCAACGGCAACTACCGCCGGTGCCTGAGCTTGGTTTCCGCTGCGGTGACCGTGCTGATGGGCGCCGACGACGTCATGCAGCCGAATTATCTCGAGGTCGTCGCCGACTGCTTCGCCGCCCATCCGGAAGCCGCCGTCGTGCAGACCGGAGTGGTGGTGATCGACGAACACCACCGGGCGGTGCGGCCGCTGGGCGATCGGATGAAGAACATCTACGCACCGTCCGCCACCACCCGCAAGGAACTGGGCGGCGAGAGCCTGGCGGTGAGCCTGCTGCGCGGCAACTGGACCTACTTCCCTTCGCTGGCCTGGCGGACGTCGACGCTCACCCGGATCGGCTTCCGGGAGGGTCTGCACGTCACGCAGGACCTCGCCCTGTTGCTGGACACGGTGCGCGACGGCGGGTCGATGGTCTTCGACCCGACCCTGGCCTTCCTCTACCGCCGGCACTCGGCCTCCGATTCGTCGGTCAAGGCCCTGGACGGTCGGCGGTTCGACGAGGAGCGCAAGTTGTTCGAGGCCGAGGCCGAGGCCTTCGAGGCCATCGGATGGAACAAGGCGGCCAAGGCCGCACGCTGGCACGTCTCCTCCCGGCTCAACGCATTGTCGTTGTTGCCCACCGCGGCGCGGACCGGGTCGGCGAAGGCGATTCCGAAACTGGCCAAGCACATCGTCGGCTGACGCCGGCACGGTCCCAGCGCCTGACGCTGGGTAGCCTGCTCCGGTGGCCACCCGACCGAAGCGCGATGTGGCCTTCATGCTCATCGGCACGGCGCTGATCGGCCTGTCCGGATACGTCTTCCTCGCGGTGATCGGCCGCGGCCGGTTCGAACCCGCCGTCACCGCAGCACTGTCGGCGACCTACCTGCTCTCGAACGTGCTCGGCCCAGGCGTATTCGTGGCCGCCGAGCAGGAGACCTCGCGGGTCGTCAGCGACGCGATCGCCCGCGGTGCCGCGGTACGCGCATTCGCCCGGCGGATGGCCGCGGTCGCTGGCGGCCTCGGGGTGGTGACCCTGCTGGCGCTGGCAGCTGCGGCGCCGTGGCTGCTCGAGTGGGTACTCGACGGCTGGGCGGGTCTCGTGGTGGCGCTGATGATCACCGTGGCGGCGTCTGCCGCGGTGTTCTATGTGCGCGGCAGCACCGGCGGGCAGCGCCGGTTCGGCCGGTATGCGGCCACCCTGGTGATCGACGGCGGAGGTCGGATCTGCGGGTGCGTGATCCTTGTGCTGGCCGGCAACGCCAACCCGGTCGCCTACGCGCTGGCGCTGTGTCTGGGTCCCGCGCTGGGTTGGGTGTGCACCTCGCACGGATCCGGGACGCCCGCCGTGTCCACGGTGCCCACGGTGTCCGCCGCACCCGCCGCACCTTCCGCGCCCCCTGTGTCCGCCACACCCGCCGCACCTTCCGCGGCCCCTGTGTCCGCCGCGCCGGGGACGCCCGCCGCACCCGCCGTGCCCACCGCGCACCCGGTGCCGGTCGTCGACGCCGGCGACGTGCCCACGGTGCGTCCGCCGACCATCCCCGTACTGGTTCGCGACGTCGGCTGGCTGCTCGTTGCCTCGGTGCTGGCGATGGGGTTGGCGAATCTGGCTCCCGTCATCGTCACAGGCATGCTGCCCGGCGACCCGGCCGTCGCGGCCGGCTTCGCTGCCGCCGTCGTGCTGACCCGGATCCCATTGCTGCTGATGGCGCCGATCCAGGCGCTGTTGCTCCCGCGGATGACGGCGGCGGCCGCGGCCGGAGACCGTGGCCAGCTGCGCCGCGACGTCGGACTCGGGCTGGCCGCCATCGCCGGGATCGGCCTGATCGCACTCGCCGCGACGGCGGTGGCCGGGTCGTTCGTGATCAGCCTGCTGTTCGGCGCGGATCGGGACACCACCAGCACCGCCGCGCTCGTCCTGCTGACCGCCTCTGCTCTGCTGTTCATGGGGGTCCAGCTGCTGCAGCCGGCGTTGGTGGCCATCCGCCGGCACCGCGCGCTGATGCTCGCCTGGATCGCCGGCGCGGTGGCATTCGGGCTGTGTTTCGCGATTCCGTCGACACCGGTGAACTGCGGCGTGCTGGCGCAGCTGGCCGGTCCGCTCGTCACGCTGACCATCCAGTTGACGGTGCTCCGCTGCTATCTGCGCGGCCGGGCCGATCCGGGCCGATGACGCCGGTCAGCCGATGTCCCGCCAGTAGGCGTCGAAGGCCAGCTGGCTGCCCCAGCGCCGGGCGAGTTCGGCGACGTCCCCGCGCGACGGGCTTCGCGGCCCGCGTCCCACCCATGCCGACGCCGCCGAGCTGACCACCGTACGCCGTCCCAGCACCGCCGCCTTCAACGAGAGATCGGCGACCGCGGCAACCGCCGAGAACTGGCCGGACAAACCACCCGCGGCGATCAGCAGCTCCCGGGGCACCAGCACGCAGTCCGCCGGGACCGCGGTGACCTCGCGGTCGATCTGCAGCGATCCGAAGGGCCCAGGATCGTCCGGCTCGCAGCCGGCGCCGATGGCATGGGCGACGCCGCCGGACAGCGCAAGCCCGGCAGCGGCCACCCGGCCGTCCCAGCGCAGCAGGCGCGGCACGACCAGGGCGGCCGTCGGATCGATGGCCAGCCCCAGCAGGGTGTCGAGCCATCCGGACCCCGACCCGTTCCCTGCCGGGTCGGAATCGCCGCGCGCCGGCACCACGTCGTCACCCAGCAGCAGCAGCAGCGGCGCGTCAGCGGACAGCGCCGCGCGGTTCAGGGCGCCGACCGCCCAGGGGCTGCCCTGGACCGGAACGATCCGGCCCAGACCGTTCAGCAGGTCCGCGACCTCGCCGCGCAGCGCCGGTGGCATGCCGCCGTCCAGCACGAGAACGTCCAACGGCCGGTCCCCGGTGACCGCGTCGCCCCCGCGGAGCAGCCGGCGCAGCGTGTGCGGCAGCGCAACACGATCGGCGCCGTCGACGAAGCCGCGGCCGCCGACCGTGGGCACGATGACGGTGACGTGCAGATCACTGGGGACCTGACGGTCGATCCGGTACCGGCCGGTGGGATCGGTCTGGGTCACGGTCGCGGCGACGCCGGTGCGTGACAGATGCTCGGTGAGCGCGCGCCGGGCGGCGTCGAAGACGTGGTCGTTGCCGGCGGCGTGGCTGACCGAGGTCGGCAACGTCCGCCACCGGTAGAGAGAGCGAGGGATGTGCCGCACCGCCCTGGCCTGCTCGGTGGCCCGCAGGATCAGGTCGTAGTCCTGACTACCGTCGAAGCCCTGGCGGAAGCCGCCGATGGACTCCAACAACGACCGGCGGTAGACCCCGAGGTGACCGGTGTACATCTGACCGCGAAGCCGTTCGGGCGAGAATGCCGGTTTGCGGAACTCGCCGAGCACCTCACCCGAGGGACCGATGATCGTCTCGTCCGAGTAGAGCACGTCCGTATCCGGGTCCGACCGGAGCGCTTGACGGCAACGAGCGACGGCGTCCGCAGCGACGAGGTCGTCGTGGTCCAGCAGTGCGACGAATTCACCGTGCGCCAGGCACAGGCCGCGGTTGGACGCGGCGACGACGCCCGAATTGCGGTCGAGAGCGTCGTGGACGATCCGATCGTCGGACGCGGCCGCCTCGGCGAGCACCCGGGTGAGGCCAGGATCGCCCGAACCGTCGTCGACCAGGACCAGCTCCCAGCCTGGGTCGGACTGCCCCCGAACGGACTCCAGGAGTTCGCCCAGATAGCCCAGCCCGGTCCGATACACCGGGACCACCATGCTGACGAGCAGCGCCTGCGCTCCCCGGGGATCGACCGGCCGGGTGGCAGCATTCACCGCCACGCCCGGCGCGCCAACCGACGCGCCGACATCAGCGGCGCCAGCACGGTCCGGCCCACCCGCCAAGTGGTCGCCTGCTTGAACTCCTCGATCTGCCGATCCCTCTCCGCCCAGATCGCGGCGGCCTGCGCCTGCACCATCTGGTTGCGATCGGACAACGACTCCTCGGCTGCGAGCAACTGCTCCCGGGCGCGTCCCAGGTCCTCGGACAGCGACGCGACGGTTGCCTGGAGGCCGGCCCGTTCGGTGTCGGCCAAGCCCACCGCAGCCTCGCTCCGCAGCCGCGCGACCTCCCCGCGCAGGGCGAGCAACTCGTCGACGATGGCCAGCCGGGTCGCGCGTGCGGTGAGCTCAGCAGCGGGGTCCGACCGCTCCCGTAACTGGGTGACCTCCGCTGTCAGCTTGTCCCGCTCGGCGTACACCGGCGCGGTCGCCTCGTCCAACTCCCTGCGGGCCTGCAGCAGGGCGCGCCGCTTGGTGTCCGCCTCGCGGATGAGCGGCGCGAGCAGCGCCTCGTAGCGCGCCACGAGCTCCACCGTGCCGGGGCTGCCGCGTTGGAGGATCACCGCCCACGGCGAGACGAAGGACGCGTCGAGATCGGTCCGCCGGAAGAACCCGTTGACGGCGAAATCCTGCGCCCAGGCAGCAGGCTGACGGACATTGATGTGCGTGGATTCGGCGAAATCATCCGTGGTCGAGGACAGGATCACCACATCGGTGGCGGCGCACAGGTTCGCAATGGCGATCTTGGCGGCCGCCGGGGCCATGTGTTCGAGCACTTCGATACAGGTGATGACGTCGTACTTCTCGATGAACGGCGTGGTGAGGTCGCGAACTTCCAGCCGCGGGGCGAGGTCCGGCGGGGCATCGGCGATGGCGAACTCGGAAATGTCTCCACCGCGGGCGTCGACGCCCTGTTCGGCCAGCGCGCGGACGAGGAAACCCTTGGCGCACCCGGCGTCGTACAGGGTCGCCGGCCGCAATATCCGGACGATCGCGGTGGCGATGCCGCCGAAGAAGTCCTGCCAGTGCGGTTCGTCGTACTCGTAGGGCGGACCCAGCTGGGAGTGGTAGTACGCGGCGGCGTAGTCGGCCGACCCGGTCCCTGCGTCGAGGGCGGGCTGGGTCTGGCTCATGGTCGTCCTTTCGTGGCGATCACTCGAGGTCCGCGGATGAGGTGTCGGTCGGCGAGCGCAACAACTCGTTGACATAAGGGTCGCTTTCCAGCCGCGGCCCCCACCGCCAGCGGATATTTCGCATCTCGGTGTCGGTGATGGTCGCCCGCCGGGTCTGCGACTCGTAGTGGAACAACGTGGCGTGCGGGGTGTACAGAATCCGGAAGCCAGCGGCGATGATCTTCAGGGACAGGTCGACGTCGTTGTAACTCAACGGGAATTCTTCGGAGAACCCACCGACACGCAGGTAGTCCGCGGCACGCACCAACATGCAGGCCCCGGTGACGCCGGACCGCTCCGACGTCACCAGTGCTCTGCCGCCCGAATCCAGGTCCTGAGCGCCGCAGCGGAACATGGTGTGCCCGGCGTACCCGGCGTTGTACTCGTGACCGGCATGCTGCAGCGTGTCGTCGGCGAACAGCAGCCTGGCTCCCACCGCGCCGACCCCTGGGTCCTGCAGCAGCGAGGCGAGCTCGTGCAGCCAGTCCGGGGTGACGACCTCCATGTCGTCGTTGAGGAAGCACAGGTACTGGCCGGTTGCCGCGAGCGCCCCCGCGTTGCATTTTCGGGAGAAGTGGAAGGGTCCGTCG
Organism: Nakamurella sp.; assembly: GCA_017882715.1. Lineage (GTDB taxonomy): Bacteria > Actinomycetota > Actinomycetes > Mycobacteriales > Nakamurellaceae > Nakamurella. Next base: position 1,452 of record JADGOY010000067.1, on the reverse strand, counting down.
AACGGCACCAGGACGACCTCACCGCCGGTGATGGCCTGGATCTCGGACAGCGCGGAGGGCGATGTGCCCACGTCGTAGATCACCACCACCTCGAGGTCGGGGTAGCGATCCTCGGTCCACAGGCTGCGTACCAACTCCACCACATGGCACCGCGGGAAACCGTGGATCCTCGACCAACTCGCCCTGGTCGGGATGATCACGCTGACCCGGGGGTGGCGGTGCAGTGCCCGGCGGACCCGCTGCCCGACGGGCCGGCCCGCCACGGCGACCGGGGACACGTCGACCGGCACCCCGTCGGCCTCCAGCACCCTGGCCACCACCCGGCAGCGGTCCAGCGGGTCGCCGATGATGAACGGTGGGCCGTCCCCGCGGACCCCGTGCAGGTAGAACGGCCCGGCCAGATGGTCGGGCGGACCGAGCACCGCGGCGGCCCGCAGCACCACGTCGTACCAGGCGGCGGTGCCGGACTCGGTGCGCACCCCACCCAGGTCGCGCACGACGTCCAGCGGCACGACTGCCAGGCGCAGCGTGTACGGCTGCGAGCGGGACCATTCGGGCGCGTAATCGGGTTTGAACCAGACATCGACGACCGTGCCTTCGTCGTCGGTCGCCGCCTCGTCGGTGTAGACCCAGGGCGCCCGCTGCAGCCGTTCGCGGACCGTCGCGAAGGTCGCGGGGTCGAGTTGATCTCCGGCGTCCAGCCAGGCGACCGTGTCGGCTCTGGCCAGACCCAGCAGCTGGCCGGCGAGGGCGCCGGGATCCGCGGACACCCCCGGGACCGCAATCGCCCTCGGTTCGTCCGCGATGAGCGCCTTGACATGCTCGAACGTACCGGCGGGCGCGGAAGGAGAGACCGCGACGCACCACTGCCAGCGGGAGTCAGATTGACCGATCAGACAGGCGAAGCTGCGATCCAGAAAGAGCGGGTCGTGCACGATGGTCAACACCGCGACCAGCGCTCGGTAGGTCACCGTCCGGTCGTCCGGCGACGGGATGCGCTGCTCTCCAGCGCCTGACAGCGGGCCGACAACTCCGCCACGGTGCGCTGCGCGGTGTCCCGCTCCGCGATGGCCGCGTCCCGCTCCGAGCGTGCCCCGGACGCCTGCAACAGCAGCCGATAGCTATCCGCCTGGAACTTGCGGGCTTGCCGTTCGGCAGCGGCCCGGGCAGAACCGGCCTGCGCCTCCAGGCCGGCGATGTAGTCGCGCAGCAGCAACTGCGCGTCCTTCGGCACCGCGGCCAGCACCGCCATCGGGTCAAGGGTGTGGTCGCCGGCCGCCTCCGGGCCACTCATCGGCGGGGCCATCGTCGTGGATCCTCCTCGTCGCTTGCCGGCCGATGCCGACCCACTGCGCTCCGCGGTCATCATAAGAGCACGCCGACCCGCCCACGCGGCACGGCGCCGGTCCCGGCGCGCCCGGCTTACCATGGCCGTTGGCCCAGGACGGGCCG
>JADGOY010000212.1 GCA_017882715.1 Nakamurella sp. | reverse complement strand
CAACGCGCTGGTGCCCTACGTGTTCAACATGGGCATGCACACCGCCCTCTGGAAGAAGCTCAGGGTCCGGCCGGATGGTCCCGCTCGTCCCGGCATCGTGACGGACGACAGGTACTGCCTTGTCAATGGCCCTACGAACCAGTACGTATACACCCCGGCCTGGGTGAAGAAGATCGTGCGCGAGGTCGGGACCGTCGAGAAGTTCCAGGCGTTCTTCGGCTACCCGCCGAGTGACCGGCCGTCGAAATGGCAGAAAGGCAGCACCCGAGAGAAGACGGCGAGCTAGTTCGCCGTCGAAATGCTACGGATTTCGCACCGGTCGAACAGTCTGGCGAACTCAACTCAACGGGCCGACTCGGCGTCCAGGATCGCTCAGCGCGTCCCGCGCGACGATCCCGTTCTGGGAATTCACCTCGGCCCGCGACGGCGCAGCGCGGATCGGCTCGCGCAGGATATCAACAGTATCGAGATCCACACTGCATCGGCGATACGGTCTGCGGATGAGCGGCGACCGGATCGTCAACCGGGCGTACTGGGATGACCGGGCCCGGGCGCACGCCGACTCGACGGACTACGGATTCGACCGATTTGTGGCGGACCCGACGCACCTGAGCCGGGTGGTGCGCTTCGATCTGCCGTTGCTGGGCGACGTCGACGGGCTCCGCGGCGTGCACCTGCAGTGCCACATCGGCACGGACACGCTGTCGCTGGCCCGGCTTGGCGCGTCGATGATCGGGGTCGACTTCTCGCCGGGGTCGCTGGAGCAGGCCCGGCGGCTGGCCGCGGCGGCCGGCCCCGCGGTGACGTACGTGCACTGCGACGTCTACGACGCGCCGGCCACGCTGGGCGTCACCTATGACCTGGTCTACACCGGCCTGGGGGCGCTGTGCTGGCTGCCGGACATCCAGCGCTGGGCGGTCACCGTGGCGGCGCTCCTGCGGCCGGGCGGCCGGCTTTTCCTGCGCGAGGCTCATCCGGTGCTGTGGGCGCTGGACTACGACCGCACGGACGACCTGCTGGTGATCACCGAACCCTACTTCGAGCAGGCCGAACCCCAGGCGTACGAAGAGTCCGGCAGCTACGTGGACACCGGCGCCGCGTTCACTCACAACCGCATTCTGGTGTGGAACCACGGCCTCGGCGAAATCGTCACGGCGCTGCTACAGGCAGGAATGACGATCACCGGGGTGGTCGAGCACCGCAGCGTCCCCTGGCAGCCGCTACCCGGGCGGATGACCCAGATCTCCGCCGGTGAGTGGCAGATCCGCGACCGACCGGAGCGGCTTCCGCACACGTACACCCTGCAGGCAGTGCGGAACCCCACGTAAGGGATCGAGCCGCCGATGATCCCCGACCCCTTGATCATTCCCGTCCGCGGTCGAGGGCGAACCCCCACACAGGGGGAATCCGACGGGCGGCCCTCACCACGTCCGGACGCTTCCCGCGCCCAGTCCGGGCCCTCAGCGGTCATCCGACGCCGCGGCGGCTCGGTGGGCTCAACTCGCACAACCCCCGGATCCAGCTCGCATTTCAGTCCAATATCCGGGATAACGAGCGGGGCCTATCCGTCATGCGCGTTTGCCAGCGGGGTATGAGTACGCCCGGGCTGATAGCCCAACCTGATTCGGCCGCCTGCTGGTAGCTTCTGTCCCGCATGCCGAACCACAATCGGAGCGTCGCGGCTCGATCCCATGGCCTACGCGTCCATGATCGACATCGTTCCGCTGGGGATCGGCTAACGCCAACGGGACTGCTGGTGGTGGTCCCCTGTCGTGATCCGCTCTGCTGCTGTCTGCAGCGCATCGCGGGCGTCGGCGGCAAGGTTCAGGACGAGCTCGGCTGCTGGGGTTGGTTGAGCAAGCGGGTAGGCCTGTCCTGCCCACATGTGGAATCCGTCCGCATCTCCCTGGGCCCGCGCCGCGGACCTGAGCGGGGCGGTCAGGTGGTGGATCTCGGGGTAGGCGCTGGGCGCATGTGGCGTGTGCTCGCGCAGGAAGCGGTTGCTGATGCCTCGCGCGGTTCGGCCGGTAAATGCCCGGGTCAGGGCGGTCGGCGCCGCGTTGCGGCGAATCATCTCGCGGTGGGCTTGGCTGGTGCCGGCTTCGGGGCAGAGCAGGAATGCTGTCCCTAATTGGGCCGCGGCCGCGCCGGCGGCCAGCACCGCTGCGATGCCGTGTCCGGTGATCAGCCCTCCGGTGGCGATCAGTGCCAACGTGTCGTCGACCCCGGCCTGATGAGGCTGTCCACGCCGGCCTGCTGGGCGAGCTGGGCCTCCTCGACAGTCGTCACGGTGACCCAGACCGCGGACCCGGCTTGGTGCAGTCGATCAACCTCCGTCGATGATGGGCAGCCAAAAGTCATCGAGACGACCGGAACGTGCCCCGCGCACAGCAGGTCCAACTTGGCCTGGTAGTTGTCGTCGTCCCAACGAGGGAGGCCGAGGGTGACGGCGCGCCGGTCCGCCTCCTCACGCAGACGCTCGGCATAAGCTGTCACCCCTGCGACCCCGGCACCATGACCGGGTGGCGCGAACAGATTGACACCGAATGGTGCCGACTCGGCCAGCAGTGAGCGGATCTCCTCTAGTTCGCGCTGCACGGCCTGGACCGATTGGTAGCCGGCGGCCAAGAAGCCCAGACCGCCAGCGGACGAGACCGACGCGGCCAACGCAGGCGTCGATGGACCACCGGCCATCGGTGCCTGAACGATCGGGTGCGTGATCGCTGTTGGAGTAAATCGGCTCACGCGGACAGACTGCTCCGTCGGGACAGAACCACCGCGAGCGGGTCCACGACGACGGCCTCCTCGAAAGTCCCGATGAGCCGATCCCTTCTCTGGGCGATCGCGTCCGATTGCGGCCGCCGCGATACGCGCTGTTGGGCAGGATCGCGGTCGGCCGGCGCGGAAACGGTGGATCGACCGGTCAACTGTGCCCCCGGCTTTCGTCAACGGAGATGAGCGTCATGGCGCAAACCCAAGTGATCCCGGTCGCGATCGAGGACAGCACCCGGGGCGCCGGTCGCTCGGGCAAGGGCCGTGTTGGCATGGTCCCCGACGATCGCCCTGATCTGGTCTCCTGCACGCATCCGCCGGTGAACGGGGCGACCCCAATGCCAGTCCGCCGCCGATCGAGAGCCCACGCCCTACCCTGTGGTGACCGTCAGTACCGTCCCGGTGACCGGTCACAACCAGTGAATATCGGTTCCGTGACGGCTCATGCACAGGGCGTGACCTGCGGAAACAGGACTCGCGGGGCCGGTCGGTCCGTGTTCTGATGAACGCACCAGAGCCCGCGCGCTGCCACGACGTCAGGAGCCCAATGCCCACCGTGATCGGTCACCACAACGTTCAGGACACCCAGCATTGGCTGGGCTCGCCGAAACGCGAGGAGTTCTTCGGACCCCTCGGTGTCACCAACATCCGCACCTTCGTTGACCCGCAGAACCCCACCCAGGTGGCGGTGCTGATGGACGTGCCCGACATGGACGCCATGATGGCCGCCCTGCAGACCGAGCACGGCGCAGAAGTCATGAAATATGACACCGTGCTGCCCGAATCGTTGGTGCTCCTCGTCGAGGCGTAAGGGTGTCGAGCGCCACGTCGTTCACCCCGCTCAACCGCAGCTGATCCATGTGGCCGCGTCATCGTCCGCTCGCCGAGACGATCACCAACGAGGAGACCGCAATGCTGAGCACAGGCAGGATCTCGGCGGTGCTGTGCAGCACCGATCTGGCCCGGAGCCAGGAGTTCTACGAACAGAAGGTCGGTTTGACGCTCTCGCCCGAGACGATCCCGAACCACCTGCTGTTCGAGTCCCCCGATGGGTCGACCGTGCTCGTCTACGGGCGCCCCGCCCCCAATCAGGCCGACCACACCCAGGTCAGGTTCTGGTCGACGGATGTGGAACGTGACGTCAAGGACCTCCTCACCCGTGGGGTCGTGTTCGAGGACTACAACTTCCCGAACTTCAAGACCGTCGGCCACGTCGCGACGACAGCCGGTGTCGGCAGGTCCGCATGGTTCAAGGATCCCGACGGCAACACGGTCGCGCTGTTCCAACCGGAGTAGCCGGTTCCGCTGGCCGTCTACGACGCCGCCGAGGTCATCCTTGAACCGGTGTTCGGGACGCTGCAGCGAGCAAGACCGATCTGTCTGACGTGAGGCGTTTGCAAGCAAGCGCTACACCTTCGTTGCCAAATGGTCGCGTTCGCGCGTGGACGCCGGTCGTCACGCTCCCCGCTGAGCCAACCGCCAACAGGACGTCAGCGGGTCGATCCGATGGCCTTCGCCGGCCATGATCGACACCATTCCGCAGGGATCCGTAATCGCGATCCGGGATCGCTCTCGCATCCGAAGCATGGACGCGCCATCCGCCTGGTTCGTGACGCCCGTCGGGTTCACGCCGCCGCCGCGAGTATCTGCAGAATGACCTCGGTCTTGGCGTCGGTGTAGGCGAAGCCGTCGTCGGCCCATCGCGCGGCGGCGGCACGCTTCGCGCGGCTGTAGGCATCCCGCGCCTCGGCGTGCTCACGCAGGTAGTCACGGAAGAGCAGATGCTCCCGCTTCCAGGGCGGATCCGACGTGGCAGACGTGGACGTGGATGTCACGCGGTGCGCCGCGGAACGGCCGGAAGTAGCGGTGCAGCTCGTCACGGCTGCGCAGCTGCAGCCCGACCGCTTCGATCGGCGGCACGTAGGCCGCTTCGTCATCGAGGTCAGCCGCGCTGACCTGCACGTCGACGATCGGCTTGGCGGCCGGACCGGGAACCGACGTCGACCCGACATGCTCGATGCGCACGGCTATCTCGCCCAGCGCGGACCAAAGAAGCTGCCGCCACCGTTCGAACCGGGCCGGTCAGGCATCGTCGTGGTCGACGACCTCGATCAGGTCACCGGAACGTTCGCTACCCTCCGTCGTCGTCAGCGGGGCCACACGTCCGGCCTGACCGAACGGGCCAGCGACACCCGCTCGGTCAGCGGCAGTTGGTGGGCGGCCAGGCCGCGGTCTCGAGCAGCGAGTTCATAGAGATCGATGACGGTAGCCCGCGGTCCTGCCACCGAGCTGCGGGACATCGAGAACTGCGCGGGCGCTCTCGCTCGCCATTGCCCGTGCGCTGGAAGGATGTTGACATACCGTCAGGGGCGTAGTGGTCGGCGTGGCGGCGGAGCCCCGGGGCGGGCTGTAAATGGCTGGCCGGTACCCCGACGCGGAGGGATGATCCGCGGAGTCGGGCCGTCGCCCGCCGCCCGAGGACGCCCGATCCGCCGGAGGGAAACCGTCGTGACCGTCACCGCAGCCACATCGTCCGAGTCCGCGCCCGGGCCTGAGGTCCGTACGGCGGCCGGGGTGCTGCGCGGCAGCCGGGAGGCGGGGCTGGCGGTCTTCCGCGGCGTCCGGTACGCCGAGCCGCCGGTCGGTGCGCTCCGATTCGCCGCACCGCGGCCGGTGCGCGGCTGGACGGGGGTGCGGGCGGCGGTCTCGTACGGCCCGCCGCCACCGCAGGGCGGCCTGTTCGGGATGGACGGGCTCGCGCGGGAGACGGCGGACGACGACTGGCTTTCGGTCAACGTCTGGTCGCCCGATCCGGCCCCGGGGGCCGGCCTGCCGGTGCTGGTGTGGATCCCCGGCGGCGCTTACGCGATCGGCACGTCCAACCTTCCGGAGTTCGACGGCGGACGACTGGCCGCCGGCGGCGTCGTCGTGGTGACGCTCAACTACCGGCTGGGCATGGAGGGTTTCGCGCAGATCGACGGCGCCCCGGCCAACCGGGGCCTGCTCGACCAGGTCGCCGCGCTGCAGTGGGTGCGCGAGAACATCCGGGCCTTCGGCGGCGACCCGGACCGGGTGACGGTCTTCGGCCAGTCGGCGGGTGGTGGATCGGTCGCCGCGCTGCTGGCCATGCCGCGGGCGGCCGGGCTCTTCCGCCGGGCCGTCGCACAGAGCGTGCCGGGCACGTTCTTCTCGCCGGAGCTTGCCGCCGACATCGCCGCCGCCTGCGCCGCCGAACTGGGGGTGCGGCCCACGGCGGCCGACCTGTCCGCCGTGGACCCCTCCCGGCTGCCCGCCGCGGGCTACGCCGTCTCCGCGAAGATCGACCGGTGGAAGGACCGTTGGGGCCCGATCACCCACCGGCCGATCCCGTTCGCAGCCGTCGTCGACGGCGACGTCCTGCCGGCCACCCCCTGGCAAGCCTTGGCCGGCGGTGCCGGCCGGGACGTCGACCTGCTCGTCGGCCACACCCGCGACGAGCACCGGCTGTTCAGCCTGATCGACGGCGTGCTGGGCCAGGTGACCGAGGAACAGGCCGAGACCGCCCTGCGCACCCTCGCCCCCGGCCCGGACGGCGCCCGCCGCTACCGCG
>JADGOY010000211.1 GCA_017882715.1 Nakamurella sp. | reverse complement strand
CCGATTGCCCCGGTTGATACCACGGTGGCCCCAGCCGTTGTCCAGTGTCGGGCTACAGGCCCTGGTGGCCCCTTTCGAACGTATTCCGGTCGCCCCCCGGCAACGGCAGCGCTACCGGCCGGGACGCTGGTGTCGAAGGACTTCATGCGGTCCAGCACTGCCTCGCCGTCGGGTCGGTGATCTCGTCGACGATGCGGCCATCGGCCAGGAACAGCACCCGGTCGGCGTATCCGGCCGCCACCGGGTCGTGGGTGACCATGACGACGGTCTGGCCGAATTCGCGGACCGAACGCCGAAGGAAGCCGAGGACCTCCGCGCCTGCGACGGAGTCGAGGTTCCCGGTGGGTTCGTCGGCGAAGATGATCTCGGGTCGGCTGGTCAGCCGCCCGCGCGCAGGCCACCCGCTGTTGCTGCCCCCCGGAGAGCTGGCTGGGTTTGTGGTCCAGGCGGTCGCCCAGTCCGAGGGTGGCGATGACGGTGGCCAGCCACGCGCTGTCGGGTTGCCGCCCGGCGATGTCCATCGGCAGGGTGATGTTCTCGAACGCGGTCAGGGTCGGGACCAGGTTGAACGACTGGAACACGAACCCGATGCGGTCGCGGCGGATACGGGTCAACTCCTTGTCCCCGAGGGTGCTCAACTCGGCGTCCCCGATGAAAATGAACACCTGCCCGGAGGTGGCGTCATCCAAAGCAGCCAGGTAATGCAGCAGCGTCGATTTCCCCGAACCCGACGGACCCATGATCGCGGTGAAATCACCGCGGCCGAATTCAACACTCACCCCGTCCAGGGCCGCCAGCTGGGTATCACCGGACCCGTAGGCCTTCCGCAATCCGATTGTCCGGGCCGCCAGCTAGGCCCGCGTTCTCCGCCGGAAACAGGACAGGGGAAATAGTAAGTGTTGCTCATCTGACGGCTCCAGGCACGAAAAGGGCAACTTGCCCTACACGTCGACCATAGCCCCCGCCGCGGCGGCTATCCCGCCAAGGCTGGTTCTCGATGTCGGCCAGATCGCCCCCACTGCAACCCTTATCAAGAACGGAGTATGGTGTGATGGTGCTGCGGCCGGAACACCACAGCAGTAACGTGACCCGCTCTCACGCAAGATCCACTGGCCCGGCAAACATTTGCCAGGACCAGCCGGCACGGTCGGGTGACCACGGGTCGCGACTAGAGTGGTTAGTGAAACCCGATTTCGGAGTTCGTTCGCAGTCAGGGAACCTGCCCGCCCGAATGGGGTCGATGGGCCCTGACCTGCGCGTTTATCGCCCAGCCGGTGTAGGGACACGCAGGCAGCAGGTTCCACCAGTCACACTCATGCCATGGCATCCTCCGCAGATGGCAGGTGGATCGGCACAAGGTGACGGGTCCGGGTCGACCCAGCCGGAGCCGGCGGTCGGGGTGGAGTTCTTCATCGCGCCGATCCAGGTCAACCATCGCCGTTACGAAGCGCTGCAGGCGTTCTTCGTCGGGCGGCCTGACCCACGCCCGGGCCGCCGCCAAGTTCAGATAGACCCGGTGGGCGGGGGTCAACCGCAAACTCCGCTACGAATACGCCTGAAACATTGCCCCCAACCCCCTGCGCGGAAATCCGCGCTAATCATCGGGAATATCGGCGTAAAGTTTCGGACTATGACCCGCCATAACCCGACCGCGTTGCTGATCAGCCTCTTTGTCGCGATGGTGGTTCTCGCCACCGCGATTGTCGTGGTGGTGATCTACTCGGTGACAGGCTCCTGGGTCAGCGGCTGGTTCACGTTGCTCGTCTCCGGTGTGATCACGATCTCCCTGTACCCGTTGGTGTTTCGGCGTAAATCGCGACCGCACACCCGGCGGACACGGAACTCATAGGCGCGAACGCGAACTGTCCGGCGCGGGCGTGGATCAGTGGCCGCGCCGGACCCTGCAACTCTTGGTGCACGGCGCGCCCGTTCAGGTAGGGACTTTTGGCACTGCTGGTGGGCCCGGTCCCCGCGAGAAGGATTGGTGACGGACGTGATTCGCCTGGATGTTCTTCTGCGTCCGCAATCTTTGAGTGGGTGCTCTTCATGAGCAACGTGATCATGGCCATCGTCTCCGTCGTCAACGGTGGCCCCGGCGACCAGCCCGGGTCCGGGGGGGTTACGCCGTACCAGCAGATGGCAGACCAGGCGTGGCCCGTCCAGGGGGGGCTTGCGCCGGACCGCCCGTCATGGGCGTCGATGAGCCGGCGCTTGTGTTATTCCGTTTCCGTCGTTCGTTATCGTGTTCGTACCATATTCCGTTACGTGAAGCGCCGTATAGCGTCGTGCCACGATAACGGTATAAGTGAACCTTCCGTACAGAGCCAGCCGCACCTGCCGCTTCCCGGGTTGCTGCGAACGTTCCCGGGTGGTGCCGCTACAGAGTCCACTGACACGGTCGTTTGCCTCAGTGGGCGCTGGGACGCGACGCGATCCCAGGAGCCCGGCTGCTGGGTCACACAGCTGGCACTGCGCATGCTCACCTCACGGCGGACCCCGAGCAGTCAGGCGACGGCCGCTTGCATGTCGCCGGCTCCCCCGGTCCAGCCCACGGCCCTCCGCGTGTGGGCACACACCTCGGCCAAATCGGTCTCATCGTCCCAAACGGCGCTGACGGGACCGTCGGCGTCGATCAGGAAACCGCGCACAGCGGAATCGAGGTCGAGGTCGGCGGTCCACCAAGTCGGCGCCCGAAACTGGGCCACGATCTGCTCGATCGACGCTCGAAGGTGCCGTCGAGCCGGGTTGTTCTGCCAGAACTTCATGAGTCGCGCCCTTCGCTTGTCATCCTCGTCGCCACCATTGGCGGTACGAATTTTCGCGATCTCCTCGCCAAGACCCACGCTGGCCCGTCAGCGGGTTGTGGGCGGCCAGTTCGTCGGCGGAGGCATCGCCGGGTTCGACGATGTTCGTCAGCAGGACGATGACCTCGCCGGTGCCGTTGCCTTCCCGGTCAATCACGTTGTACTCGATGACCCGTACCAGATGCGCGGTGCCAGGCTCGAGATCACCTCCGTTGCGGGCGGTGTCCAGGATGCCGACCCGGCGGTCCGCACCGCGGATCTTCGGGTCGATCAACACGCTCAGGTACGTCCCGCCATGCCAGGGCGGCCCCGTCCCGGCGGCGAGTTCCCACCCCGGAAGGAGTAGAAGTTCCGGTCAGCGGTCAGCAACTCATCCGACCGCAGCCGCGGATACAGCCGGTTCGGCGTCGCCGTCCCGGTGTTGGCGTTGATTGGGTCCTTCACCCACGGCCGGCTCCTGGCGCCCCCGCATCCGCGGCGCAGCTGAAGTCGGTGTCCTGCCGGGCCCTGCCGTGCCCGGCAGTGTCCGTCACTGTGACGACCAAAGCCTGCCGACGCACGCCCGGGGATCGTCACTTGGCCGACCAAGCCGTCACTTCGCCGATCGCCCCTGATTTCGATCTTTATCCACGATGACGGCGTTATCGGCAGAATGAACGACGGCCAACAGGTACCGCAGTCAGCCGGTCCGCGACCAATCCTGCATGTTCCAGGTCGCCTGCGTCGCAGTGGCGTTGTGCACCACACCGTCGATGTTGGTCTTGAAAGCGACCACACCGGGGAAGCTGAAGATCGGGAAGGTGTACAGGTTCTTGGCCAGACCCTGGTCGACCTTCTCCAGCAGCGGCGGCGCCTGGGCGGGGTCGGTGGTGGTGGCCAGCTGGTTCAGCGCGGCGTCGATGTCCGGGTCGTTCCAGCCGGCGGTGTTCTGCCCACCGTTGGACAGGTAGATCGGGGGCACCGAACCGTTCAGGCCGGAACCGGCCCAGGCGAACAGCGCGGCGTCGTAGTCGCCGGCATGCTGGGTCGGGCCGAACTGATTACTGGACAGCGGGGTGTCCTGGATGTTGAAGCCGGCCTGGTCGCAGGAGGCCTTGATCAGCGCGACCTCATCGGTGCGGCGCGGGTTCGGATTGATGTGGATGATGTTGATCGTCTTTCCTGGCGCCTCACCGGACGCGGTGTACGCGGCCTTGGCACCGTCGAGGTCGACATTGGCATAGGCCTGGAAGCCGGACGCGGTGGCGGCCTGCTCGTAGCCGGGCTGGAAGTCCATGGTGGTCAACGAGTTGAGCAGCTTGGCGTCCGGGTTGGCCGGCACGATCAGGTTGTCGACGATCTGCTGGCGCGGCGCGCACTTGAAGAACGCCTCCCGCAGCTTCTCGTTGGCGAAGCCGTTCTTCACGCTCAGGTCGACGTGCTCGTAGGTGAACTGCGAGCCGAAGTCGGCCTTGACCGAGTCACTCAGCGCGGCCAGCTCCGCGTTCGTGTCCGGGTTGGGCTGCGGTTCGATGACGTCGACCTCACCGGACTGCAGCGCGGCGACCTGCTGGTCCTGGGACAGGTAGCGGATGACCACGGTGTCGGTCTTGGCCGGGGTGCCCCACCACTTGTCGTTCTTCTTCAGCGTCACGAACTGGCCGGGATCCCACGCGGCCACGTAGTACGGGCCGGCGGCCGGGATCAGCGAGGTGTCCAGGCCCTTGGCCTTGTCCAGGGTCCAGCCGGCGTTCCAGAAGTCGGCGACCTTGGTCAGGGTCGCGACGTCGTCGGTCTCCACGGCCTTGACGAATGCGGCGGTGTCGATGCCGGCCGCCTTGGTGGCGACGTGCGCGGGGAGGATGCCCGCGGGGCCGGCGAGCGCGGCCTGCCAGTCCACGAACGGCTTGTCATAGACCAGGGTGATGGTCTTGTCACCGTCGGCGCAGGTCGGCTTCTCGGTCTGGTCGATGCCGGAGGTCGAAGCGGTGTCGAACAGGTACGACGGACTGGCCGGGCGATCGGTGCCCTGGTTAATCGTGCCGTCCTTGTTGTACCGGCCCGAGCTGGAGGCCCAGGCGAGCAGGAAGTCCGCGCAGCCGATCGGCTGGCCGTCGGACCAGACAGCCTTGTCGTTGACCGTGTATTTGACCGTCAGCGGATTGTCCGAGGTCTTTTCCAGGGTGCCGTACTCGGTGTCGAGCTGGACCTTGCCGACGTTGTCGACGAAGTAGAAGCCGCGCAGCACCTGGTTGAGCACCACCTGGTTGGCGACCGCGTTGCCCGAGCCGCTGCCGGAGTTGTAGTCGTACCACTCCTGTTCCTGCGCGTAGGTGATCGGGCCGCCCTCGGAGCCCGCCGATCCGCTCCCGGAAGACGGGCTCCCGGTTCCACCGCCATCGGCGGACGACGCGGATGCAGATGTGCTAGACGACGATGTGTCGCTGCTGCCACCGCAGGCGGCCAGCACCAGCGCTGCTGCCGCGGCCAGAGCAGTGAGACCCACCGCCCGAGTTCTGTTCATTGACGGTCCTCCTCGAGAATCGACCGCACACCAACGAATGGCCCCATCGGCCGCTCGAGGAATCGGGCGCGACGAATCTCGCCATTTGTCGGACTTCACGACCTTACGAGGTGTTCCCAACATCTGGACACATCGACTCGGCAATCGACACAAGGGTGATCGCCGAACCCTGAAGAGGGCATTGGTCAACTGGCGGGGCTCTGGGGTGAGGGGGGCCAGGATTTCGGTGGGTCGGATCGGTCGGCGGCGGTGTCTATGCCGCGGTAGGGCCACCGGTGATCTGGTTCCAGGTGGTGAATTGGGTGGTCATCTGTTCACGGTATTCGGGGGCGGTGGGCCGGTGCCGGCGGGGTCGGAAGTGCAGTGAAATCATGGTCCCGTGACTGGCAGAACGGTGGTCCCCCTATGATCCCGGCAGAAACCTGCCCCAGGTGGTTCCCATCAACGTGGGAGGGCGACACCAGCGGACCCACCGTTTGACCAGATCCCGCAAGCCCCAAAAGGCTGGGGGAATCTCCTGGAAGGTCAGGGTCTTGCTGGCCTCTGTGATCGCCACATCGCGACGTTGTAATGGCATAACGTTGTAACGCTTCAGCGGCGTTTTCTGCCTGTTTTGGTCGGGTCGGTTGGTTGCGACCGGAGAAGTTCGCGGATCTCCTCGATGGTCATGTCTTCCTGCAATCGCCGGAGAGCGAGCCGAACGACGGCGCTCTTCGAGATGTCGAGTTTGGGTCGGCTGACCAGGCCAGCGATGCGGGCTTCCTCCAGGAAGTCGAGGAGATTGCTGTCGAGGTAGAGGGTTGCGGGCCTCGGTGTTGACTCCTCCCCCACCGCTTCGACCACAATTGGTTTGGGCTGTGTCGTGGGACCAACCAGCTTCTTGGGTTTCGGGGCTGATCGGAATGTGGCTGTCATTTCGTTCGAGGGATGTTGCTTTTCGGACTGGACGGGGTCGACAGCTACCGCAGCAACGTCTGACTGGGGTGGACTGGATTCGGTCGGCTCTGCGTTGCCGGCCGGTACAGGATGCCTCGGCGGTGGCATCACTCGGCGTGCTCGGCGTTCGCGGGCTTGGGTCATGCTTGCGAG
>JADGOY010000210.1 GCA_017882715.1 Nakamurella sp. | reverse complement strand
GGCGCGGTGCCGCGCGGGCGCGGTGCGGCGCGGGTGCGGGTGCGGTGCGGGCGTGCCGCGGGCGCGGGTGCGGGTGCGGTGCGGGCGTGCCGCGGGCGCGGGTGCAGGCGTGCCGCGGGCGCGGAGCAATAGGCGATCGGTGGGGTCGTGGACCGCATCAGCGCGGGCAATGAAGGCCATCTCGGGCGGGCCTGCATCCGGCGCGGGACGCGGTGACCGACCCCTCTCGGACCCGTTCGGCACGTCGCCGCACCTGGAGGCAGCGGCGCACCGGCGGGACAGGTCGCGCAACAGGGCGTCGCCACCGGAGCCCTGACGGCCTCCGCGCCCCGGTGCGCTACCGACTCCGCACCGGTCTTGTGGACTTCGCGCCAACATATTCTGGCGCGGAGTACTGAGAAGTGGCGCGAAGTGGGGCGTTTCGGTCCCGGGCGCAGTGCGCGCGGGTGCTGCGCGCTGGTGCTGCGACGGTGTCCTGCTGACGCCGCGCCTGTTCCTGCCGACCCCGCGCCGGTTCCTGCTGACTTCGCGCCGGTTCCTGCTGACGCGCGCCGGTTCCTGCTGACGCCGCGCCGGTTCCTGCCGACTTCGCGCCGGTTTTGTGACTGCGCGCCGGTCTTGTGGGCTCCGCGCCTACATATTCTGGCGCGGAGCACTGAAAACTGGCGCGGAGTCGGGTGTTTCGGTCGGGGGCCAGCGGAACTACTCCGAGCTGCCGTCCGAGCTGCCGTCCGAGCTGCCGTCCGAGCCGCCGTCCAGGCCGATCTCGGCGACGACCGCGCCCGCAGTGACCGTGGCGCCCGCCTCGACCTTGACGGCGGTGACGACCCCGGCCCGGTGGGCGGTGAGCGGGTTCTCCATCTTCATGGCCTCGATGACGGCGACCAGGTCGCCCTCGGCCAGTTGGTCCCCGACCGCGACAGCGATCTTGACAACGGTGCCCTGCATCGGCGCGATCACCGCGGCGCCTCCGGTCGCCGGGGCGTGGTGCAACCGGGGCCGGTGGCGGCGCGAGGAACCGGCCCGCGGCCCGGGTGAACCACCGAGCACGGCCGCGGCCAGATCGGCCGGCAGCGCAACCTTCACCCGTCGGCCATTCACCTCGGCCACGAATTCCTGCCGCTCCGCGGGCTCCGCGGCAGGGGGGGCGCCGGGGGCACCGGCGAACGGTTCGATGGTGTTGACGAATTCGGTTTCGATCCAACGGGTGTGCACCCGGAACCTGCCGGCCCACCCGTTGAACGCCTTGTCGTCCAGCACGGCACGGTGGAACGGCAGCACCGTCGCCATCCCCTCGACCTGCATCTCGGCCAGTGCGCGGCGAGATCGGGCCAGCGCCTGCTCCCGGGTCTGGCCGGTGACGATGATCTTGGCGAGCAGCGAATCGAAAGCGCCGGAAATCACCGAACCGGTCTCCACGCCGGAGTCCACCCGCACTCCTGGACCGGCCGGTGCAAGGAACTTGGTGACGGTTCCCGGCGCGGGCAGGAAATTGCGCCCGGGGTCCTCGCCGTTGATCCGGAACTCGATCGAGTGTCCGCGCGGCTCCGGATCGGTGAGCACGCGCAACTTCTCGCCATCGGCGATGCGGAACTGCTCGCGCACCAGGTCAATCCCGCTGGTCTCCTCGGTGACCGGATGCTCCACCTGCAGTCTGGTGTTCACTTCCAGGAACGACACTGTCCCATCGGCGCCGACCAGGAACTCGACCGTGCCTGCCCCGTGATAATCGGCCGCCAGGCAGATGGCGCGCGACGCCGTGTAGATGGCGGTGCGCTGATCGTCGGTCAGGAACGGTGCCGGCGCCTCCTCGACCAGTTTCTGGTAGCGACGCTGCAGCGAGCAGTCCCGGGTGCCGACAACGATGACGTTCCCGTGGATGTCCGCGAGCACCTGGGCCTCGACGTGCCGGGGCTGGTTGAGATAACGCTCGACGAAGCATTCGCCGCGCCCGAAGGCCGTCACCGCTTCTCGCACCGCGGACTCGTACAGGTGGGGGATCTCCGCCAGCGTGCGCGCAACCTTGAGGCCGCGACCGCCACCGCCGAACGCGGCCTTGATCGCGACGGGAAGCCCGTGTTCCCGGGCGAATTCGAGGACCTCGTTGGGTCCGGAGACCGGTTCAGTCGTGCCGGGCACCAGCGGCGCTCCGGCGCGTTGGGCGATGAGCCGGGCCGTCACCTTGTCACCCAGATCGCGGATCGACTGCGGCGTGGGCCCGATCCAGGTCAGGCCGGCGTCGATCACCGCCTGCGCGAAGTCGGCGTTCTCGGCAAGGAACCCGTAGCCGGGGTGAACCGCGTCGGCGCCGGAGCGGGCGGCGACGTCCAGCAGCTTGGTCCTGTTCAGGTACGACTCGGCCGGGGTGGCGCCGTTCAGCGAATAGGCCTCGTCGGCCATTCGCACGTGCAGCGCGTCGCGGTCGGAGTCGGCGTAGACGGAGACCGAGCGGAGTCCCGCGTCGCGGCAGGCACGAACGACGCGGACGGCGATCTCGCCGCGGTTGGCGATCAGGACGGTGTGCACAAGGTGTCCTTCCGTGCTTTCAGCGAGTGGAGCGGGGTCATGCGCTGCGCCACAAGTCAGTCACCGCGATGCCGACGTCGGCAAACAAACGGCGGGTGAGCGGCAGGGAAATGCCGATGACGTTCGACGGGTCGCCGTCGACGCTGTCCACGAACCACCCGCCGTAGCCGTCGATGGTCAGCGCACCGGCCACCGCCAGCGGCTCGCCGGTGGCGATGTACGCCGAGAGCTCGGCAGGTGTGGGCACGCCCATCCGGATGATGGTGGAGCGGGTGCCGACGGCGCCGGCGGTCGGCAGGCCGGACGTCACCCGCCGGACCGCGTGACCGGTCAGCAGCACGCCTTCGCGGCCGGCCATCCGAGCCCAGCGCTCGCGGGCCTGCTCCGCGCCGATCGGCTTGCCCTGCAGTTCGCCGTCGATCAGCAACATGGAATCGCAGCCGATCACCACGCAGTCGAAGGCAACGTCCGGCGGCACCGAGTTGGCCACGGTGTCGGCCTTCGCCGCCGCCAGCACGCCGACCTGCACGTCAGGAGCGTCATCGGTGACTCCGGCCAGCACGGCCGTCTCGTCCACGTCGGACACCGCCACCACCGGATCGATTCCGGCCGCTCGCAGCACCCCCAGTCGCGCCGGAGAGGCCGACGCGAGCACCACCGCCGTCATCGAGGCAGCCCGGATGCCCACCACGAGCCGGGGCCCGGGCTGAGCCGGGCACGGAGCAGGTGTCCCTGGTCGGCCCACACCGACGTCGGACCGGTGGGGCCGGACGGTTGACCCGCACCGGTGGTGAGGGCGGTCAGGATCGCGATGACCGCGGCGACATCCTCCTCCGCGGTCCGGCTCGCCCCGCGGGGTCCGCGTTCGACCTCGACCTCGGGCTCGGTGTCGGGGTTCGCTGCGCTCAGGGCGGTGTCGGGGTTCGCTGCGCTCACGGTGCCGTCGGGGTTCGCTGCGCTCACAGCGGAATGTTCCCGTGTTTGCGCGGGGGCAAGGTCTGCCGCTTGTCGGCCAGCACCCGCAGCCCGTTGGTGATCGCGATGCGGGTGGTGGACGGCCGGACGATCTCGTCGACGTAGCCGCGTTCGGCCGCGATGAACGGGTTGGCCAGAGTGTCCTCGTAGTCGGTCTGCAGCTGCGACCGGAGATCGCTCACCTCGGGCGCGTCGGTGCCGTATTCGCCGGCGATTGCGGCAATCTCCTTGCGGTACAACACATTCACCGCACCGGCGGCGCCCATGACGGCGATCTGCGCGGTCGGCCAGGCCAGGTTCAAGTCGGCGCCCAGGTGCTTGGAGCCCATCACGTCGTACGCGCCGCCGTAGGCCTTGCGGGTGATCACGGTGATCAGCGGGACGGTGGCCTCGGCGTAGGCGTAGATCAGCTTGGCGCCGCGTCGGATGATCCCGTTCCATTCCTGGTCCGTACCCGGCAGGAAACCGGGCACGTCCACAAAGGTCAGTACCGGGATGTTGAACGCGTCGCAGGTCCGGACGAACCGGGCGGCCTTCTCGGCGGCGTTGATGTCCAACGTGCCGGCCAGGTGGATCGGCTGGTTGGCCACCACCCCGACCGACCGACCGGCGACCCGGCCGAAACCGACGATCACATTCGGGGCGTACAGCTCCTGCACCGGAAGGAAATCGCCGTCATCCAGCACCGCCTGGAGCACGCTGGTCATGTCGTAGGGCTGGTTCGGCGCATCGGGGATCAGCGTGTCCAAGGCGAGGTCGGCGTCGGTGATTTCGAGTTCCTCGTCCCACTCCGCCACCGGTGGTGCCGACAGGTTGTTCGACGGGAGGTAGGACAGCAGGTCCCGGACGTAGTCGATGGCGTCCTGTTCGTCCCGGCCCAGGTAGTGGGCGTTACCGGAGCGAGTGTTGTGGGTACGTGCGCCGCCCAACTCTTCCAAGGTGACCTGCTCGCCGGTCACCGACCGGACCACATCCGGCCCGGTGATGAACATCTGTGACGTCTTGTCGACCATGATGATGAAGTCGGTGAGCGCCGGCGAGTAGACGTGGCCGCCGGCGTTCGCGCCCATGATCAGCGAGATCTGCGGGATCACCCCGGAAAGGTGCACGTTGCGCTTGAAGATCTCGGCGTAGAGCCCCAGGGAAACCACACCCTCCTGGATGCGGGCGCCGCCGCCCTCGTTGATGCCAACCACCGGGCGGCCGGACTTGAGCGCGAAATCCAGTACCTTGACGATCTTCTCGCCGTAGACCTCGCCCAGCGATCCGCCGAACACGGTGACGTCCTGGGAGAACACGCAGATGTCCCGGCCGTCGACGGTGCCGTAGCCGGTGACGACTCCGTCGCCGTACGGTCGGTTGTCGGCCAACCCGAAGTTCGTCGACCGGTGCCGGGCGAACGCGTCGAACTCCACGAACGATCCGGGGTCCAGCAGCATGTCGATGCGCTCGCGGGCGGTCCTCTTCCCCTTGGCGTGCTGGCGCTCGACCGCGGCGGCGGACCCGGCATGGACATGCTCGTCCAGCCGGCGGTTGAGTTCGCCGAGTTTGCCCGCGGTGGTGTGTGGTGCCGCGGATTTCGGGCCGGACGCCGCGGGCTCGGGGGCTGGTGGGGCCGGGGGTGCGGCCTGGGGCGCCGGGGGAGGTGGAGCCGGGGCCGGGGCGGGGGATTCGGCGACGCGCGGGGCGGCCGTCTGAGGGGTCGGAGCAACAACGTGATGGGCATTCTCCGACCGGGTCACAGGCTGAGAGTATCCAGAAACGCCGCTAGGGTTGATCGAGTGTGGGCAAGAACTCGCCGTGGGTGAAACCTCGCCCGGGATCGACCCGCAGGTGCTGACCTCGCGAACGCCGATCGACCCGCGGCGGGTCAGCGCGTTGCTCGCCGATCAGGCCCGCTGGCGCATCGAACACGTCGACGTGACCGGATCCACCAATGCCGATCTCGCGGCGACACCCGAGTCCGGGAACGGGCGGGTGCTCGTCACCGAGGAACAGGTCCAGGGCCGGGGCCGCGCCGGGCGCGGATGGGTCTGTCCGGCGGGGGCCGGCCTGATGTTCTCGGTGCTGGTCCGCGAACCGGCCATCCCCGCCGAACGCCGCGGCTGGATCGGGGTAGCTCTCGGGCTGGGCATCGTCCGGGCGATCGCCGCGAAGACCGGTCTGACGGCCACCCTCAAGTGGCCGAATGACGTGCTGATCGACGGGGCGAAATGCGCGGGGATCCTTGGGGAGGTCGCCGGCGACGCGGTGATCATCGGCTGCGGGATCAACGTCACGGTCGATCGCGCGGACGTGCCGCGGCCGGATGCGACCTCGTTGTGGCTGGCGGGTGCGTCGCGGCTGGACCGGGCCGAACTGCTGGCCGCGATTCTCGACGATCTCGGCCGCACGCTGGACCGGTGGATCGCCACTCGGGGGGACGTGGACGCCGCCGGGCTGCGCGAGCAGTACCGGCTGGCCTGCTCGACACTGCGAACGAGGGTGCGGGTGGACTTGCCGTCGGGTCGATCGGTGATCGGCTGGGCCGACGACATCGACTCCTCCGGAGCGTTGATCGTCCGTGACGAGCACGGGCGGAGTGCCGGTTACTCCGCCGCCGACGTGGTCCACCTTCGCCGGGAGGACGGGCAAGATCAGGAATCCGCGAACAGGCTCCGCAACTCGAGCGCGTAACCGTCGGCGTGCGTGCCGAAACCTCCGTGCCCGCCGGGAAAGATCACCGATGCGGTGCCCAGTCGGTCGGCGAGCGCCAGCGCGGCCTGGTGGGGTGGCTCGCCCACGGATTCCTGGCCGGCGGCCAGGATGATCCTGGTCGACGCAGCCCGCAGGACGGCGATGTCCGGCGTGTGGTGGCTGAAGGGCAGCACCTCGTAGCCGAGGAAGAACTCGGTGTT
>JADGOY010000209.1 GCA_017882715.1 Nakamurella sp. | reverse complement strand
ACGGGCTCGAAGCTCAAGAAACGAACCGGCGTCGACAGGCAGCCCACCGGTCATTTTCACGCCTACGAGGCGTCACCGGAAGGGACAGGGAGACTGATCCGAAATCGTGGCACTGGAGGATCTCCTGGTGAGGGGGCACCCGGCTGGCCGGGCTCCGCTACCAGGGCAGCGGGGGCCGTCAGCTCAGGGTCGGGTGCGGGGGGAAGGTGGGCCGGCACGCGGACAGCACGAAGACCGTGGTCATCGAGTCCCCCTTCCTTGCGGCCGGGCCGAACCCGGCGGCCGGACCAGTTCCGGCACCTGGATGAGAGTGGACTGCCCAGTGCCGGGAGTGCAAGCGGTTTTCGGCTCGGCCGGCGGCGCCCTGCGGGACCACGGTCGAGCCGAGCGGGAATCGGAGCCAACTTGTGCCGAAAACCCCGGCGGCCCGGGCGAACCCAAGATGTGGGTGGAGAACACGCGACCGGGTCGACGCGGAATCCCCGACGGGTGCAGCGGGGCTGTACGAGCGAGCCGGCTTCGTCACGATCACCACGAGCCGGGTGCCGGGCCGACACTCCTGACGCAGGTGGTGCCTGCCAGCTGATGCCTGCTCGGTGGGCGACGACGTGTCGAAGGCCGTTCGGCGCGCTGGCTAGGCTGACCCGGCGCCCCGATCGCCGGTGCTGCATCCGTCCGTCCGTCCCGCCCTCGAGGAGACCCGACCGTGATCACACGCCTGTCCACGCTGTTCCTGCGAACCCTGCGGGAGGACCCGGCTGACGCGGAGGTGGCGAGCCACCGGCTGCTGGTGCGCGCCGGGTACATCCGTCGGGCCGCGCCGGGAATCTACAGCTGGCTGCCGCTGGGTTACCGGGTGCTGCGGAACATCGAAAAGATCATCCGCGAGGAGATGGACGCGATCGGCTCGCAGGAGGTGCATTTCCCGGCACTGCTGCCTCGGGAGCCCTACGAGGCGACCGGACGCTGGACCGAATACGGGGACAACCTCTTCCGGCTCAAGGACCGCAAGCAGGCCGACTACCTGCTGGGTCCGACCCACGAGGAGATGTTCACCCTGCTGGTGAAGGACATCGTCTCGTCCTACAAGAGTCTGCCGCTCTCGCTGTACCAGATCCAGACCAAGTACCGGGACGAGGCGCGGCCCCGCGCCGGCATCCTGCGGGGGCGGGAATTCGTCATGAAGGACTCGTACTCCTTCGACCTGGACGACGCCGGCTTGCAGGCCGCCTACGACCGGCACCGCGAGGCGTACATCCGGATCTTCGACCGGCTGGGTCTGCGGTATGTGATCGTCGCAGCCATGTCCGGTGCGATGGGCGGGTCGGAGTCGGAGGAGTTCCTGGCCGACGCGGAGGTGGGCGAGGACACCTACGTGCGGTGCACCACCTGCGACTATGCCGCCAACGTCGAGGCAGTAGCGGTGCCAACCGACGCGCCCGTGGACGCCTCGGCTGTCCCGCCCGCGCACGTCGAGGACACCCCGGACACGCCGACCATCGAGACGCTGGTGGCCGCGCTGAACGAACGGTTCCCCCGCACCGACCGGCCCTGGGCGGCGCGGGACACGCTGAAGAACGTGCTGGTGCTGCTGCGCCATCCGGGAGGCAGCGTCGAACCACTGGCCATCGGCGTGCCGGGCGATCGGGAGATCGACCCCAAACGGCTGGAGGCCCAGGTCGCCCCCGCCGAGGTCGAGCCGTTCACCGAGGAGCACTTCGCGGCCAACCCCTCGCTGATCAAGGGCTACATCGGGCCGGAGGTGCTCGGCGCGTACCGGGCCGGCGCCATCCGCTATCTGCTCGACCCGCACGTGGCCGAGGGCTCCGCGTGGGTCACCGGGGCTGACGAACCCGGACGGCACGTCATCGACCTGGTCGCCGGCCGGGACTTCACCGCAGACGGCACGATCCAGGCCGCCGAGGTGCGGGACGGCGACCCGTGCCCCGTGTGCGGGAACCCGCTCCGCACCGCGCGCGGCATCGAAATGGGGCACATCTTCCAGCTCGGGCGCAAGTACGCCGACGCGCTCGGCCTGCAGGTGCTCGACGAGAACGGCAAGCTCGTGACGGTCACCATGGGCTCGTACGGCGTGGGGGTGTCCAGGGCGGTCGCCGCGGTCGCGGAGAACTCGCACGACGACCGCGGGCTGATCTGGCCCCGCGAGCTGGCGCCGGCCGACGTGCACGTGGTGATCGCGGGCAAGGGCGAAGAGATCACCGAGGTCGCCGAGCTGATCAGCGGCGGCCTGGATCGGACGGGTGTACGAGTCTTTCTCGACGACCGGAATGCCTCGGTCGGTGTCAAGTTCACCGACGCGGAGCTGCTCGGCGTGCCGACGATCTGTGTGGTCGGCCGCGGAGTGGCCGGTGGGGTCGTCGAGGTCCGGGATCGAGCCTCCGGGAGCAAGCGCGAAGTGCCGATCGCCGAGATCACCGAGCGGCTGCTGGAGATCGTCCGCGCCGGGTGAGCGCCGTCCGCCGAACCACATGTGATGCGCTGATCACCTGCACCCGAACCTGACCGATAAGGGCGTTTTGTCGCTACTTGATCCGCGCATCGTCGTGGAACTCAGCCTTGCCCGGGGAACGGCAGGGTAACTGGGGTGATGCCTGCCAGGCGCTTCCACATCGCCAGCCGGACGGCCGCGTCGGACAGCCCGGTGAGCGCGAATCCGCGGAGTTCCGGGTCGTCGGTGGACCCGATGACCAACCGCCAGGCCGCCGCCGCATCCGTCTCGATGTCCTGGGCCAACTGCCGCGCCGACGGCACGTCCACCACGTTCACCGACTCCTGGTAGGCGGGAGCGGGCGCGGGCGCCTCGGCACCGCTCTGCACCAGCCGTGCCGCGGTCGCGTCCCGGCGCAGCAGATGGCCGGACCGGTTGTCGGCGATCATCGCGGCGGCGTCCCGCGCGTAGGCCGCGACCAGGCCATATGCCCACACAGCGGCCTGCTCGGCGGCCAGCGCGCGCTGCATGGCGGCGAGCGAGTCCGGTGACAGCGGCCCCGGTGCGGCCGCGGCGGACGACGAGTTGAACGGTGCTACCGACTGCGTCGAGGCGGACGCCCCGCCGCTGGGTGAGGCCGCGGTTCCGCTCGGCTGGGCGGCGGACGTTGCCGGCCCGGCGGACGTTGCCGGGGTGGGCGCCGGGGTGGGGGTGGTCATGCCAGGATCGCTCGGTGGCTGGCCAGCGAGGCGGCGATCGATCCGTACAGGGCGGCGCGGTACCGCGAAGCGGTGGAGATCGCGTCGGTGAACTGCACCTGCGCCGTCGCCGCGTCACCTCGGACACTGGAGATGACTGCCTCGGGTGAGTCCGGAATCGCGATCTGGGCGCTGGGGGGGCGCGCAGACGGTGCCGAGGACGACGTGGCGGTATCCAGCGGGTTCAACCGGGCGTCCTCGGCCTCGAGAGCGGCCAGCTGGGCCAGCCGGTCGTCGTGCAACGGCGTGAGCAGCGGGGCCTGGTCCGGGTGTGCCGCGATGGCAGCCTCCAGCCGGAGCACGTGTAGCCGAGTGGTCGCGATCAACCCGGCCATCGGATCGCTGACGGCCGGGGTGTGCAGCACGGTCGGAACCGCGTCTTTCGAGGTGAAAAGGCTGCATCCGGTCACCGTCGAAGCGATGCCCAAGACCGCGGCGCCGCCGAAACCGGCGAGAAAGGTGCGCCGCTGCATCATCGCGTCGTGAGGTCGAACCACGCTGACATCATGACAGCCCGGCGTGGGTGCCTGGTTGAGGCGGGCCCCGCGACGCACTGCGCATCGCCCGTCGCCCGTCGCCCGATAGGCTGGTTCTCCGGATCAGCAATTCCGCGCGCCCCGCATCCCAAGGCGGCGGCGCGGCACAACTACACAGGAGGCGGCGATGGAATCGACGGACGAACGTCGCCTGCGCGCGGTCGTCGAACTGGTCACCGCCCGGGCCGGCTTCGACCTCGAGGACCTGACGGTGCAGGCCGCCGGGCGCCGGCAGGTCGTGCGGGTGGTCATCGACGGTGACGACGGTGTGAGCCTGGACGACGCCGCGGCCGTGAGCAGGGCCATTTCCGACGAACTCGATGCTGACCGGGACGATCCGATGGGCAGCGCGACCTACGCGCTCGAGGTCACCAGCCCGGGCATCGGGCGGCCGCTCACCCTGCCCCGGCATTTCCGCCGGGCCCGCACCCGGCTGGTGTCGATCACCACGACCGACGGCCGTGCACTGTCCGGACATGTGTTGGACGCCACCGACGCCGCTCTGGTGCTGCTGACCGGCCGTTCCGGCATCGAGCAGCTCACTGTGTCCTTCGACACGATCGCCCGTGCCAAGGTCGAGGTGGAGTTCAGCCGTCCGTCGGCCGCGTTGCGGGAGATGCTGGGCATCGAAGACGAGCCGGCGGACATCGACGAGGCTGCCGACGCGAACCTCACCGCCGATGAGGGGGCGAACTGATGAATGTCGACATCGCCGCGCTGCGTGCCGTCGAGCGGGACAAGGGCATCGAGTTCAACTCGCTGATCGAGACGCTGGAAACCGCGCTGCTGACCGCGTACCGGCACACCATGGGACACGCCGGTCACGCCCGGGTGGAGATCGACCGCAAGACCGGGCACATCCGGGTGCTCGCCCAGGAGCTGGGCGCCACGCCGGACGAGGTCGTCCGGGAGTGGGACGACACTCCAGAGGACTTCGGTCGGATCGCGGCCACCACGGCCCGCCAGGTGATCCTGCAACGACTGCGCGACGTGGAGAACGAACGCACCTTCGGCGATTTCGCCGGCCGCGAGCACGACCTGATCACCGGAACGGTGTCGGCGGATGCCCGGGTCAACGCCCGGGGCGTGGTGGTGGTCAGCCTCGGCGACGTGGAGGGCGTCATCCCGGCCGCCGAGCAGTCGCCGGGGGAGACCTACACCCACGGGCAGCGCCTGCGCTGCTACGTCGTGGCCGTGTCCCGCGGTCCCCGCGGGCCGCAGATCACCCTGTCCAGGACCCATCCCAACCTGGTCCGCAGACTTTTCGCGCTGGAGGTGCCGGAGATCGCCGACGGCTCGGTGGAGATCACCGCGGTGGCCCGCGAGGCAGGGCACCGCTCCAAGATCGCGGTGCGGCCCACCGTATCCGGGGTCAACGCCAAAGGTGCCTGCATCGGGCCGATGGGCGCCCGGGTGCGGGCGGTGATGAGCGAGCTGGGCGGGGAGAAGATCGACATCATCGACCACGACGACGATCCGGCCACCTTCGTCGGCAACGCGTTGTCGCCGGCCCGCGCCCTTTCGGTGACAGTGGTGGACCCGCTGGCCAGGGCCGCGCGGGTCGTGGTACCCGACTTCCAGCTGTCACTGGCCATCGGCAAGGAAGGCCAGAACGCCCGGCTCGCCGCCCGGTTGACCGGTTGGCGCATCGACATCCGCAGTGATGCCGTCGGTGTGTCCGAGCCGGCGCCCACGGCCGCGCCACAGTGACGGGAACACTTCGGTAACCTGCCGATGCCGAACGCGTTACCCACCCGATCACCAAGGCGGTAGACTCCATGTCGGCCCGTTCATCGATTCCGGCTGCCACCAACGCCCCCACTGGACCTGGTCCGGTTCGGACGTGCATCGGCTGCCGGTCCCGGGAACGGATCACCGCAGTACTCCGCGTCGTTGTCGTGGACGGGTTCGTTGTTCCCGATCCTCGACGTCGTATCCCCGGAAGGGGAGCGTGGCTGCATCCCGACGAGGGATGCCTTCTCGCCGCGGAGCGTCGTCGGGCGTTCGGCAGGGCCCTCCGGGTCTCCGAACCACTCGACACCAGCAGGGTCCGAGGGCGCCTTCGTGCGAAGGAACCCGACGGGTCCGGGATCGATCCGCACCCCGCGGGGATCCTCGAGCCGCCAGTAGGACAAGAAAGCAGGTCGACCCAACGTGAGCTCGTCGTGAAGCAGCAATGAGCAGCACCCGGCACAACTAGAGGGCGAGCGGGCAGTACCCCACCGGCCGCCAGCCCTCATCCTAAGGAGAGCAGTGGCAGGCAAGGCCCGCGTACACGAGCTTGCAAAAGAGCTCGGCAAGTCCAGCAAAGAAATCATGGCGAAGCTCACCGACATGGGTGAGTTCGTCAAATCCCCGTCCTCGACCATCGAGGCTCCCGTCGTCCGCAAACTCCGGGACGCATTCCCCGCGACGAAGAACGACGTCAAGACCGACGCCGGCAACCGTCCGGGCGCACCGCCGCGCAGCTCTCCCGCTGCCGGCGCGACTGGAGCGTCTCGACCGGCTGCCGGCGCCGCCCGCTCGGCGGCAACCCCCGGCGCACCGGCCGCCCGGCCGGCCCCGGCGGTCGACGCATCCGCGGCAGGCGCATCGTCGGCAGGCGCGGTCGCCGCGCCGCGCCCCGCGCCGGTGACCGAACCTCCACGCGCTCCGGAGCCCGCGG
>JADGOY010000208.1 GCA_017882715.1 Nakamurella sp. | reverse complement strand
CCTCCGCGACCGCGCCGGTCACCCTGCCAGATAGTTCCGTTCAACCTGCCAGGTAATTCCGGCAGACCCTGCCACTTACCGCCGAAGGTGACAGTTCAGAAGGGTGAGGGCGGGCAGTATGAACAGCGATCGTCACCCGAACGAGACGGCTGAGCGCGCTGGGTTCCAGGAGCATTACAGCGTTTCTCATGCCCGTGGGCGAATTGTCTTTCTCGTGCCCTCCACCCCAGCGGTCTCAGCGGAATCGACGAAGGACAGCCTGCGCAGGCTTCCCGAGCCGATCCGTGGACGCCGCTGCGGGGCCGAGGTCACCGCGTGGTGTCGGCGAACCTGCCGGATGGCTCTGCACAGTCGACGCCCGGCTGCAGCGTGCAGAGCCCCTCATCACCCGTCGATTCGCCGTCGCACGGGGGGCCGAAGCCCGGCCCCTTGACGGCGATCACGCGGGTTGTGTCCCAGGCATCTCTCGATGCGTGCGTCCAGCGTCGCGGTCAACACTCGACCGGAATTGGGCGATGCATCTTCGAGCCACGCATGACGTCCGTTGCAAGGGAGGGAGCGGGTTAGCCGCGCGGAGCGAAGGTGTGTCGTTGCCGCGGCCTGATCAGCCGTTTGCCGAGGGACTGTTTCTCCGCCGGCCACTCGTTCATTGCCCTCCCACCCACATATCACTTCACGCGGCTCGCCTGCCGCATCCTCAACCCCCGAGCCACCCTCGCCCCGTGGGGCGACGGAATGGCTTGAAAATGAAGGGAACACCACAGCTATGCGCATCAGAACTCGATGGGCCGCCGGCATCCTCGCAGCCGGAGCAATCGTCGCCGGAGCATTCACCGGGGCCAGCGCGAGCGCTACCCCAGCACCAGCGGCCGCGGCAACGACATATGTTGCCCCGTCTGTGTCACTGAAGCTCTCGCCCTCCTCCGCCCAGTTGGCGGCGTGCATGCCCAAGGCCAAGGTGAACATCAAGGTCGACCTGACGACCGACGTGGTGGGATATGACGCGTTCAAGATCAAGGCCACCGGACTGCCGGCGAAGAGGTCGTTCACGGTGTTCCTGCTGGAGAAGGCCGCATCCCCGTTCGGTGCAGCTGAGTACATCGGCGACATCACCACGGACCAGTGGGGCAATGCCACCAATCAATTCCGGCTGATCGTGCAGGAAGCGTTCTCCTCCACCATCGTGAACGGAACGCGGGTCAGGGTCGACCTCAATCAGGTCGGAATGTGGTTCGCCGAACCCGCCGGGGACGACTTCTGCCTCGGTGAGGGAAAGGGCCCGATCACCCCGTTCGATGGTGACGATTCGGCCGGCACCCAGGCGTTCAACTCCGTGGGCGCAAAGCCGCTGCCAGCTCCCTGACAGATTCCAGGACCACGCAGGTCCGGCCGGGTCATCCCGGCCGGACCTGCGTTTCGCTGTGCCTGCCGACCAGGGCACGGCTGCATTACGATTCGCCCGGGTAAGCCCATCCGACGCATTCCCCAGAGCGGGAATCAACGCAGAGCAGGCAAAACGCAGAGCAGGCAAAACGCAGAGCGGGTCACATCGCAGAGCGGATGACGAGATGGTGAGCGCCCCGAGCTATCGGCTTCGCACCGTGTGGCGTGCCCGCGGTGCAATCCACGAAGCGATGGCCGTCCTGGATGACGTTGACGCCCTGCCACGCTGGTGGCCGTCGGTCTATCTGTCGGTGCGGCGGCTGGCGGACGGCGAGCCGGACGGCGTTGGTCGGAGGATCGAACTGCACACCACCGGCTGGCTTCCTTACAGCCTGTCGTGGATTTCGACGCTGACCGAGCCGGTGACCGAGCGCGGCTTCGCGTTCACCGCCGAGGGCGACTTCAACGGGACGGGGCGCTGGTTCTTCCGCCAGGACGGACCGGACGTGGTGCTGGCGTTCGACTGGCGGATCAGCGTCGACAAGCCGGTCGTGCGGCGGTTCAGCTGGTTGTTCAGGCCGTTGTTCGCGGCCAACCACAGGTGGGCGATGGCGCGGGGGCTGGAGAGCCTGCGGCTCGAACTGGCGACCCGGCGGGCCGGTGTCCAGCCCGACGCCGGCGCTACCGAGCCGCCCGGACCGACCTTTCGGCTTCTGCGCCGACGATGATCCGAACGGTAGGGCAAGCCCCCGGCCCTGGCTGTTTTCAGGCAGGAACTGAACCGTCGGCATCGATCTTCTTCCTGAGCTGCGTTGCCTGCCACCAGCCGTAGAGACCGATGACCAGCGCACTGGCCAGCAAGACCAGGTAGATCCAGGCTGAAGGCGTCTCCCACGCCAGTTCATCGGGATAGCGTGCCAGGGCGGCGAACTCCAGCACCGCGAAGGCGGTGTAGCTCATCGTCGCGGGCCGGATGCGGATCCAGTCGTTCTCGACCACTGCCTGCGTTGCGGCGATGCCGAGGCCCAGTAGCCAGGCTCCGATCGCCCGTCCGGTCAGCGGGGTCAAGGTCCAGGGCCACAGCTCGGCGGCGACCGTGGGGGTCAGCAGCAGGGCGATGCCCATCGGGATCAGCGCTGCGGCGTGCACGCCCAGCAGCACTCGGAACCAGACCGGCAAGCGCCCCTGACGCGGCAGATCAACGCCGGCCGCGCGCACCTGGCGAACGAGAAGGACGACCATCACCGGCGGCACCACCGCGTAGACGAACAGCCAGGTCCAGGTGAAGAAGCGGGTCATCACGCTCGGCTCATCGAGATGGAACAGGTCGATGTGGACGAGCGAGATGACCAGGGTCACCGCGGTGAAGACCAGCACCGCTGGTATCGCTATCCGGGCATGGGCCCAGACGCGCCTGCGTGATGCGACGAACTCCATCGTGCAGCTCGCCCAGTAGGCGGCGCCGAGAAACGCCGCGGTGAGCCGGGACTTGATCGTCCAGGCGAAGAATCGGTCGGTCATCTCGGTCAGGACGAAGAGCTGGATACCGACCAGGAAGACCAGAACACTGGCGATGAGCAGGATCATCCGGGTACCGGGCGTGGTCTGGCGCACCGCTGTCAACGGCTCGATGTCCATGGCGCTCCTCTCGAAGCTGCGAGCGACTGGCGAGAAATGGGTTCCGGAACACCCGCCCCGAGCGGAATCATCTCAGGTGGTTCCCGCGACTCGAATCGGGCGGGCGCCGATAGATTGATCATCGCGGCAGTTTCGCAGGCAGTGAGCCAGGGTCAGCCCGGCTCGCGTCGCGAGCTTCCGGCGGTGGCCGGCGACCGAACAGGGAGTGCACGTGGAGATCGGCATCCTTGGGGCCTTGGAGGCCCGGGAAGGTGGTCGGACTCTCCCGTTGGGCGGCACCAAGCAGCGTGCGGTGTTGGCAATGCTGTTGCTGCACGTCAATCAGGTGGTCGCGGCGGATTTCCTGGTGGACGGCCTGTGGGGGGAAGCCGTCCCGGACAGCGCGGCCAACGTGATGCAGACATACGTCTCACGGCTTCGCGGGATTCTCGGCTCCTCCGGAATCGGTGACACCGGGTTCGGCGGAGTGCGGCGCTGTCCGCCCGGCTATCTGCTGGCACTGGACCCTGAGCGTTTCGACCTGTACCGGTTCGAGCGGCTGGCCCGCGAGGGCACGCAACAGTTGTCGACCGAGCCCGAAGCCGCGGCGACGACGTTGCAGGCAGCGCTCGGTCTCTGGCGGGGACCCGCGCTCGCCGAGTTCGGGGACCTGCCGTTCGCGGTGCCCGAGAAGCACCGGCTCGGGGAAGAACGGCTGCGGGTCGTCGTCGCGCGGATAGGCGCCGATCTCGCTCTCGGACGGCACAACGAGGTGGTTCCCGAACTGGAATCGCTGGTCGCCAGTCATCCGCTGCACGAGGCCCTGTGGGCGCACCTCATGGTGAGCCTCTTCCGGTCCGGCAGGCAGGCCGATGCGCTTGCCGCCTATCGGCGCGTTCAGCAGATCTTCAGTGAGGAACTCGGCATCGACGCCAGCCGCCAACTCAGCGAGCTGGAGTCGGCGATCCTGGCCCAGGACCCGAGCCTGGAATGGCATCCGCCCCGCCCTGCGGTGAACCTGGCGGTGCCCGTGCCACCGGCGCCGGCCATGGCGGAACCAGGCCGGCCGAACCCGCAAGCGGCCCTCGCTGGACGGCCGGCACGGGTGTGGAAGGTCCCGCCCCGCAACCCCCATTTCACCGGCCGTACGGGTGCGCTCGAGCAGCTGCACAGCCGACTGCGCTCGGGCGAGCACTCGCTCGTGGTGCAGGCGCTGTTCGGCTTGGGCGGCGTCGGCAAGACCCAGCTGGCGATCGAATACGCGCACCGTTACGCCGATGACTACACGGTTGTCTGGTGGGTCGACGCCGAGCAACCCGTGCTGATCCCCGATCAGCTGGTGGCGCTGGCCGGCCGGTTGGGCCTACCCACGCACGGCAGTGCGCCGGACGTCGTCGATCGCGTGCTCATCGAGTTGACCGAACGCTCGGATTGGCTGCTGATCTTCGACAACGCCGAGGAACCCGACGACATCGCCGGATACCGGCCGGCTGGATCCGGGCACCTGCTGGTGACGTCACGGTTCCCGGGGTGGGGTGCGCTGGGTGGTCGGATAGAGGTCGACGTGCTGGCCAGAGGGGAAACCGTTGCCCTGCTCCGGGCCCGCATCCCCGAGATGGATGAGTCGGTGGCACAGGGGCTCGCCGCCGAACTCGGTGACCTTCCGCTGGCCGCCGCGCAGGCCGCCGCGTACCTGGAACAGACCGGACTGGCGCCCGCCGACTACATGCGCCGGTTTCGGACGCGGCGGGACAGCCTGCTGGCCCACGGAGATGTCGTCGGGTACCAGCGGCGGGTCGACACGACCTGGGACCTCTCCCTGGAACGCTTGCGTGCTGTCAATCCGGTAGCCGTCGAGCTGCTCGAGCTGGGGGCCTTCATGGCACCGGAGCCGATTCCGTTGACGCTTTTCACCCGCCACCCCGCATTATTGACCGGCTCGTTGCGCGCGGCGGCACTGGCCGGCTTCGATGATCTGGCCGACGCGGTCGGCGGGGCAGTCGCGTTCTCGCTGGTATATCGCCGTCGAGACAGCTTTCAACTGCACCGTCTCGTCCAAGCCGTCATCAGGCACCGGCTGTCACCGCAGCGGCAGCGGGACATCGGGGCGCTGGCCGTCGTGTTGCTATCGGCGTCGCATCCGGGAGACCCGGGTGACCCGGCAAACTGGCCCGCCTATGCACGACTCGCCCCGCACGTTCTCGCCACCAGCGAACTTCTGGACGACGACGCCGATCCGGACGGCTACGTCCTGATGCTCGATACCGTTCAGTACCTCAATGCCCGAGGAGACACCCGTGCGAGCCGGCTCATCGCCGAAGAACTCCTGGGACGATGGCGCCGGGTGCTCGGACCCGTGCACCCCACCACACTGCAGCTGGCCGGCATCCTGACGGCGGCCCTTGCCTGGCTGGGTGAAGGGGAACGCGCCTGCCGACTCGGCACCGACACGCTGGAAAAGTGCCGGCAGGCGCTCGGACCGGACCACCCGACCACCTTGAGCGTGGCAACCTACCTGACGTCCGCGCTCGGCTGGACAGGGCAGAACGAGCAGGCCGCGGGATTGGGCCACGACACGTTGCAGCGCTGCCGCCGGACGCTCGGCTCTGACCACCCGATCACCTTGGGCTCGGCCGCGCGGTGGGCCTTCACTCTGCTGGGGATGGGTGACGTCGAGTCGGCGCGCACCCTCAGTCAGGAAACCTGGCAGGCTGCGCGGCAGATGCTCGGCCCCGACCATCCCACCACCCAGATCGCGGCGGCGGCCCTGACCTACGCCCGGGCCTGGCTGGGCGAGGCCCAGGCCGCCTGCGATCTGGGAATCGATTCCGTCGAACGCTGTCAACAGGCGTTCGGACTCGATCACTGGCTCACCGTGCTGATGCAGGCCGCGCTCACCTTCGGCTTCGTGGCGCTCCCCGACGGCCACCGAGCGGGCGAAACCAGCAGGGACATCGTGGATCGCGCCCGTCAGGCATTCGGCGTCGACCACTGGGTCACCCTGCTCGCAGCCGCCGCACGGACCTTTGCGCTCATCAGTGCCGGCGACCGGGCGTCGGCGCTTGCTCTCGGGGAAGACACGCTCATCCGCTGCAGCCGGACGCTGGGCAGCCAACATCCGATCGCACAGAACCTGCACCAGGTTCTCCAGATCGATCTCCCGCCCGCGGTGCACGTGTAGCCCCAGCGCGCCATCGGATCAATCGACGGACCTATCAATACGGAGTAACGAACCGCGCAAGAACTGAAGAGAAGTTCGCTTCGGCTCCTTCCGACGCTAGATCGTATCTAAACCGGGACGGATCGGTCCCCGTGCACCTGGGCCAGATCGCACTGTTTCCCGACCATGTTGTCGACAACGGAGGCTGACGGGCGATGCTGCACACCATGGGCTGTCAATGGTCGCAGTAAGTGG
>JADGOY010000066.1 GCA_017882715.1 Nakamurella sp. | reverse complement strand
GGTGTGGTCACCGCCGACGGTGAGCAATTTCGCTCCATCGGACCGGAGCTGGTCCGACGGCGCCTGGATCTCCCCGATGGCCTCGTCGAGGTCGAAGGGTCGATCGCGACATCCCCGGCATCGGCGACCTGGTGTGGGCCAAAGGGTTCCGTATCCGCTGCGGGTTTCTACGTGCGCAGCAGTTCGGAGCAGGCCCGGACGTGGCCGGGACCGAAGCGGCTCCGGGACGGTAGGACACCCCGGAGTCGAAGGGCATCCCGACCACCGCTACGTCCACCGTGGCCACGTCGTCGGTGCGGGGCAGTCGGGCGAAGGTCGCAGGCCCGGCGTGCCGCGTCGTCCTCGTCGCATCACTGGCCCGCGGACGGCAAAACCGTTCATCGACAACCCGTTTCGTGTGAATTGTCGTTTGACCCTGCGGTGCGCCCGTCGCGGACGCCCACGGTAGAGCCGATTGGTCAAGCAGCCGGGTAGTACCGGGACCGAGGGGCACGAGGAAACCAGGCTCCGGCGTGCGCGCCATGCCCGAGTTCGGTGTTGCTCGTCTGTTCAGCAGTGCGCTCGGGCGTGAGGTCGAGTGACCGGCTGAGCAGCAGGTAGACGACTCCGCTCACGACAAGGCCGACGAGCCAGGCGATGTCACGCTGTCCATGGCATCGTCGATCGGGCCGACATAGCTCCAGGACCCGAGCTACGGCAGCACCACGAAGGGATCTCGGCGAGCAGCCCGATCGGGTAGGCGGTCAGTCCGTGCCAGCCCACACACCGTGGATGCCGTCGACGCGCAACAAGTCAGAAGTCGATCTCGACAAGATCGATCCGTCGAGAGCGACCCAGCTGAGCCAGCCCCCGTCCGGCAGCGTTGCTCCAGGCCATGACAATGACGGGGACAGATGTCCAAACTCCGCCGTGGTACATGAGCGGGTCGCCTGGCGTCTCCCGGCCAGCGGATCCGCCAAGATCCTTCTAGCGTGTGGTGGTGCCCGTGCCCGCGCGCAAGATCCTCACACCGCCCGCTGCGATCGACTTCGAGGCGATCCGCGAGGAGTTGCAGATCCCGGCGCAGTACCCGCAGGAGGCGGTCGCCGAGGCCGAGGCGGTAGCGTCCACCGTCGCCCGGGCCGGCTCGGCTGAGGCTGATGACGCCGTCGACATCCCTTTCGTCACCGTCGATCCGCCGGGCTCGATGGATCTCGACCAGGCTGTGCACCTGGAACGATCCGGCGACGGGTATGTGGTGCGCTACGCGATCGCCGACGTCTCCTCGTTCGTCACGCCCGACGGGCCGTTGTCCGCCGAGACCTGGCGACGCGGTGCCACCTTGTACAGCCCCGACAAGAGCACGCCGCTGCACCCGGTCGAACTGTCCGAGGGCTCGGCGAGCTTGCTGCCCGATCGGGAGCGCCCGGCCGTGTTGTGGACGATCCGGTTGGACGCCTCGGGTGAACCGGTGGACGTCGACGTCCGCCGGGCGAGGGTGAGTTCGGTCGCGAAATTGGCATATCCCCAGGTCCAGGCCGACGCCGATGCCGGAAGCCTGCACCCGTCGATCACGCTGCTCGCGGAGATCGGCGAACTGCGCCGGCAACGCGGCCGGGAGCGGCACGCGATCAGCCTGGATCTGCCCGACTCGGTGATCGTCAAGGGCCCGGACGGGCATTGGACCCTCGAACTGCGGGCCATCACGGCGGTGGAGCAGTTCAACGCCGAAATCAGCCTGCTGACCGGGATGTGCGCCGCGAAGATCATGCTGGACGGCGGGGTCGGTCTGCTGCGGACGCTGCCTGCCCCCCGCCAGGACCAGGTGCTGGCGCTGCGCAACGCGACCGAGGCCTTGGGCATCCCGTGGCCCCCGTCGGTCCCGCCGGGCGATGTGATCGCCGGGCTGAACGGCGCGCGCCCCAGGGACGCGGCGTTCCTGGAGGATGCGATGCGGTTGCTGCGCGGGGCCGGCTACACGGCGTTCGACGGCTCGCCGCCGCTGCGCCGCGGGCACAGCGGGGTGGGCGCCGACTACGCCCATGTCACCGCACCACTGCGGCGGCTGGCGGATCGGTTCGCCACCGAGGTCTGCCTGTCGCTGCATGCGGGCGTGCCGGTACCGCCATGGGTGCGGTCCGCGCTCGGCGAACTGCCGTCGGCGATGGGCGCGGCAGACCGTCGCGGGTCTGCGCTGGCCAAGGCATGCTCGGGTGCGGTGTCGGTGTTCGTGCTGCACGGCCGGGAGGGGGAGGAGTTCACCGCGACCGTGCTGCAGATCGAGCCCGAACGGGACCGGGCGATCGTGGTGCTGCACGAGCCGCCGGTCCGGGCGAATTGCCCTCCCGATGGTCTGGTCGAGGGATCGGTGATCCAGGTCCGGCTGCAGTCGGCGGATCCAGCTACGCACCGTTTCGTGGTGGAACCGACCGTCAGCTGACAGCCGCCTGATAGCCCGTCCGAGACCGCTTGCGGCATGAGCCGTCCGGCGGAACTCGGGCGGCGGACCGGCGGGGGTGGCACGCTGCTGGCATGGGAGATGAGATCGGCCAGCACACGGCCTTCTACTACAACATCAAGACCGGCTCGGTCGAGCGGGAGGGGGAGAGCAAGGCCAAGGACCTTCTCGGCCCGTTCGCCACGGCTGACGAGGCGGCGAACGCGCTGGAGATCATCCGTCTGCGCGAGGAGCGCAAATCTGCCGAGGATCGGGAATGGCGGGACAGCTGATCGCGCTGTTGCACGTGTGATCCGCACGTTTCGCGCTCGGGACCTGACCTGGCTGGTCGCGTTGGCGGCCGCGCTGTGGGGGACCGACGCGATCCTGCGACTGCCGCTCGCCCAGCAGGTGCAGGCACCGACCATCGTGTTCGGCGAACACACCGTGCTGGTCGTGGTGCTGCTGCCGTTCCTGACGCGAGCGCTATGAGCGCTACGAGCGTTCGGCAATCTGGACCGCCTCGGGAAAGCCGCGGTGGTGGCGATCGGCGCCGGTGCCTCGGCGGTGGCCACCACCCTGTTCACCCTGTCGTTCCGTTACGGCGACCCGGTGACGCCTGCTGTCATCCAGGAGTTCCAGCCGATCATCGCGATCGCCGGGGCCGCACTGCTGCTGCACGAGCGGCTGCGCGCTTCCTTCATCTGGTTCGCGGTGCCGGCGCCGGCCGGGGCGTGGTTGCTGGCGTTTCCCGATCCGCTCGACTTCGCGGTCGACCGGGCGGTCGTGGCATTGCTGGCGCTCGGTGCGGCCGTGCTGTGGGGCCCGTTCACCGCCGCCCTCGTCCGGCGACTGATGCAGGCCCGGCAAGAACCGAATATGGCTGTACACGGTCTATTGCGGATTGTTCGACATCGGCCCGGTGACGGAGCACCTCACCAAGCTGTTCGGCAGTGAGGATAACGAGTCCCACCAGAAACGACCGCCGGGTCAGTCCGCCCTGGCGGCGTTTCAGATGGACCAGAACGGCTCAATCCTGCCGGACTCGCTCGTCGTCTCTACGTGCGGCTGGGCAGTCGGCAAACTGCCCGGTTGCGCCGGGTCGGCCCAGACTGCCTCGACGGCTTTACCGCGGACGCCCGACGAATCGGTGAGGCGTTCAGCCAACTTGTCCACGGGGCGAAGCCTTTTCCACCCCAGTGGGCGGCTCAGCAGGCCCACCCCCGTCATAGGCCCGCTCTCGATTCGATACAGCCGCTTTTCGCCCGTCGTCTGGGTGTTGAGTCCATCCTCAAGCCAGAGGCTCGTGTTCGGATCGCCTCGGTCCCGATCTCCGCAAGCGATCAAGCTGACGACAAGACTTCCTCAACAGCTTCCTGTTCGATGACGTGCGCAAGGATCAAGGCGAGGTTCGCCGGGGCAATGTCGGCCCGGCCCTGGACAATTACCTCACCGAGCCATCAAGCTGTCCACCCTGATCGCGTTGTGCACCGCGTTGGACTGCACGCCCAACGTGTTCGAGGTGCTCGCCGTCAAGCCAGGCTTTTCAAGCGCACGGCGCGGGCCGCATGGCAGAAAGCATCCCGCCCGTTGCCGCAGGTCTCTCCGCGGCGACCAGTGAACTCGCGAAGGCTGATTTCACCGCCGCGACCAGCCGGTCGGTCCAGGAAGCACGACAGATGGCTCACGTCGCAGCCAGCGCGAACCACAAAGAACTGCAGGCGCAGTTCGACGCGATGCGTGCGCCGCTCCAAGCCCAGGCAGTCGGATGGGGAACACATTTCCCGTCCGACTGGATCTACCGCGACTCCACAGACCGGGAGCTTGGCGCACCCTGGCTCGACGAGGAATGGAATGCCGCGCGGTCCTGGCTGTTCATCGCCGCGCTGTCTCTGCACAAGGCGTTCGTGCTCGGTGCCGGCCCCAGGATGTCCGCGAATCTCAGTGCCGCGGTCGATCTTCTTGACGGCAGGGTGCCCACAACAGCGCGCGGCCGCGCTCACCGCCTGGCAGAGTCTGTTCCTCACGGTGTCGGTCGTGTCGACGACCTTCGCCTCATCTGGTCGCCTCTTCAGCCATTGACGCGTGAGTCAGTGGGTTGGCTTTTCGTTTGACGAGGCCGGGCAAGCCACGGCACAAGCGGCAGTAGGCGCGTTGTGGCGATCGAAGCGCGCCGTGATCGTCGGTGATCCGCGACAGCTCGAGCCGACCGTCACAGTCCCATTCGTCGCGCAACAGCGGTTGGGCAGCGAATTCGGCGTCGCGGAACGATGGTTGCCGAGCCGTTCGTCAGTCCAGGTACTGGCCGACGCCCTCACCGGTTCGGTACCTTACTCGTACTCGGGGGAAACCTCGCTCTCCGCGCGCGCGATTTCACTTGTGAGAACCCGAACTTCGTCAACGTGGCAGTAAGCCGAGCGCAGCGTCGACTCCATGGCGACAGGGGCAGTTGGGCGCAACTTCCGTATTTCCGGACGTTGGTCGACCATTTGGGTCCGGATCTGGCTCTACCCCAGGATTCTGGGGCTCGGCGGTGGTGACCACGCCCGACAAGCGCGCGGCAGCAAGAGTACCGGCCACCTCTACGGCCGCAGGGATCCGCCACAGTTGCAGGGGTACCCGCCACCTCGAGCGCCGCACGGCCACTCGCGCTGACGCCGGTACCCGGTCAAGGCGTCGGGGAGTCAGGCCGCAGCGTTCTCCAGATTCTCCTGCGGGCTGGGTCTTGTTCCTTGGGTGGCAGAGACCAGCCATTCGGCCACCCAGTAGACGCCATACACCACGATCACCGCAGCGGTGACGTGCAGCAGCAGCGCCAGCGCGATCCCGGTGATCACGCCGGCATTCCACAATCGCAACCACAAGATGGACAGCGCCGCGGGGATCAGCACCGCGAAGACGGCGCCGAGGCCGAGCTCGACCGGCAACGGTCGATCGCCCATCCACGGCAACACGTTCCATACATCCAACAGGTCGAGGGTGGCCACTGTGCCCAGCGAGACGATGATCAGCAGCGAGCCGATCACCACGGTCGGCCAATACCACCGGGGCTCGAGGTTCGTCATCGCGGTGGCCAGGGTGACCCCCGTCCAGATCAGCCAGCGCCGGATGATCGGTGTGCCGAGGCTGGCCATCGCGTGCCGCAGGATCCGGTGGGGCCTGCTCCCTGGTCACCGCCGGGCCGATGTGCGCGGGCGGCTCGCCCTTGGACAACACGAGCGCGTCATGCACCAGGATGGCCGGCAGATGGGTGCCCAGACCGGGCACCAGCCAAGCGAAGAACCACGGAATGGAGGCGAGATCGGTTCGGAAGTTCACCGGATCGGCCGGAATGATGAACGGCTCCGGGTAGTGCGGGTCGCGGTAGCCGAACCGCCGGAGGATCTTGAATTCCGCGCCGACCGGCTGCAGCTGCAGTTGCAGTTCGCCACCCTCGTCGGCGAGAACCGGCTGGGCCGTGTGCTGTTCGCCATGGCGCACCTCCTTGGTCAGATCGTGCCGTGCCAATGGTGATGCCGCGGCACGGCCCGGGTCGGCCTGCATCGGGTCCCCGAGAAACTCTTGGCTACCACTTGCCGGGAGCGTCAGCTCTGCTGCCGATCTCCTGCACGGCAACCGGCACCGAGCAGCCGGGGCGGCAGTGCCGTGTGAGCGGCACGGGCCCAACATTCCCGGCCGGCTGCGGCATTGATCATCTCCTTGGCCGCAGACACGCCAACGCCGCACCAGTTCAGTTTCAGGGTCGCCCTGGCCGCGACGTTCGGCGCTACCGTGCCGACGGCGCGGGGCACCAAGGTACCCGTATCCGGAGGACGTCTCTGCGTCAACGAGATCGGGACCGCGTACCTCACCGCTCTCCAGTTTCCTGCGCCACGCACCAGCTGTTCGTGATCGGGTTGGCGTTCACCCCCTTGGCTGCAGGGCTGAACACAGCGTTGCGGCGGCTGCTCGGCCGCGGCGCAACCCCGGCTGTCGGGGGTCGATGGCATGATCGTGCGATGGTCAGCCGTCGTCCTCGCATCCGGTCGCGGCGCCCCGGGGGAACGCTCGTCACGGTCTTCCTGGCGGCGCTCGCAGTTCTCGTCGGCTGCTCGAGCACGATCAGTGGCACCGGCGTCGTCGCCGGGAGTCAGACGACGTCGACCGGCGGCACTACCACGGCCCCCAGGGGCAGTACCTCGACCGGGTCGTCTGCGCCGGCCACCTCGATCTCTGCGTCACCGGCCGGGCCAGTGCCGGCCGGGCTCGAGTCCTACTACTCGCAGCAATTGTCCTGGGGCCCCTGCGCGAGCTATGCGGCCTCTGCTGACCAGAAGAATGTCTACCGGTCCGCGTCGCTGCAGTGCGCCCGGCTGACTGTTCCGGTGTCCTATGAGGATGCCGCTGCCGGGTCGTCGGTACCCACGGCGACCGTTGGGGTGCTCCGCAAGGTAGCGACGGACCAGGCCGGCCGCATCGGTTCGGCGGTCTTCGATCCGGGGGGCCCCGGTGTGTCCGGAATGGACACGGTTGCCTACTTTTACGCGCCGAGCGACTCGAAAACCGACGCTCAAAAAGTCACCGACGCGACGCTCGCCGAACTCAACCAGAGCTTCGACCTCGTCGGGTTCGATCCGCGCGGAGTCGGCGCCTCCCAACCCAGCGTCAGCTGCCAGACCGATGCCGAATGGGACACCTTTCGCGCCACGGCCTGGCGAACCCGTACCCAGGCCGAGGTCGACGCGGCGAACGCCGCGCTGAAAACCATTGCGGGGCAGTGTGCCGCGCGTACCGGAGCCGATGACGGTATCGATGGCACCACTTTCCTGGCGAACATCGGAACTCGGGATGTGGCCAAGGATCTCGACGTGCTGCGGGCTTCTCTGGGCGACGACAAGCTGACCTACGTGGGGTTCTCGTACGGCACCAGCATCGGCACCGTCTACGCCGAGCAGTTCCCACAGAATGTGCGCGCGACGATCCTGGACGGAGCGGTCGATCCCAACCAGGACCAGGTGGCGGTATCCCTTGGGCAGGCCAAAGGGTTCCAGAATGCCTTCGACGAATTCGCCGCATGGTGCGTCAAGCAGGCCAGCTGCGTGTTGGGCACGGACCCTGGCACGGCGACCCAGGTGTATCAGTCGCTGGTCCGTCCCTTGCTGGACAAGCCGCTGACGCTGTCCGACGGACGCGCGTTGTCCTTCCAGGACGCGAACACCGGAACCACGCAGGCGCTGTATGTCAACGAGCTCTGGCCAACGCTGGCCACCGCTCTCCTCAAGCTGTCACAGGGCGACGGGAGTGTCCTGATGGCGCTGGCCGACTACTACTACGAACGCGACAGCACCGGGCACTACGCGCCAGCCCTGCAGGCCTTCAATGCGGTCCGGTGCGTGGATGCTCCCATCGTCACGGATCTGGCTGCGGTGACGAAGCTCAACGCCGACTACGCCGCCGCTGCACCCTTCCTGGACAGTGGCGACCCAGCAGGCGCACTTCAGGACATCTGTGCCTTCTGGCCGGTGCCACCGACGATGCAGCCGCATGTACCGAACGTGTCGGGATTGCCGCAGATGCTGGTCATCTCCACCACGGGGGACCCGGCCACGCCCTATCAGCAAGGGGTGGATCTCGCCAAGGATCTCGGCGCGGTCCTGCTCACAGTGGAAGGCACTCGGCACACGGCCTATCTCGGCGCGGGAATCAGCTGCGTGGACAAGATCGCCAACAAATACCTCATCACCCTCGAATTGCCCGCCGAGGGCACGACGTGCCCGTGACCGGATCGGTCGCCCTGAGGACCGCCTCGGTGACTGTCCTCGGGGCTCTGGTGGCGGCCGGCATGTCGCGTGCCGTGCGGACCGCGCGTCGGTCCGGGGTCACCGACGAGGAAGTGGCCCGTGTCCTACCCGGTGACGATTTGGTGCCCGGTGCGCAGGTCGTGATGGATCGGGGGGGATCGCTGCCGGCATCGGCGGCGATGGTGTGGCCCTGGCTCGTGCAGCTCGGCAAGGCTCGCGGCGGGTGGTACCTGACTCGATCGGTGGAACGGCTGATCCCACGCCGCCGACGGGCCCTGCGTCACATCGAGGCCGGCTGGCAGCAGGTGGCCGTCGGGGATCGGATTCCCGACTACGGTCCCGGCGATCCCGAGTTCGAGGTGAGCATCCTCGAGCCACCCC
This sequence comes from Nakamurella sp., assembly GCA_017882715.1. Taxonomy (GTDB): domain Bacteria; phylum Actinomycetota; class Actinomycetes; order Mycobacteriales; family Nakamurellaceae; genus Nakamurella. The sequence goes on along the minus strand of JADGOY010000066.1, from coordinate 11,376 downwards.
GCACCTTGGCCTTCACCTCGGCCAGGCGGACCCGGCGCGGGCAGATCCAGGCGAGCTGGGCCCTGGTGCTCGAGGACCTGCCGGGCGACCGAAGCCGGCTGCAGTTGCGGCTGCGCCTGGCCGGGTTGCATCGGCCCGGGCTGATGGGCGTCGTCGGTGGGTGGTTCGACGACCTGACATGCCGGGCGATGCTGGCCGGGTTGCGGGAACGGTTGGCGGACTGAGAATTCGCCGACTCAGGAATTGCCGACTCGGACTTGTTGCCTCAGGATTCGCCGGTTCGGGGCGTGTCGCCCGAAGGCCGCGGTTACCGGTGGTCGGCCACCCATAGCCCGATCAGCCCACTGAAATGCGCCAGGAACTTTTCGTGCTCGTGTGGGGGATAGGTGGCCCGGACCGTCTCCAGCAGCAGGGCGTCGAACTCGGCCGAGGTGATCCAGTCGTAGACGATCTCCGGCAGCGAGGCCAGCGCGGTCGAGCAGAACTCGCGATAGCGATCGGCTTCGAAGTACTGGTCGGCCATGAGCGCGTACCGACCCAGCTTGTCCGACCAGTTCAAGTCCGGATCGTCGGCGACGTTGAACCATTCCCTGGTATTGGTGTCCACCCGTGGGCGCCGGCCGGTCACCGCGCAGAACACCGACCACGCCACCAGTTGAGTGATCGCCCACGGAAAATAGTAGTGCAGCGACGTGATCGCAATGTCGGGGCAGGCGTTGGCGTAGTCGATCGGCCGCACACTGGTCCCGGTCACCAGTGACTCACAGGAGTTGAACTCCCAGCGGAAGAACGCGTTGATGGTGCGGGACATGGTCAGGATCTCCATGCCGGCCTCGGGTGGCAGGAACCCGTGCGACACCTCGTACCGGTGGTGCATCGGCAGCTCCGGCCGGAACCGCATGATCTTGGTTTCCGGGCCGATGGTCAGCGACCGGGCGAACGAGTCGTACTCGGCCGCGGCCTGAAGGTGCATCAGCATCTGCCCGGATTCGTCATACGCGCGATGCAGGGCGGCGTTGTCGTCGATCCGCGAGACTCCTCTCCAGGCGCCGCCGTCGAACGGCTTCATGTACATCGGGTAGCCAACGCGCGAAGCGACCTCGTCGAGATCGAAGGACAGGTTGTAGGTCTCTGCGGTGTACGCCCACTTCTCGTGGTCGACGGGGTTCTTGTACGGCACCAGCACGGTCGCGGGGATGTCGAATCCGAGCCGGATCATGGCGCAGTAAGCGGAGTGCTTCTCCATGGCCTGGAACGTGAAAGGGTTGTTGATCAAATACGTGTCGTTGACCAGCGCCGCCTTTTTCAGCCATTCCCGCGGATGGTAATACCACCAGGCAAGCCGATCGATGACGACGTCGTAGCGCACCGGCGAGCGCAGGTCGAACGGCTCGACGGTGATCCGCTCGGTATCGACATGGTGCTGCCGACCGTGATGGCTGATCGGGTCCAACCGTTTCGTCAACGTCTCGAAGGCACGCGGCCAGTCGTTCTCGGTACCCAACAGCAGCCCGATCAGATGAGTGGTGGAGTCACGACGCAGCCACGCGGCGGGAACGGTCATCGGCTGATCCTGTCTGCGGAACGGTTGCACGGCGACGGCAGTCGGCGGGTCCGGGCCGGAAACTGGCGATGGATCCGCGTCTGGCCGTCGGGCCACGCTACCTGCCCCGATCCGACAGCGTTGTGATCGGTTGTCCGTGCCTGCCGGCTCACCCCAGGGCCGACACGTAGATCGCGGCCTGCGCCCGCCAACTCGGCCAATCGTGCGGCCACTCATGGCCCCACACGAAGAACTCGTGCGGGATCTGCTTGTCGGCCAGCACGCCGGCCAGCGTGTGCGTCGAGTAATTCGCCCCGGTGGTGTCTTCCCACATTCCGCTGCCCACCACCAGGGTGAGGAACAGCCGCGAGCGCAGATAGTCCAGGTGGCCGCCGTGCAGACCAGGTACGAACTGCAGCGGGCTGGTGAAGTAGGTCTCGTCGTCCGACGGACCCCACGCGCGCCAGGACCACGGGTCGTAGTTCCCGGAGAACGCCACCGCGCGGTCGAAGACGTGTGGATGCCGGAGCGCGAACAGGATGGCGTGAAACGCGCCGAGCGAGGGTCCGGCGGTCGCAACGTCGTCCCTACCCCCGCAGCGGTCCCGGATGAAGGGCACCACCTGCCAGATGATCCAGTCCTCATAGCGCCGGTGGTTGCGGGCTCGGTCGGTCAGCGGCATCCACGAGGCCGACCATGACGACGAGTCGAACGATGGCACGCAGAACACGGTGATCCGGCCGTCGTCGATGGCCGGACGCACGGCATCCAGCATGCCGTTGGCCTCGAAGTCCCACGACGCCCCGCCCTCGGAGGGAAACCAGATCACCGGCCGCCCCCAGTGGCCGTGCAGCGCGATCTCCCCTGAACCACCCAGGGACGGTGCGTCGATGCGGTGGTATTCGGTGCGCGTCATGTGCTCGATCCCTTACGTTCGGCGAGCGTACATCCTCGCAAGGCGGCTCTCGCGCCCGCCTGCGGACCCCAGGCTCGCCATCATTGGCGCGGATCAACTTCCCGGGCGCGCATCAAGTCCGCCGGAATGGGACCAGAGTGACCGGAGTAGCCGAGTTGTGCCGCGCGCGGGAAGTTGATCCGCGCGAACGGAGGGGGTCAGTGCAGCGCGCCGACGAGATCATCGAGCTCGGGGAACCAGGCGTCCCGCCAGCCGATCATGGTGTGTGCGTCGGGGACGACTCGCAGCGTCACCGGATGACGCCGGCGCTGCAGAACGGCCGCCATCTGCTTGTTGTTGTTCAGGTTCTCCTCGATCGCGCCGCACGTCATCATCACGGGCACCGGGCGCGGGGCCGTCACCGCGGTCCGGTCCGGCTCGGAACCGATGAGCCCGACCGCTGCGCAGATCTGCTCGAAGTGCGCGAAGTTGCTCTCCTGCGAGTCCAGACGCCGGGTGAAGTACGAGCCGGACTGCAATGCCAGCGCCGAGATGGACGCCGGGTGCCTGCGCTGCAAGGTGAGCATGCTCAGCGCGCCCAGGCTGACGCCCAGCCCGATCACCGGTCCGGTGCGCACCAGTGCAGTCAACGCCGGCAGCACGACCTCCGCGACGTGGTCTGTGTAGTCGGTATCGGCGGCATACCAGTCGTTGCGCAGTCCCGGCGCCGGGTCGAGCAGCGCGACCCGGATCGGTCTGGTCAACGACATCGCCGAAGCCCACGCGAGCAACGAGCCGCGATCGGCCATGTCCGACCCGTCGTGCGCCAGCAGCAACGGAGCCGCCCTGTCCGATGACAGGCCCGACGGCGACCACAGCCGCACCGGCACTGGCTCGGACAGCCGGCCCGTCGGGGTCTCGACGCGGCGGACCGGCCCGGCCACTGGCGTCACCAGCCACGCCGGCTCGCGGTAGTCGGGGAACCGGATCTCGGACTTGTCGCCGAACGGGTTGGGCGCCCGCCGCGGATTGCCCGGGTCTGCGGTCCAGACGGTGTCATCGCCCCGGCGCAAGGTCAGCTGATATTCCAGCCGCCAGGCGGCCGGCCGCGGCAGCCGCAGTATCCAGCTGCCTGCGTCCCACACGAACTCGGGATCGACACCGTCCAGCACCCAGTCGACCTCCAGACGGACACCGTCGAGTGCGTGATCCAGATCGGGCAGGTGAAACACGACGTCGTCCGCACCCACGTCCGGCCCGCTCCGCTCGACCGCGTCACCGGCCTGAATCGGCCCGCCGAACAGGAGTGGACGGTGCACCCCATCCGTGACGTCGGGCCTGATCGCGACCGGCTCGGCGGCATCGGATCTGACCATTCGGTCACGGTACGTCATCGTCGCCGGAGGATCCGTGTGATGGGTGCGGCAATGCCTGCGAAACAGGACCTACATAAGGTGTGCTCATGGACCGTCAGCAGCAGTTCGTCCTACGCACCCTCGAGGAACGGGACATCCGTTTTGTCCGCTTGTGGTTCACCGACGTGCTCGGGTTCCTCAAGTCGGTGGCGGTTGCTCCCGCCGAACTCGAGGGCGCCTTCAGCGAGGGAATCGGGTTCGACGGTTCGGCTATCGAGGGCTTTGCCCGGGTTTTCGAATCAGACATGGTGGCCCGTCCCGATCCGGCCACCTTCCAGGTGCTGCCGTGGGAGGCGGACGCCGGGCGGGTGTACTCGGCACGGATGTTCTGCGACATCACGATGCCCGACGGTTCACCGTCGTGGGCCGACCCGCGGCACGTGCTGCGCCGGGCGATGGGTGAGGCCGCCGCGATGGGTTTCACCTGCTATGTCCACCCGGAGATCGAGTTCTTCCTGCTCAAGGACCTGCCGGATGACGGGTCGGTGCCGGAGCCGGCAGATACGGGCGGGTTTTTCGACCAGGCATCGCACGACGCAGCCCCGCACTTCCGCCGTCGGGCGATCGAAACCCTCGAAGCGATGGGCATCTCGGTCGAGTTCTCCCATCACGAGGGGGCGCCCGGCCAGCAAGAGATCGATCTGCGATATGCCGACGCGCTGACCATGGCGGACAACATCATGTCGTTCCGTTACGTGGTGAAGGAGGTGGCACTGACCCAGGGGGTGCGGGCCTCGTTCATGCCGAAACCGTTCGTCGAATACCCCGGATCGGCCATGCACACACACTTCTCGCTGTTCGACGGGGAGACGAATGCGTTCCACAACCCGGATGACGAATACCAACTGTCGGCCACGGGCAAGGCTTTTCTGGCCGGCGTGCTGCGGCACGCACCGGAGATCACCGCCGTGTCGTGCCAGTGGGTCAACTCGTACAAGCGGCTGGTCGTCGGTGACGAAGCGCCGACGACCGCGTCCTGGGGAACCGCCAACCGATCGGCGCTGGTCCGGGTGCCCAACTACTCACCGGGCAAGTCCTCCAGTCAGCGGCTGGAGTTCCGGCTCCCGGATTCGGCCTGCAACCCCTATCTGATGTACACGGTGGTGATCGCGGCCGGTCTGAAGGGCATCCGTGAGGAGTACGAGCTGCCGGCCCCGGCCGAGGACAACGTGTGGTCGCTGTCGGAGGTCGAGCGCAGGGCAATGGGATATCAGAAGCTGCCGACGTCACTGGAGTCCGCGCTGACGGTGATGGAGGGTTCCGAACTGGTGGCAGAAGCGTTGGGGGAGCACGTGTTCGACTTCTTCCTGCGCAACAAGCGGACGGAATGGGAGGACTACCGCCGCCAGGTGACGCCCCAGGAACTCAAGCGCTACCTCTCGCTCTGACCGGTCTACCGGCACCTGACAGTGCTGCTCAACCGCCTGGAATGTTGGTGAAGCCGGTCGGCGTGCCCGGCACCGCGCGCTGATGAGTCGCGGGTGCATCACGCATCAGTCGCTGGTGAGTCGCGGGTCAGTGCTGAGCAACCGGCGGAAGCTGGAAGGCCGCCATCGCCAGGTCGGCGAGGACATCCGCGAGTTCGTCGTTGGCCAACGGTGATTCGAACGTGCCCACGGTGTTGACCATGCCGAAGACGCCGTGCACCGCGGTGCGGACCCGTTCGGTGGACCAGTCCGGATGCACCGCGGCGAGCAGGCTGCGCCAACGACCGACCAGTGCCCGCTGCCGGTCGCGGAGCCGGTCGCGGTGATCCGGTCGCAGGTGGTGCACCTCCCGGACGAACACGGCCATCAGCCGACGCTGGCGCGACACCCCGGCGGCGTAGCGCTCGACCTGACGGCGCAGCCGTTCGGTCGGATCTGGCCACGTGTGGGGCATCGACTCGTCAGCAGGGTCGGGTTCGGTGTCCACCGTGCTGATGACCCGATCGAAGACCTCCGTCAGCACGGCGGCCTTGGCTTCGAAATGACGGTAGATGGCGGGCCCGGTGACCCCGGCAGCTGCCCCGATGTCGTCCATTCCCACTGCGGCGTAACCGTTCTCGGCGAACAGCTTGGCCGCGGCGGCCACGATGGCCTCGCGCCGGGCGGCGCCGCGGACCGACAGTGTCGGCCCCGCCGGTGCTGCCGGTCCAGGACGGGTGTCGGAGCCGCGGGTGGCCGGCGCGCTGATCGAGCGTTTCGTACGCTCGCCGGCCGCGGCCCCGACATCGACCGAACCCGCCGCATCGACCGAACCCGCCGCATCGACCGAACCGCCGCTGCGCCAATACCAGCCGTCGGCGCGATCCAACATGCCGAAGTCCACCAGACCTCGACGCAGGGACACGTAGTCCTCGTAGAGCTGCATGAGCTCCCGGTTGACCTCGAGTTCGGTGTAGCGAACTCCTGGCACGAATCGCTGCGCGATCAGGTCGAACACCGCGAGCTTCCGGGATTGTTTGGCCGGCATCGTCGCGAGCCTGCCATCAGCACCGAAGAAGCGGCGCAGCACCGATTCCGACTGTGCGGCAACTGCGCGTTGCAGTTCGTCACCCACTGCTGTTCACACCACCATCCCGCTTTCGCGGCCGACCACCTCGGTCACTTGTCGAGCGACTCAGCTGATCTTCGTGCCGGCTTGGACTCGCGGACGCGGAACCCTCCATCGGCGGATCAAACAGGCTCGGTTGAACGCGTAGAAACCCAGTGCCGAGCCCTTGGTGGAAAGGTCGGAGCTGTCACCCTGAGGAAACCTGGCGTGCACCTTCTGGGAGATCTGCCGCGCGAAGATGACCGTGTCGATGACCGCCGCGAAGATCGCGATCAGCAGCACCAAAGGGCCGTATTGCTGGACCGCCGGGAACGGGATCAGCAGGATGACGAACGACAGCACAGCGATCGGGAGCAGGATCCCGGCGATGTTGCGACGCGCATCCACCAAGTCACGGACATACGCCCGGACCGGGCCCCGGTCGCGCGGCAGGACGTACTTCTCGTCACCGCTCATCATCCGCTCGCGGCGCTCGGCCGCCAGCGCCCGCTTCTCTTCCTTGGTCAGCGCCTTGCCCTGTTCCTTGGACCGTTTGATCGCCTCGCGCTGCGTCTTCGGCGGAGGCGCCACCGGACCCCGACGCCCTTCGGCCTCGCGCCGCTTGGGTGTCGGGCGTCCCTTGCCGACTGGCGGGGCGGGTTGCTCTGCCGGTGCGGCCGCTCTAGCGGCTGTCTGGTCGGTGGGCTTGCGGCGCAGGAAACTCACATCGGAAGCCTAGATGACGTCGCCAGCAGGCCACGCTTTTCCCGGAACCGGCAACGAGGTTCCGGGCGCCGGGACATTCGGGTGGCGGACTGGTGGGGGAATGAGACGGCCGACACGCAGGTTGAAGGGGATATCAGACGTGCGCAGAGTGCCATTTTCGTCCGCGAGCATGGCATCATCAACAGTGTTACCGCGTTGCAGACCGGACCGAGTCACGATCGTCGCGCCGAGCGCGATCGCCACCATAGAGGAGTTGAGACATGACCGCTGTTGACACCACCAGCGCCGAGGTTGTTGCGCCGGCGCACGGCGTCACCCTCTCGGATGCGGCGGCCGCCAAGGCCAAGGGACTGCTGGAGCGGGACGGCAGCGCCGACATGGTGCTGCGCATCGCCGTGCAGCCCGGAGGGTGCTCGGGCCTGCGCTACGAGCTGTTCTTCGACGACCGGACGCTGGACGGCGACGCGCTGGTCGACTTCGGGGGCATCGGGCTTGCGGTCGACCGGATGTCCAAGCCCTACCTGGACGGAGCTGTCATCGACTTCGTCGACACCATCGAGAAGCAGGGGTTCACGATCGACAATCCCAATGCACAGAACTCCTGCGCCTGTGGAGATTCCTTCCACTGACTCTCGCTCGTTCGATCAACAGCAGGCCCCCGGCCACCGGCCGGGGGTTTTCTGGCGTCTGGGGACCGCTGGCGACTCGTCCCTTCGACCGTCATCAACTTAGCGACGTGGATGATTGTGCCCGGATGTCGAGGGCAGCCCCCCGTCGCCCGGTAAGGTCGAGCGCGGGCCGGACACGCACGGCGCCACCTTCGCACGCCGTGTCCCTTGGCGACTACAGCGGGAGCTGACCATGCGTATCGCCGTCACCGGATCCATTGCCACCGACCACCTGATGCACTTCCCGGGTCGGTTCTCCGAGTCGTTGCTGCCCGATCAGCTGCACCGCGTGTCGCTGTCCTTCCTGGTGGACGACTTGGTGGTGCGCCGTGGCGGAGTGGCGCCGAACATCTGCTTCGGGATGGCCAAGCTCGGCCTGCGCCCGATCCTGGTCGGCGCCGCGGGTGCCGACTTCGCCGATTACGAGAGCTGGCTGTCCCGGCACGGTGTGGACTGCTCCCGGGTGCACCTGTGCCCCGATGTCCAGACTGCCCGCTTCGTCTGCACCACCGACGAAGAGATGAACCAGATCGCGTCGTTCTACGCCGGCGCGATGGCCCGGGCGCGGGAAATCGAGCTACTGCCCATCGCGAACGCCTACGGCGGGCTCGACCTGGTGATGATCAGCGCCGACGATCCCGAGGCAATGGTCAGGCACTCCGAGGAATGCCGGCAGCGCGGCTACGTGTTCGCTGCGGATCCGTCCCAGCAGCTCGCCCGGATGGACGGAGTGGACGCGGCATCGCTGGTGACCGGGGCCAGCCTGCTGTTCACCAACGACTACGAATTGGGCCTGTTGCGGTCCAAGACCGGCTGGACCGACGATAAGGTCTTGCGGGCCGTCGAGTACCGGGTGACCACGCTGGGTTCCGAGGGCGCGGAGATCGTGGCCTCCGACGGCAGTCGGCTGGCGGTGTCGGCCCTGCCCGAGCACGCGAAAACCGACCCGACCGGAGTGGGTGACGCGTTCCGCGCGGGCTTTCTGGCCGGGCAGGCGAGCGGGCTGACAATGCAGCGGTCGGCGCAGCTCGGTTCGCTGATGGCGACTCTGACCCTGGAGACCGTCGGCACCCAGGAGTACCACCTGGACCACGTCACAGCGCGGGTTCGGTTGGCCGACTGCTACGGCGATGACGCGGCCACCGACATCGTGCACGCGCTGGGCTGGACCTCGGGATAGAGGCTGGTCGGCTGCCGCCGCGGCCCCGCGGCGCGGATCATCTTCCGCCGCGCGGGTGAAACTGTTGACTTGCGTCACAACAGTCCCACAAAGGCCACTGTGATCCGCGCGATGGATGTTGATCCGCGCGAAATGGAGGCGCTGGGTCAGAGCCGGACGGGGTACTGCGGTTCCGGGATCTTCGGGCTGATCGCACCGGTGACGAAGATGCCGTGCCAGATCTGGAACACCAGGATCGTCCAGATCCGCCGGGAATGGTCGGCCTCGCCGGCCTTGTGGGCGTCGAGCATCGCCAGTACCGCCGCCGGGTCGAGGTACTCGTCGGTCTGTGCGGACGTGATGATCAACCGCGCCCATTCGTACGAGTCGCCGGCCAGGTAGTGCCGGATCGGCACCGGGAAACCCAGTTTGCGCCGGTGCAGCACGTGCGGCGGCACGATCAGCTCCAGTGCCCGCCGTAAGGCCAGCTTCGTCGTTTGTTTCGTCACCTTCTGGTCCGCCGGAATGGCGCGCGCCACATCGAAGACCTCGGTGTCCAGGAACGGGACCCGTAGCTCCAGCGAGTTGGCCATGGTCATCTTGTCCGCCTTGACCAGGATGTCCCCACGCAGCCAGGTGAACAGGTCGACGTGCTGCATACGGGCGATCGGGTCGATCTCGGTGGTCTGCGCGTAGACCGGATCGGTGACGTCCCGGAACGAACTGGCCGGGTCGTAGGTCCGCAGCAGGCCCGCAAGCTGTTCCTCGCGGAAGATCCGCGCGTTGCCGTAGTACCGATCCTCCAGGTCGAGCGAGCCGCGCCGGAGCATGTCCTGACCGCGGAAGCCCTGCGGCAGCGCGCGTCCGACCGCAGCCAGCCCACGGCGCATGTTGCCCGGCAGGGAGGTGAGCCGATTCAGGCTCATCGGCTCCCGATAGATGTTGTAACCGCCGAACAATTCGTCGGCACCCTCGCCGGAGAGCACCACCTTGACGTGCTTGCGGGCCTCGTTGGCCACGAAGTACAGCGGGACCAGCGCGGGGTCGGCCACCGGATCATCCAGGTACCAGACGATCAATGGCAGCGTCTCGGTCAGTTCGGTCTCGGACACCGTCCGGACGACGTGCCGCACACCGATCGCTGCCGCGGATTCGGCGGCGACGTCGACCTCGGAAAAGCCTTCGCGGTCGAAACCGGTGGTGAACGTCATCAGGTCGGGGTTGTACCGCTTGGCCAGCGCGGCGATCGCGGTCGAGTCGATTCCGCCGGACAGAAACGATCCGACCGTGACATCGGCACGCATGTGCTTGGCGACCGAATCGTCCAGGACGGCCGCGATGCGCTGGTACAGAGCGGTTCGTTCGGCGTCGCTGATCGCCGGCCGTCCGGCGAACACCGGGTGGAAGTACCGCCTGATCTGGACCCGACGGCCGGGACGCACGGTGAAGTGCGTGCCCGATTCGATGCGGCGGATCGAGGAATCCATGGTGGCCGGTTCGGGCACGTACTGCAGGACCAGGTAGTGCTGCAGCGCCGGCACGTCCACCCGGGCGGTTCCGGTGAGTTCCCGCAAACCCTTCGCCTCGGACGAGAACGCCACACCGTCCGGGGTGCTCGCGGTGAACAACGGCTTGATGCCGAACGGATCCCGGGCACCGAACAGGACCCGGTCGTCGGTGTCCCAGATCAGGAAGGCGAACATTCCGCGGAGCCGGGCTACGGCGTCGGGACCCCAGTGGTGGTACGCCGCGACGATCGCCTCACCGTCGCCCTCGGTGTTGAACGAGGCTCCGTGGTCGGCCCTCAACACCTCTCTCAACTCCAGATAGTTGTAGATCTCCCCGTTGAACACCAGCGCGTACCGATCGGGGGACTCCGGTGGACCCCAGCGCAACGGCTGGTGGGAATGCTCGATGTCGATGATCGACAACCTGTTGAAGCCGAACACCACGTCCGCGTCGTGCCAGGTTCCGGCGTCGTCAGGGCCGCGATGACGGGCGCAGCGCATCCCGGCCGCGATCGCGTCGACGGCTGCGCCGGCCCGGCCGGTACCCGAGACAAAGCCCATGAGTCCGCACACGCGAGCAGCCACCACCCTGTTCGTTGGATCGACCATGCTCCGCCGACGTTCACGTTCCCAGTCCGGTTCACTCATTATCGCGGCTCACGCTGCCAGTCCGACGGACCGCGGTCCACTCCGGCGTGCCCGATCGCCTCATGTCCGGGCGTGGGTGCCCGGCTCGCGGAGCCGGCACCGAGTAAAGATCGACATCGACACGCGCCCGCGAACCCTGCCCGGCCGGGTGGATCCAACAACGGCACGGTAATCTCCCGGTGTCGGGGAGAGGTGCCCCGGCGGCTGGATTCTGCGATTGCCCTCGGGTGGCACGTCGGGCGAGAGGAAAGGCGCACGTGACACGGTCTCGCGCGGTACGGCGAATCCTTCTCGCCGGGA
>JADGOY010000207.1 GCA_017882715.1 Nakamurella sp. | reverse complement strand
CTTCGGCCACGTGATCACCGCAACCGGCCTGGAACTGCGGGCCGGTACCCGGATCCTGTTGGCCGACACCACGCTACGGCTGCACCACGGCGACCGGGTCGGGCTCGTCGGGCGCAACGGCGCGGGCAAGACAACCACGTTGCGGGTGCTGGCCGGCGAGGCCGGCCCGTACGGCGGAACGGTCACCAGGTCCGGGCCGGTCGGCTACCTGCCGCAGGACCCCCGCGAGGGTGATCTGGACGTCTCGGCCAAGGATCGGGTGCTGTCCGCGCGGGGCCTGGACGCCCTGGTGGCCGACCTGGAGAAGGTCCAGATCCAGATGGCCGAGCTCACCGACGCCGCGGGGCTGGAGTCCGCCACCGCTCGCTACGGCCGGATCGAGGAGCGCTTCGCCGCCCTCGGCGGGTACGCGGCCGAGTCCGAGGCCGCCCGGATCTGTTCCAACCTGGGGCTTCCCGACCGGGTGCTCGCCCAGCCGATGCGGACGCTGTCCGGCGGACAACGCCGGCGGGTCGAATTGGCCAGGATCCTGTTCGCGGCATCGACTTCTGAAGGCACCGGCGGCGCGGCCGATCAATCCGGGCAGACCATGCTGCTGCTCGACGAGCCGACCAACCACCTCGACGCCGATTCCGTCGTGTGGCTACGGGACTACCTGCGGCATTTCGCCGGCGGCGTGGTGATCATCTCCCATGACGTGGACCTGCTGGCTGCGGTGGTCAACAAGGTGTGGTTCCTGGACGCCCTCCGGGGCGAGCTGGACGTCTACAACATGACGTGGCCGCGCTACCTGGAAGCCAGGGCGACAGACGAGCAACGGCGCCGGCGGGAGCGGGCGAACGCAGAGAAGAAGGCATCGGCGTTGCTCGCGCAGGCGGCAAAGCTGGGTGCCAAGGCCACCAAGGCCGCGGCGGCCCATCAGATGGCCCGCCGGGCCGAGAGGCTGGTCGCCGATCTGGACGAGGTCCGGGTGGCGGACCGGGTGGCGAAGATCCGTTTCCCGCAGCCCGCGTCCTGTGGACGGACCCCGCTGACCGCGACCAACCTGTCGAAGTCCTACGGGTCGCTGGAGATCTTCACCGGGGTGGACCTGGCCATCGACCGTGGTAGCAGGGTGGTGGTGCTCGGGCTGAACGGTGCCGGCAAGACGACCCTGCTCAAACTGCTCGGCGGTTTCGAGGCCCCGGACACCGGAGAGGTGCTGGCCGGGCACGGGCTCCGGATCGGTTACTACGCGCAGGAGCACGAGACGATCGACCCGGAGTCCACGGTGTGGGAGAACACCCGGCGGGCCGCACCGGACGCGGGCGCACAGGAGCTGCGGAACCTGCTCGGCGGGTTCCTGTTCTCCGGGGAGCAACTGGACCAGCCGGCAGGGACGCTGTCCGGCGGCGAGAAGACCCGGCTCGCCCTGGCCGGACTGGTGTCGTCCGCCGCCAACGTGCTGCTGCTGGACGAACCCACCAACAACCTGGACCCGGCCAGCCGCGAGCAGGTGCTGGATGCGTTGCGCCGGTACGCCGGTGCCGTCGTGCTCGTCACCCACGATCCGGGAGCGGTCACCTCGCTGCATCCGGAGCGGGTGATCCTGCTGCCCGACGGCACCGAAGATCACTGGTCGGCGGACTACCTGGACCTGGTCGAGCTGGCCTGACCGGGCGGCCCGATGGGCACGCCGGCGGTGCGACGGCCGGCCACTGTCGATGCTGCAGAGTTGTTCTCGGACATCTCCCCGCCCGGCCCGGTTCAGCCGGAACCGGACAAATCCCTCGTCACCGGTGGCGGACCTGCCCGATGTGTTCGATCATGGACTCCGGACCCAACAACCGATGATGCGACGAGGCATCCTACAAAGGGGTGGCGCCGTGGCCACAGAGACCAAAACGACAGCGAAGAGCGCCAAGACGGTCACCATCAAGAAGGGAGCCCGCATCACCGGCGCTGCTCGCGACAAGCTCGCCGCCGACCTGCGGAAGAAATACGAGAAGGGACAAAGCATCCGGGCGCTGGCCGAGGGAACCGGCCGCTCCTACGGATTTGTCCATCGCCTGTTGCTGGATGCCGAGGTACCGCTGCGCGGGCGGGGTGGCGCCACCCGTTCCAAGAAGAAGTGACCGCGAAAGCGACGCACCCCAACATCAACCCCAACATCAATCCGAGCATGAAGGCAGACCTGCTGGATCGAGGACATGTAGCATTTCGGGTCGAGGGTCCGGTCGCCACGGTGACCTTGAATCGCCCGCAGGTGCGCAACGCTCAACTTCCCGAGACCTGGGAAGCGCTGGCGCACATAGGATCTCACATTCCCAGCGAGATTCGTGTCGTCATCGTCAGCGGTGAGGGCCGATCGTTCTCGGCTGGCCTTGACCGTTCGGCATTTGATCGGTCGCCGGCGGCTTTGCTGGGCAGGATAGCCAATGCCCCGGTGCCGGTTGCCGACGACGCCATTGCCGGATTCCAGAAGGCATTCACCTGGTTGTCCGACCCCGGTTTTGTGTCGATCGCCGCTGTGTCCGGCCACGCGGTGGGTGCGGGATTTCAGCTTGCTCTTGCCTGCGATCTCATCGTGGTCGCCCAGGACGCTCAGTTCCGGATGGCCGAGGTGGGCCTGGGGCTGGTGCCGGACCTGGGTGGCACGGCACGGCTGGTCAGATCGGTGGGGTATCAACGCGCCCTGGAGATCTGCGCTACCGGTCGGCATGTGAGCGGCGACGAGGCGGTCAGGATCGGCCTCGCGCTGGCCTGTGTACCGGTCGAGGAGTTGGACGGCGCGGTCGCCGACCTCACGGCAGCGCTCATCGAGAGCCCACCCCAGGCGGTGCGGGCGATCACCGCGCTGCTGGCCGGCGCCCTGGTCAACTCGGCGGCAGACCAACTCGCCGCCGAGCGGTCGGCGCAGATCGGCTTGATCCGAGCGATGGCTCGCAGCTGAGGCCACTGCCGCCGAAACAGCCGATGGCAGCGGATGTCCGGCTCCGGGCAGGTGGTGCGGACGGTCAGCGCGACCGGACCGCGCCTTCGACGACGTCCAGCACACCGTCGAGGTGGTCGGTGGGAAGGCCGGCCGCCAGATGGGCGATCAGCCCTTCCCGCACCAGTTCGAGATACCCGGCCAGCTGCTCGATGTCGACATCGGCCCGGAGCGATCCGGCGGCGCGTTGGCGTTCCAGCCGGGCTCGGGTCGCCCGCTGGATCCGTTCGGAATACGGCGCCCACCCGGCCTTGAACCCGGCGTCGGTCCGCACCCGGCGAGCGACCTCGAGTTGCACGCCGAGCCGCCCCGGGTCGGGCGCTCCGATCATCTCCCGCATCACCTGGACCAGGCCGTGCTCGGTGACTGTGCACACCATGGCATTGGCGTCCTCGACCGCCAGTGCCATGAACAGCGCGTCCTTGTCGGCGAAATGGTGGAAGATGGCGCCGCGACTCAGCCCGGTCTGGTGCTCCAGGACCCGGACGGTTGCCCCTTCGTACCCGTGCCGCGCGAACGCGGCGCGGGCACCGTCAAGGATCTGGCGGCGGCGCGCCTGCAGGTGATCGATGCTGACGCGTGGCATGGATCCGGGCCGGCGTCAGCCACCCGCCGCCAACAGGTTGCGGAGCACGTACTGCATGATGCCGCCGTTCCGGTAGTAATCCGCCTCACCCGGGGTGTCGATGCGTACCACCGCATCAAATTCCACGACGCCGCCGGACGGCTTGGCCGCGGTGACCTTCACCGTGCGCGGCGTCCGGCCCTCGTTCAGCGCGGTGATGCCCGAGATGTCGAACGTCTCGTCGCCGTCCAAGCCGAGGGTCTTCACCGTCTCGCCAGGCGGGAACTGCAGCGGGATGACGCCCATGCCGATCAGGTTGGAGCGGTGGATCCGTTCGAATGACTCGACGATCACCGCGCGCACTCCCAGCAGTGCCGTGCCCTTGGCCGCCCAGTCCCGGGACGATCCGGAACCATATTCCTTGCCGCCCAACACGACCAGCGGAATGCCTTGCGCTGCGTAGTTCTGCGCGGCGTCGTAGATGAACGCCTGGGGGGCGCCCTCCTGGGTGAAGTCGCGGGTGTAACCGCCCTGCACATCGTTGAGCAACTGGTTACGCAGGCGAATGTTGGCAAAGGTGCCGCGGATCATCACCTCGTGGTTGCCACGCCGCGAGCCGTAGGAGTTGAAATCCTTCCGCACAATGCCGTGCTCGGTCAGATACTGCCCGGCCGGGGTGTCCGCCTTGATCGCGCCTGCGGGTGAGATGTGGTCCGTGGTCACCGAGTCGCCGAGTTTGGCCAGCACCCGAGCGCCCGAGATATCGGTCACAGCGGGCGGCACCGCTGGCATGTCAGTGAAATACGGAGGCTTACGCACGTAGGTGGATTCCGGATCCCACTCGAAGGTCTTGCCCTCCGGGGTCGGCAGGGACTTCCATCGCTCGCCACCGTCGAAGACGTCGGCGTAGCTGGAGGCGAACATCTCCTTGTTGATCGAGGAGGCCATCGTCTCCTGGATCTCTTGCAGGTTGGGCCAGATGTCCTTCAAATAGACATCTGTACCTGTGCCATCTTGACCCAGCGGTTGGGTTTCGAAATCGAAATCCATGGTGCCGGCCAGCGCGTAGGCAATCACCAGCGGGGGAGAAGCCAGGTAGTTCATCTTGACGTCAGGGTTGATCCGGCCCTCGAAGTTGCGGTTACCCGAGAGCACCGAGACCACGGTCAGGTCGGCCTCGTTCACCGCCGCCGAGATCTCGTCCGGCAGTGGGCCGGAGTTGCCGATACAGGTGGTGCAGCCATAACCCACCAGGTGGTAGCCGAGCTTCTCCAGGTACGGCCACAGGCCGGCTTTTTCGTAGTAATCGGTGACGACCTGGGACCCGGGAGCCATCGTGGTCTTCACCCAGGGCTTGACAGTGAGGCCCTTGTTCACCGCGTTTCGGGCCAGCAGCGCCGCGCCGAGCATCACCGACGGGTTCGACGTGTTCGTGCACGAGGTGATCGCGGCGATCACCACTGCGCCGTGGTCGAGGACGAAGTTGCCGTACTCGGAAGTCTCCACAGCCGTCGGCTTCGACGGGCGCCCCGAGGATCCCTCGGCGGCCGATTCCAGCGCCGACACCACGCCGGCGTCGGCGTCCTCATCGACATAGGAGATGGCGGGCGGGTCGCTGGCCGGGAACGACTCCTCGCTGGCCTCGTCCACCCTGGTGTGCGGGGTGTCGGCACTCAGGTCGACGTAGTCGTGGATGGCCTTGCGGAACGAGGCTTTCGCGTCGGAGAGTTCGATGCGGTCCTGCGGGCGCTTCGGGCCGGCGATCGACGGCACCACGGTGGACAGGTCCAGCTCCAGGTACTCGGAGTACACCGGCTCCTTGTCAGCGTCGTGCCACAGGCCCTGCGCCTTCGCGTAGGTCTCGACGAGCGCGACCTGCTCCTCCGGTCGGCCGGTGAGCCGCAGGTACTTGGTCGTCTCCTCGTCGATGGGGAACATCGCCGCGGTGGAGCCGAATTCCGGACTCATGTTGCCGATGGTTGCCCGGTTGGCCAGCGGCACTGCGCTGACGCCGGCACCGTAGAACTCGACGAACTTGCCGACGACCCCGTGCTGGCGCAGCTTCTCGGTGATGGTGAGCACCACATCGGTGGCGGTGGTGCCCGGCGGGATCTCCCCGGTCAGCTTGAACCCGACCACCCGGGGGATCAGCATCGACACCGGCTGCCCCAGCATCGCCGCTTCGGCCTCGATGCCGCCGACGCCCCAGCCCAGCACGCCGATCCCGTTGACCATCGTGGTGTGCGAGTCGGTGCCGACGCAGCTGTCCGGGTAGGCCTGCAGGGTTCCGTTGACCTCGCGGGCCATCACCACCCGGGCCAGGTACTCGATGTTTACCTGGTGCACGATGCCGGTCCCCGGCGGCACCACCTTGAACTCGTCGAACGCCGTCTGCCCCCAGCGCAGGAACTGGTAGCGCTCACGGTTGCGTTCGTACTCCAGTTCGACGTTGCGCTCGAAAGCGTCGGCGCGGCCGAAGACATCGGCGATGACGGAGTGGTCGATGACCATTTCGGCGGGCGCCAGCGGATTGATCCGGTCGGGGTCGCCGCCGAGGTCGGCCATCGCCTCGCGCATGGTGGCCAGATCCACGACGCACGGCACCCCGGTGAAGTCCTGCATGATCACCCGCGCCGGGGTGAACTGGATCTCGATGTCCGGTTGGGCGGTCGGATCCCAGTCGGCCAGCGCCTGGATGTGCTCGGCGGTGATGTTCGCGCCGTCCTCGGTCCGGACCAGGTTCTCCAGCAGCACCTTCAGCGAGAACGGGAGCCGCGCGGCGTTCTCCAGCCCCTTGACGTCGGCGATCCGGAAGATCTCGTAACTCTGCCCACCCACGGTGAGCGTGTCCTTCGCGGCGAAGCTGTCCTTGCTGGCGGCAGGCACGGCACTCTCCTT
>JADGOY010000065.1 GCA_017882715.1 Nakamurella sp. | reverse complement strand
GGGGTGATCGCGGATTTCGCGTCCACCGTCGACCCGGCGGCGCTGGGCTACCCCGTCACCGCGTTCGTGTCGCTCGAGATCGCGCAGGGTCGCGGACGCGCCGACGTCACGGGCCACCTGGCGTCGATTCCCGAGGTGCTCGAAGTGCACACCATCACCGGATCGGCCGACCTGATGGTCGGGGTGGTCGCCCGATCCAATGCCGACCTGCAACGGGTCATCGACGACGTGGTCCGGGATCCGGCAGTGCTGCGCACCGCGACGGTGATCGCCCTGGACACCCCCGTCGCCCGGTGGACCGGACCGCTGGTGCGCGCGGCGGCGGGGACTTGATCCCTGTTCCGGGCGCGCGACCGGTCGGTGCTGGACCACCTGTTGTCAGGCCGCCGCCGCGACAGTCCTTGCCACAGCGAGGGCGTCGGCCCACCATGCGAGATCATCGGCGAGCCGGACCAGTTTGGGTTGCAGCGGGGCGAAGATCGAGTTCGCTGATTCGGCAGGAGCGTCCCTGGCGGCGAGGAGCATCTCGGGCAGGACGTGCACGGCGTGACGCAAGGGTGCCATCTCGAACTCGACGGCAACCAGCCTGAGTTGCTCGATGGCCCGCGCGCCACCCACGTTGCCCCAGCCGACGAACGCCACCGGCTTGCGCTGCCATTCGACGAACGTGTGGTCCATCGCGTTCTTCAGCACGGCCGGGTAGCCGTGGTTGTACTCGGGGGTGAGCAGCACGAATCCGTCGGCGGCGTCGATCCGGCGGGCGAATCGTGCGATGTCCTCGGTCGGGTAGTCGCGGCCCGTGTACGCCGGCGGCGCACCGTCGAACAGTGGCAGCGGATGGTCCCGCAGGTCGATGAGCTCGACGTCCAGATCCCCGCGGGCGGCCAGCTGACTCACGACCCAGCCTGCCGGTTTGTCCCCGAACCTGCCGTGCCGCGTACTGCCGAGAACGACGGCGATCCTTGGCATCAGCTGTCCTTCTGTCGACGGGCGACCGCTGCTCGAACGTCGGGCGGTTCGAACTGAACCATTGTTGCACTCAGTGCTATATATTCAGGCCGGTGGATACCCGAACGGCGCAGCGGGGGCGGCCGACCAGCATCGACGCAGCCAACGTGTCGCTCATCGCGGTGCGGCTGTTCGAGACGAACGGCTACGACGCGACCAGCATGGACGACATAGCGCAGGCCGCGGGCGTGAGCCGCCGCAGCCTGTTCCGTTACTTCCCCGTCAAGGCCGCCCTGGTCTGGGAGGGGTTCGACTCGTTCCTGCTGGACCTGGGTCGGCGGCTCGACGCCGCACCGTTCGACGCCGCACCGTTCGACGACGCTGTCGCCCATTCGATCGAGCGATGTCTGGCCGACACATTCCTGGCCAGGGGCGACGGCCTTCGCCTCACCCGCATCCGGCTACAGATCGTCAACAGCCATCCAGAGCTCCGCTCGTTCGGGTCTGTCGGTCTGCTGGCCGTCCGCGATCGACTCCGCAGTTATGTCGAGTCCCGGTGGCAGTTGCCGCCAGGATCGCTGGAGGCCACGGTGATCGCGGACGCGACCACGGCTGCGTCGTTCGCGGCGCTGCTGCACTGGGCGGTGGCCACCACCGATGCCACACCGGCGGACACGCTGCGTCGCGCGATGCAGGCGCTCGGCAGGCTGTTCGGCGCAGGTTGATTCACAACGGGCGCCGTGTGCGTTTCCGATCGCGGCCCCGTCCGCCCGTACCCTTCGAGCAGATTCTGTGGTCAGGTACTCGGCGGCAGATTCTGTGCTCAGCTACCCGGCGGCGACCGCCGTCGCCCGGCCGATCGGGCGGGCCCCCACGAGGAACGGACGAGATTCATGCACCGCCTCTCGGGCTTCATGCGCACGTACTGGACGCGCGGTGAGCCGGGCCGCGAAACCCCGCGGTCGCTGGCGGTTTTCATGCAGCGGACATGGTTGGTCGCGCTGACGTTCAAGCTGCTCGGATCGTCCTGGGATGTCTCCTGGCACTTCAAATGGCTGCGTGACGATCTCGCCGCAGCGCACGTCCTCAATACCGTCGGCACCGGCATCGCGATCGGTTTGGTCCTGGCGCACACCTTCACCGGGTACGGCGCGGACCGGCGGTCATTGCGGATCATGCAAGTCGGCACCGGGGTCTTTGTGCTGGCCGGGCCGATCGACGTCATCAACCACCGGGTCAACGGGCTCGACCTCACCGCCTGGTCGCCGTCACACCTGTTGTTGTACGGCGGCACGGCAGTGATGATCGCCGGCGTCATCCGGAACTGGTACCACTCGTACCCCTGCGATGGCGGCTACGCGCGGCAGTGGCGTCTCGGCCTACTGGCGCTCTGGGCGTTCATGTTCGAGAACATGTTCTTTCCGACAGGCCAGCAGGAGTACGGGATCCTCGAGGTCGCGTCCTGGTTCCGCGGCCAGCCCTATGCCGAGCCGGAGTTGCTGCGCTTCGCCGCCGCGCAGATCGGGCGGCCGGTCGACGACGTCGCGATTCAGTCGTTCGCGATGCCGATCGCGCCGTGGGTCTACCCGGTGTGGGCGATCGCGATCTGCGTGCCGCTGCTGGTGCTGGCCCGGATCATGGTCGGCTGGCGGTGGACCGCCAGTGCGGTGGTCGGCGCTTATGTCGCGTACCGCTGCCTGATCTGGCCGCTGCTCACGTTCACGATCTTCCCGCCCGGCGTGGTGCCGTTCTGGTTGCTGGCGGTTGGGGTTTGCCTTGACGCGGTCGTCCTGCTAGGGGTGAACACCTACCTGCGGGCCGTTGTCGGTGCGGTGGCGGTGACGGCGGTCGGGTACGGGGCGCTCTGGCTGCAGACGGTGGTGTCGTCGACGCCGACCGACCTGGCTGCGCGGTCGATCTCGCAGCTGCGGGAGGCGTTCGAGGCCGGCAACTCTTTGTACATGGTTCCGATCGCGTGGACGTCTGTCTGGCTCGCCGGCGGAGGCCTGATGCTGACCTGGGCGGGCGTCACGCTGCTCGCCGCAAGGACGATCGGCCTGGACACGCCGCGGCCCCCTGGGCCGACGATGCGGTACGGACCGGAACCGCTGCGAGACGCCCGCGGTGCCCTGGGCGGCTGGGCCGACGCCGATCGTGATGCCTCCACCACCTCCCGCTCACCCTGAGCGCCCGCCCTGTCCGGCGCGGACCCGCCCCGTTTGTGGCGCGGATCATCATCGTCGGCGCGGCTCATCATCGCCGTCATGGGACTGGTGTGTCTGCAGTCAACTGTTTCATCCACGCCGGTGATGTTGATCCGCGCCGAACGAGGGGGGGCGCCGAACGAGGGGGGCGCCGGGGGCGGGCGATCGCCTTACCCTCGTCGGATGACGGCGATCCCCACCCCGGCGCTGGTGGTGCTGGTCGGGCCGTCCGGGTCGGGCAAGACCACCTGGGCCCGGCAGCGCTTCGCCTCGAACGAGATCGTGTCCTCCGACGCGCTGCGGGCGGTAGTCGGCAGCGGTGAGGGTGACCTGGACGCCTCCGACGACGCGTTCGCCGTGCTGGACGCCGTCGTGGCCGCGCGGACCAGGCGCGGTCTGACCACCGTCATCGACACCCTCGGCCTGGACGCGGCACGGCGCGCCGCCGCGATCGCTGTCGGCCGGGCGGCCGGTCTCCCGGTCGTCGCGGTCCGGTTCAGCACCGCGCTCGACCTCTGCCGGGCACGGAACCGGCTTCGCGACCGGCCGGTCCCGGCGCCGGCACTCGCGGCGCAGTTCCGCAGGGCCGCCGCCGCCGACCTGGCCGCCGACGGATTCGATCTGGTGACGATCGCCGAGCCCGACTCGGTCCCGGAGCCGGCGCACGCACCCGGCGGCGGAGCGGCCGCCGCAGCGCAACGCGAGCAACCCGCAGGACTGCGCTTTGCCCTGCAGATCTCGTCATTCCCCTGGGGCCCCGACCCGATCGCACCACGAAGCTGGCTCGCGGACGTCGCCAGGACCGCCGAGCAGGCGGGCTTCGCGGCGGTCGCGGTGATGGACCATCTGCTGCAGATCCCGCAGGTGGGACGGGTGTGGGACGCCATCCCGGAGGCCTACGTCACACTGGGATATCTGGCCGGCGTCACCGAGCTTATCGAGCTGGGCGCGTTGGTGACGCCGGTGACGTTCCGAACCGCCCCATTGCTGGCCAAGATCATCGCCAGCCTGGACGCGGTGTCCGGCGGGCGGGCGTTCTGTGGGCTGGGCGCCGGGTGGTACGAGCGGGAGCACGCCGCCTACGACCTGCCGTTCCCTGACGTGAAATCCCGGCTCGACGCGCTGGAAACGACGATCGGCACCCTCCGGGCGTTCTGGGGTCCCGGCACCAAACCGCACGCCGGGCAACCAGAGACGACCTGCTATCCCCGCCCGGGTCGGATTCCGATCATCGTGGGCGGCGGCGGCGAGCGCCGGACCCTGGAGATCGTGGCGAGGCTGGCCGACGGCTGCAATCTGAGCTCGTCGTTGCCGGTGCTCGACCGCAAACTCGAGGTGCTGCGCGCCCATCTGGCGCGGGCGGGCCGCTCCCTCGACGACCTGCGGGTCACGGTGCTCGACCTCCCGATCGTCGGCACGGACCCCGACCAGGTGAGTCGTCTCGTCGAAGCGCATCGCGGTCGCACCTCGGCGAAGGCGTACGCCGCCGCCCACCACGCGGGAACGGTGGATCAGCACGTGGGGCGCTACCGGTTGCTGGCCGATCGTGGCGTGCAGACCGTTTTCGTCAGCCTGCCGGACCTGACCGGGCCCGCCGAGGTCGAGCGGTTCGCCCCGATCGTGCAGGCCTTCAGCGGTTCGCCGAGCGCCCAACCATGAACACCGCCGCGGTTCACCTGAGCGGGCTCAGAACGGTGTGACCGGCACCCGGGTAAGCACCACCGCGACCGCGAAGGCCAACGCCAGCACGACCAATTCCCAGCCGCACCACACCGCGACGGCGGTCCGCCGACCGGCGGCGATCTGCGGCAGCAGCCGGGTGCGCACCACGATCGCCAGGGCCGCGATAACCACGATCAGCACCGCCTTGGTCAGCACCAGCACCCCGTACCGCGTCGTCCACAACGACGACGGCAGTGATGTGATCGGTGAGAGCCCGAGCTCGACCAGGCCGTTGAACAACCCCGTGAACCCGACCAGGAACACGCAGCAGGTGGCCAGCTTCGAGTAGCGCGGCAGCGCCCGCGCCAGCAAGTCCGCGCGACGACTCAGGAAGACGATCACGGCGCCGAGCGCGCCCGCCCACGCGGTCGCCGCGACCACGTGCAACTCCATCGAAACCATGCCCAGGTCGTGGTACATCCAGTTCGATGCATGACCCGTCAGTGACAGCGGCAGCAACCCGAACAGCGCCACCCCTGCTCGCAGTTCGGCCGGCACGTTCTCGCCATGACGAATCGTCAACCACGCCAGCCACACCGACACGAGCCCGAATGCCGCGGACAGCAGCAGCCCCTTGCCTGCGGGGATGTTCGACAGGTAGGCCCAGATCGCTGCCGGTGTCGGGACCGCTCCGGGTTCGAGCTCCGCGGTCAACAGCACGATCGAGACCAGCGCACACACGGTCCACAGCACCGACGCCCACAACCCGACCCCACGCGCCGGGCGCATCACCGTCTCGGTCTTCTCGGGTCGGTCGAAGCCGACCAGTCGGGCGAGCAGCGCGATCCCGACGGTCGCGACCGCACCGAGGTCGAGCAGCGTGCGGGCCACCGGGATGCCGAACTGTACGAGGGGACCGGAGCTGTCCAATCCGGTGACCGGCTGCGGCTCGGTTGCCCCGGTGGCCACGACCGCCGCCACCACTGCAGCCGCCAGCAGCAACCCCGCGAACACCAGAGCGGAGCCGGTGAGCCCGGCGAAACTGACCGGCGGCGGGCCGCCTGCGGACCGTTTTCTCTGGGCAACGTTCCGGCCACCACCCGGCTGACCGGGACGGCCCGGACGGGGCGGCGCCCCGACAGGCTCCGACCGGCGCGGCTGGACGGTATTCACGCCCGCCATCGTGGCACGATCCGGCGCCGACCAGCGAACACCATCGACCGGCTGCGACCCTGGCCGCACGTTGCGTCCCCGCACCGGAGCGGTCGCGCTCCACGGGATGGTCGCAAATTCAGGCCATTCAGGTCATGTGGCGATCTCGGCGATCACATCGGCTCGGTGCTGACGGTGAACTCGGCGTGATGCCGGTAGACGCTGAAAAACTCGTCCTGACGTTGCGGGGAGGATTTCGGGTTGAGTCGTTTGACTCGGCGGACGATCACCGGGCGGGGACCGGGTGCTTGCGGCCACGCGAGATGAATGCCGTGTCGCCGGTTTTCGACGACCTGCGAGTCGAATATCCACTGCTGCTGCTCATCGTCGAAGATCGCGCCCGGGTACCTGATGGACACCCGGGCGTCCTCGGGTATCGAGCTGATGGTCTTGCGGACAGCCTTCTCCATGCGTGCGGAAGTTCGGCACCACAGCGAGCGGTTGGCGGGAGGTCACCCGCCAGACCCTTGCACCAATACGGTCCGATATTCGCCGACGCCCCACTGGTCCGCTGTCGCAGCGGGACCAGGAAGAGTTCGAGCCCAGGTCCTCGACGACCGACCATGGGCATGGATCTGACGTGGAGGCGTCAGAATCTGTGTTGTCCGATCCCCCAGAGGCATCTGCAGGCGTTGTGCTCGCCGCAGTGGCTACCGCGGGTGGGGCATCTGGATGGCCGGAGTCGTAAGCGCCGACGGCACCCGGTTCCAGCGTGACGATGCGGGTGGCCGCGCGGGCGAGAAGTTCGCGGTCGTGGGAGATCAACAGCACCGCCCTCGCGGTGGCCGCCAGTCGCTCCTCGAGCCACTGCTTGGCCGGAACGTCGAGGTAGTTGTCGGGCTCGTCGTGCAGTAGCACGTCGTCCGGTCCGCCGAGCAGCAGTTCCAGGATGAGCCGCTTCTGCTCCCCACCCGACAGGCTGGTGACCGCCCGGTACTTGGCGCGGTCGTACGGCACCCCCAAAGCAGAAACGGTGGCGACATCGAAAGCCGTCTCGTGCCCGTATCCGTCGACGTCGGCCCAGTCCGCGAGCGCGTGCGCGTAGCGCAAGGAGACCTGAGCGGAGTCGTCCGTCATCATCTCCAGTTCGATCGCGTCCAACGCCGCGGCCGCGGTGCGCACCGGGTCCGGCGACACGGACAACAGCAGGTCCCGCACGGTCGAGGAGTCCCGGACCGAGCCGATGGACTGGGGCATCACACCCAGGGTGCCTGATCTGACGACACTGCCGTCCTCGCAAGGGATCTCCCCGGCAATGATCCGCATGACCGTGGTCTTGCCGGTCCCGTTGGGTCCGATCAGCGCGGTGACGGAGCCCGGTCCTGTGCGGAACGAGACATCGGCCAGCAATGGCCGGCCGTCGGGCAGGCAGTAGCTGACGCTGCTGGATACGACATGTCCCATGCAGGTCAGCGTGGGCGAGTAATTCGGGTCCGTCAATTCCGTTACCCGATACCCGATACCCGATACCCGATACCCGGCAGCCTGGACAAGTGGTCCTGCAGTCGTGTCGCGCCCGTCGGCCGGGTGACCGATACGGTACGGGGGGTGACTGCCGCTTTGTCCTCGGCGTGGTTTCTGTCGTGGTCCTCGGACGACGGTCGCCGCCTGGAGACGGTCCGGGTGGTGATCAGTGAACGAGGGCTGCGCGCGAGCGGCTATCTGGTGGTCGTCGGCCGGGCGAGCCTGGGCGCGTCGTATTCGTTGTTGTGCGACGCCGCGGGTCGCACGCGCAGGCTCACCGTGCGCAGCGACTCGCTGTCCAGCGAACGCGGCCTGTCGCTGACCCGCACCCCCGGCGGACCATGGCTCGACGGTGCCGGCAAGTCGCCGCCGATGTCCGACCTCGATGTCGCCTTTGACATCGACCTGAATGTCAGCGCATTCACCAATTCGCTGGCCATCCGACGCCTTGGGCTGCACGAACGGTACGGCGAGGAGTTGATCACGGTCGCGGAGGTCACGGTCCCGGATCTGGCCGTGGAGCCGGTCAGCCACCGTTACCAGACGGTCGCGGTGACGGCCGACGGTGCCCGTATCGATCATATCGGACCGTCCGGACATCATGAGATCACTGTGGACCGGCAGGGATTCGTCATCGACGTGCCGCGCCTTTCCTATCGCCTACGCTGAGCGAGTCCCCACCGGGATCGGCCGCTGCGCTACTGTCACCTCGAGCCGGCGATCCGAACGAAGGAGATGAACATGGTTGATTTCGAGGAATTGAAGAACAAGGCGCAGGACCTCGCGGCGCAACACTCGGACACCATCAAGCAGGGGATCACCAAGGCCGGCGATTTCGTCGGAGACAAGGTCGGCCACGACAAGGTCAACCCGGTCGAGGACAAACTTCACGACCTCGTCGACAAGGTGGCCGGTCGGGACGACCAGCCGCCGGCGCCGCCGGTCACGCCGACTCCGCCGCCTACCCCACCGGTGTAGGTCGCGGATCGAGAGGGGCCGCCCGCACGGCGGCTCATCGCGAACCTGTGGCGGGTTGCCCGACCACAGGACCACGGCTGATGCGTCCGGCGAGACGCCGAGCAAACCGAGTGCGCGTTCCAAACCCCTTGGGCACCGGCGGCTCTACCCGTCAGGCGGGCAGCCGGTTGGCCAACCAGTCGGTGGTCACCGCGATGGCCTCGTCGCCGTAGGCTTCCTCGTCGGTGAAGCCGTGGTCGGCACCCTCGATGGCGTGCAGGGTCTTGTCGGTGCTCGCCACGCTGGCCAGGAAGGCGTCGGATACCTCGGGCGGCACGATGTTGTCGTCGGTTCCCACCACGGCGAGAATCGGTCCGGTGTAGCCCAGGACGTCCTGCAGCGGGTGGGAGGCCTCGATGGTGTCGAACCAGCCGAGTGACAGCCGGAACTCGCGGTCGCCGAGATCTACTGTTACGTAACCGTCCTCGCGGGCATCGTCGTGTGGGTCCGGCTCCTCGTCGTACCCGTTCTGGACGGCGCCGCTCCACGAGACCAGAGCCGCGACACCCGGGACCGTCCCGGCCAGGGTGGCCGCGATGCCGCCGCCTCGGGACAAACCCAGCACGGCGACGCGGTCGGCCGCGAGCCGCGGATCGTCCTGCAGGTACGACAACGATGCGGTCGCGTCGGCTACCATACCGGGGTAGTCCAAGGCCAAGTCGGGCTCCTCCGAATCGCCGGACCCGGCAAAGTCGATGCGTAACGACGCGATGCCCCGTGCGGACAGCGCTGCAGCCAACCGGACGAACATGTCGCCGTTCTCGTCGCGGTTGCTCAGGTCACCGTGCAAGAGCAGCACTGCCGGCACCGGTCGACCAGGCGTGAGCGCCGGAAGCGCGAGAGTACCGGGAACACGGTGATCTCCGGCCGGGATCCACACCATGGTCTCCGTCGGCCCGCTCGGCGCGGTCGGCCCGCTCGAGACCGTCGGCCCGCTCGAGACCGTCGGAACAGTGGGCCCGGTTGGTCCGGTGGAGGTGGGGGTCGTCGCTGACGAGGATGAAACGGGCGGGGAAGTGGTGACGGCTGGCGTGGTCGGCGGTCCGGAGCCAGCGGTGATGCAGGCGTTCAACGCCGGCGCGACAAGACCAATCGCCAGGACCGCAACCGTTCGACGGATCCGCTTCATCGTCGGGCCGTGACGCCCTGCACAGTCGACGTTCCCGCCGTTCGCGGCGTAGCAGACCGAGCCGTCGGACCGTTCACGCCCGGCGTACCGAACCGACTCGACAACAGGGCCGCCGCGGCGGCCTGGATCCGCTTGGCGGACACCGGTACGGCGGTTTTCATCGGTTGCGCGAACAAGGCGATCCGGTATTCCTGCAGCAGTCTGCGCATCGCTTGGACGTCGGGATCGCCATCGCGCTCCGGGGGCAGCCCGGCGATGCTGTCCTCGGCGACCCTGCTGATGTCGGTGATCTCGGCGAGACGTTCCCGATCACGCGCAGGGTTGTCGCGGACCCTGCCGGCCCGTACCGCGAGCGCCTGCAGGTATCGGGTGAGGTCGGGCAGGTGCGCGGCTCCTGTCCTGGTGATGAAGCCGGCGGCGATCGCCGCTGCGAGCTGGGCGCGCATGTCGGCCAGCAGGTCGGAAACGGCAGGCCCCACCGGACCATCGGACAGGTCGTCGATCGCGCGGCCCGCGTCGTGTGCAGCCCGCAGCGCCTGTCCGGCGGCAACGACCACGTCCCGCACCGAGCGGTTCAGCTGCGGGGTGATCTTCCGGGCCAGCGCGTCGAATTCCTCCGGGGTCCAGGCCGGCCCGCCGGTCCAGGCCGGCCCGCCGGCCCAGTCAAGGAGCGCATCGATCGCCGCCTCCGTCGCGTCGGCCACCAGCGCGCCGACGGAGCCGTAGGGCGTGGCGGCCAGGCTCAGCAGTTGCTCACGGGACAGCGAATTGCGCAGCTGCGCCAGCGGTGACGCTGCGCCCAGCACCAACAGCCGGCGGGTGCCGCCGCGCATCGCCCGCGCCTGGTCGGCGGGCGAGGCAAAGACCGTGACACCGACCGTCTTGCCCTCGTCGACCAGCGCCGGGAAGCCCTCCACCGGGTGGCCGTCCACGGAACTCGTCACGGTCTTGGCGAGGCCGGCGGGCGGGAACGAGGTCAGTGCGGTCAATTCGGTGGTCCCGGACGCTTTCGCCACCGCCTTGCGCATGTCCGACCGGAGGGCGTCCTGCAACGCAGGGAGGTCCTTGCCGGTGCCGACCGCACGACCATCTGCGTCCACGATGGTGAACGTCATGCGCAGGTGGTCGGGCACCTTGTCCAGATCGAAATCGTCGGGCCTGATGACAATCCCGGTCATCGCGGTCATGGCGGCCGCGAGATCCCGGGGGAGCGAGCTCTGCCGGCCCCCCTCGACCCCGCCCGCCGCTTCGATCCTGGAAAGCGCGGCCGCCGCGAAGTCGGGCGCCGGAACGAAGTTGCGCCGCAACGTCTTTGGCAGTGAGCGGATCAGCGCTACCGCCAGATCGCTGCGCAGACCGGGGATCTGGCGTGCGAACGCGGCCGGATCGACCCGGGCCAGCACGGCGAGCGGGATCGTCACGGTGACTCCGTCGTCGGAGCGTGACGGGTCGAAGACGTAGTCGAGGTCGAGGTCGACACCGCCCGAGGTGAACCGATCGGGATAGGCCGCCGCGTCGAAACGTTCGGCTCCCGCCGCGATCAGCATGTTCGGGGTCAGGGTCAGCAGGTCGGGTTGGCTGCGTTGCGCCTTCTTCCACCAGGAGTCGAAGTGCCGGCCGGAGGTCACTTGCGACGGGATCCGGGCGTCGTACAGCGCGAACAGGGTGTCGTCGTCCACCACGATGTCCCGGCGCCTGGTTCGTTCCTCCCAGGCGGCGACCTCGTCGATGGCCTGCTGGTTGGCCGCGAAGAACGTGTGCCGGGTCTGCCAGTCCCGCTCGACCAGGGCATGCCGGATGAACAGTTCGCGGGACAGCTCCGGATCGATGCGGTCGAACTGCACGGTGCGGGCGCCGACCAGCGTGACGCCGAGCAGCGTCACCTTCTCGGTGGCCACCACACTGGCCCGTCGGGCGTCCCATCGCGGCTCGGAGTAACTGCGCCGCAACAGATCTCCGCCGACCCGCTCGACCCATTCCGGTTCCACGCCGGCGCACACCCGGCCCCACAGCCGGCTGGTCTCGACCAGTTCGGCCACCACCACCAACCGCGGCCCGGACCGTGCCAGCGCCGACCCTGGCCAGATCACGAAGGAACTGCCGCGGGTGCCCTGGTACTCGCGTCCGGTTTCCTGTCGCAGCCCGATGTGCGAAAGCAGGCCGGACAGCAGCGCGATGTGCACACGTTCGGAGTCGATGTCGGTGGCCAACGATCCGCGTCCGCCCCGGGTGGCGGACGCCTGCCGTGCCGCTCCATCCCCGCCGGAATCCCCGCCTGAATCGGAGACAGCAGAACGTGTCTCGATCCGCATGCCCAGCCCGCGGGCGATCTGCCGAAGCTGCCCGTGTAGATCCTGCCATTCCCGGATGCGCAGGTAATGCAGGTACTCCCGTCGGCACATCCGGCGGAATGCGTTGCCGGACAGAACTTCCGCCTGGTCTGCGAGGTATTGCCACAGGTTGAGCAACGCGTTGAAATCCGACCGGGGATCGACGAACCGGGAGTGCGAGGCGGTCGCCCTGTCTCGCTCCTCCAGCGGGTATTCCCGGACGTCGACGATCGACAGTGCGGCCGCGATCACCAGTACTTCGCGCAGACAGCCCAGGCGATCGCCCTCCACGATCATCCGGGCCAGCCGCGGATCCAGCGGCAATGCCGCCAGCGACCGGCCGATCGGCGTCAACACCACCGTGCCGCCCCTGGCGCCCCCCTGCAGCGCGCCGAGCTCGGTGAGAACGGTAACGCCGTCGGTGATCTGGCGTCGATCCGGCGGGTCGACGAACGGGAAGGTCGCTATGTCGCCGAGATTCAGCGCCGCCATCTGCAAGATCACCGAGGCCAGCGCGGTGCGGGCGATTTCCGGGTCGGTGTATTCCGGGCGCCCGGCGAAGTCGGCCTCGGAATACAGCCGGATGCAGATGCCGTCGGCCAGCCGCCCGCAACGCCCCGCCCGTTGACCGGCGGAGGCCTGGGAGATCCGCTCGATCGGCAGCCGTTGCACCTTGGTCCTGGGCGAATACCGGGAGATCCGTGCGGTGCCCGGGTCGATGACGTACCGGATACCCGGTACGGTCAGCGAGGTTTCGGCGACATTGGTGGCCAGCACGATGCGCCGCCCGGTGTGTGCGCGGAAAACCTTGTGCTGGTCGGCGGCCGACAGCCGTCCATATAACGGCAGCACCTCGCTGGTCCCGCGCCGACCAGCCAGATGACCACGCAAAACCTCTGCGGTGTCGGTGATCTCGCGTTCACCGGACAGGAACACCAGGATGTCGCCGTCCCCTGCGGCCATCAGTTCGTCGGCCGCATCACAGATGGCTTGTGCCTGGTCGGGTGATTCATCCCGTGGTCGCACCGCGCCGGTCAGGCCTTGGCTGCTGCCCGGGCCGTCCGGCTCACCGACGTCCTCACCATCGTGATCATCCACACCGTAAGGGCGGTAACGGATCTCGACCGGA
This sequence comes from Nakamurella sp., assembly GCA_017882715.1. Taxonomy (GTDB): domain Bacteria; phylum Actinomycetota; class Actinomycetes; order Mycobacteriales; family Nakamurellaceae; genus Nakamurella. Next base: position 6,883 of record JADGOY010000065.1, on the reverse strand, counting down.
TACCGGCGTCCGGACACCTCGACCACCGGCGCGTCGGAGAAATGCCGGGAGAACCGTTGGGGGTCGATGGTGGCCGAGGTGATGATCAGCTTCAGATCCGGCCGGCGTGGCAACAGGCCGACCAGGTAGCCGAGCAGGAAGTCGATGTTCAGGCTGCGCTCGTGCGCCTCGTCGAGAATGATCGTGTCGTACGCGGACAGCATCCGGTCCCTGGCAATTTCCGCCAACAGGATGCCGTCGGTCATCAATTTCACCAACGTGTCCGGTCCGGTGTGATCCCCGAAGCGGATCGTGTACCCCACGGCCCCGCCCAACGGGGTGTCCGTCTCCTCCGCGATCCGTTCGGCGAGCGCGCGGGCGGCGATCCGGCGCGGCTGGGTGTGCCCGATCGTGCCCTTGATCCCGCGCCCGACCTGCAGGCAGATCTTCGGCAGCTGCGTCGACTTCCCGGATCCGGTCTCCCCGGCGACGATCACCACCTGGTGGGCGGCGATGGTCGCGGCCAGATCGTCCACCCGTCCGGAGACCGGCAATTCGGGCGGGAATCGCAGCGTGGGGACCGCCGCCCGGCGCCGTGCGATGCGCGACTGCGCCGATTCCACCTGCCCGGCGACCTCCGCCAGCGCCCGGTTCTGCTTGGCCCGGTCGGTGATCCGCCGCACGCCGGCCAGCCGTTTCGCCAGCCGCCGCTCGTCCAGAATCGTCAGGTCACCGAGGCGGGCGGCGAGTTCCTCCGCCGATGGCGCTTTGATTGCGGTCATCACCGTCAAGGATAGGTCTCGGTGTGGCGGCGCCGGCTGCCGAGACCACCGATCACGGCTGTCGGACTGTTGCCGCGCGCCCTGGGTCGCCGACGCACCTGCCGGGTGGCACGAAGAACGGGTGGCACGAAGAAACCGGCCGCCTTTAGCTCAGCGAGCCGGGTCCAGCCAGTGCTCCTGCTTGGCGGCCATGTCCCACCGGCGCGCCCGGGTCAACACCCCGGCGGCGGCCTGCCCGGCGGGCACACCGGCCAGTACCTGCACCGCGGTCGACAGGTCGGCAGCGCTGAGCCGCCGGCCGAGGGTGACGTGTGGGGTCCACCGGCCCCGGGCGAAGGTGCGATGCCGGTCGACGTCGGGGTCTGCGCCATCCTCCAGGGCCGCCATCACGGCAGCCTGCAACGCGAGCAGCGGCACGGACGGCACCACCGGCCGGGCCAGCACGAACCTGGTCGAACCGAAGACGAGCAGCCCACCGATGGTGATCGGCAGCGGCAGCACACCGACCGCGGCCCTCAGTCGCGACTCCACCTCCGCGTTGATCACCGCGGTGAGCGCCAGCGTGACGTGCGGGCGGTTCGATGCGCTGGTGTGCCGGGCCTGGCTGGGCACACCGGCGTGCGCGAGCGCCGCCCATTCCCGCCGGACCCACCGGTCAGCCTCGTCGTCCAGCACCCCCTCCACCGAGTGCATCAGGCCGGGTTGACCGGACTCGGCCCGCCGACGCCGGGGGCCGGGTCGCCGGCGACAGTGGGGCGATTCCGGTCCACCGCCCGCGCGATGTGGGTGGCTCCGGACATCGCCGCCCGCCGCCACGGCGCCACGCCCTCGATCTCGATCTCGAGCGAGAAGCTGAGCACCGTCCGGATCACCACGACCAGGCCCAGCACGCTGACGTTCTCCAGTGTGGGCTCGACAGCAACGGTCTGCACCAGGTCGGCGGCCACCAGGATCTCCAGGCCCAGCAGCAGCACACCGCCGAACGACGCCCGCAGCATCTGGTAGCCCTGCCGACCCGATCCGGTGCGGCGCCACACCATCGCCGAGTAGATCAGCGACCACACCAGCCCCGCCACCAGCACCAGCGCGCCGACGGCTTCGAAAGACCGCGCCACCTGGTCCATGACCTCGGTGAACGTCACCGGCGTCGATCTCCCGCCCTCTGGACCATCAGGATCTCCCTGTCTGCGACGACGCCCGTGTTCCCAGCCCTCGGCGAGGACCCACCGTCAGTACCACACCTGGCGCATCATCGCCCTGCGCAGGGCCGAAATTCCGGTCCATCGGGTCGGGTGACCTTCGCCGGGGTATTCACCGGGTGAGTCGCGACGGCCACGTCCGGCGGAAGGGAGGATCAGCATGAACGGACGTCGAGCAAAGAACCCTGGCGAGCGCCACGAGGATGCTTCCACCTCGCCGGCACCCGGCGCGGATGCGTCAGGGCCGGTCAGGGACGGCGACGCCGGCAACTCCCGTCGAAAACGGCGGCCCGGCCGGCTCCTGCAGTCCGGCGTCATCACCCTGACGCGCTGGACCTGCTGGGCGAGTGCGGCGATCAGTCCGCTGAAGACCACCAACAGGTCCACGACCCCGATGAGCGCGGCCAGCGTGTGGGCATGTGCCGTCGGAGGAACCGTTACGGGGTGGCCACAGCGCGGTGGACCGCAGCAGTCCGAACAGCAGCGGCAGCAGGACGCTCCACAGCTGACCCATCACCCAGATGTCGGCGCGAACAGCCCTGCTCCGGTGATCAGCAGCCGGACGTGTCCGGTCCCAGGGGAAAGATCTCGTTCACCAGGCCTCGGCGGGCCTGGACTCGCTGCAACAGTGGATCGCCGGCGCACCGTTCAACCTCGGCGACCACGCACTCGGTGGGCTGATCGACGGCGGGGTCAGCCAGCCTTCGGCATCGTCGGGGCCTTCCTCCCGGTGCCGGCGGTGGCCGTCGTGCAGGTGATCGCCCAATAGGTGCGCTCTCAGATCGGCGCCGCTGCTGACCGCGGGACCGCGGGGTCGCCCGGCAGCACCGCCGACGGCGTCGCTGCACCGCCGGGCGACGTCCCCGCCGCGGAATCCTGAGCAGACCGACTGTCGGGCAACCACAGGCATCGCTCAGGGTTCGCAGGGTGCACCTCGGCAGACAAACCGCCCGGAACTTCCTTGCTCGCCGCGCATGCCCATCGGTCAATCCGGTCCAGGATCGGAAGGGCCCAGCAATCATTCGACCCGCAATACCGCTGACACGTTTCTGCCGGCCCGCGGGAGCTGAATCAGCCCCTACTCACGTAATCCACTTCGAATTGCAACGGACCGCCGGCACGTCAAGGCCGGTTGTTCGCATGGCTAAGCCCGTTCGAGGGCGCGCACCTCTGGTGACGGAAAAGTCGCGGGATGGCTCTTCCGTGATGATCACAGATCACTTCGGGTCGGTCACAACTACCCGGTGTCATGAATAGTCAACCCGCGCGAGTGGTATCGCAGTCAACCCCAAGTAATACCCCTTACTATCGTCTGTGTGCAACATGGCCAGTTCTGCGCCCCGTCATCCTCCTCCCATTCCGGCGATGTGATCGCCACCTATTTCGACCCGTTTTCGGGGTGCACGTTCGTGGTTGCCACCCCGGACCAGCAGCCAGCATTATGGGTAGCCTATCTTGAAGGAGCGCGAATGGCCTACCGAAAGCACGATGTCGAAGGCGTTCTGCAATACAACGCGATCCGCGACGGAAGCTCGACGGCCCTTTTCTTCACCGCCTTGGAGCCAGATGGACATGTGACCGGCGGCATGCGTGTGCAAGGTCGATACCACTGCGCGGATCAGGCGAACGCGGTCCAGGAGTGGGCCGGGCACGAAAGCGTCACGCAGGTATATCAAGAGATCTCCGAGCGAATTCCGGCCGGGGTCATCGAAATGAAAGCCGGATGGGTCGGTGACGATGCGCGCCGCCGAAAGGATCTCACCGCCGGACTGGCTCGCATTTTCATCCATTCCATGAACCTGATGGACGTCCGCTACGCCCTGGGGACGGTTGCGACGCACGCCGTCAAGCGGTGGCGGACCACCGGCGGAGTGGTCAGCACGAATGTGCTCCCGGTTGCGTACCCGGACAATCGCTACCGGACCGTTCTGATGTGGTGGGATCGCGAGACATTCGCTGACCTCGCGGTTGTCAAACAACTTCCCGCCATCATCAATGAATCCGCGCAACTTTCCGCCGGTGCGCATGCTGCCCGCTCGAACCCGACCCCAGTTGACTCATGAACGAGGAAATGCTGACAAGTCCGAGTGGGCAACTTCCCGCACATGCGGCGATTCTGCTTCGGGACAGCAACATCGACGACCGGTCGGTGTTGGCCGATCTACGGTGCGATCCACTGATCGAGGTCATCGACCATGGAATCTCGCTGATGAATCAATGGCGAGCGATCCGGCCCGCTCCGACCGCGCAAGAGATCGGCGAGCCGATGCGCTGGGCTTACTACCCATGGCGGCGGACTGTGGTGTCTGTGTTGGGGCCCAGAGCCTTTCGACGTCTGCGACTCGATCGCAACCGCAACAAGATCACCTCAGCCGAACAGGACCGACTCGGACGGCTCACAATCGGTGTGGTTGGCTTGAGCGTCGGACACGTCATCGCCCACACACTGGCCATGGAGGGGTTGTGCGAGACGTTGCGACTGGCAGATTTCGACACAGTCGAGTTGTCGAATCTGAATCGGATTCCGGCGACAGTACTTGATCTCGGGATCAACAAAGCGGTCGTGGCAGCTCGACGAATTGCTGAGCTGGACCCGTATTCACGGGTGGAAGTCTATTCGGGCGGCCTGAATGAAGGGTCGCTGGATGCGTTCTTCGACGGACTTGACTTGGTGATCGAGGAATGTGATTCGCTGGACATGAAGGTCCGGGTCCGAGAGGAGGCGCGAACCCGAGGGATCCCCGTGCTGATGCAGACCAGTGATCGGGGTCTCTTCGACGTCGAACGCTTTGATTCCGAACCCGGTCGGGACCTTTTCCACGGCCTGCTGGGCGCTCTGGATCCGCAGGCATGGGCCGGCCTCACGACGCGGGACAAGGCTCCACACGTCATGCGCATCCTCGAGGCTTCCGATCTCTCCGCCCGGATGGCCGCCTCCATGGTGGAGATCGACCGGACGATTTCGACCTGGCCACAACTTGCCGGAGACGTCCAACTGGGCGCGGCTACCGTAGCCGCCGCCGTCCGGCGATTCGGCTGTGGCGAGCACCTGCCGTCCGGGCGCATTCGGATCGATCTGGACACCTTTCTCGACGAGCTCGAAAAGCACCCGCGCACTCGCCTTCCGATTCAGGCCGACAAATCCTCGGCCGTGGATCTCACCCGGCAGATCCCAGGAGATCCTTTGGAAGCGGTGATCCATGCCATTCGGCTGGGGCCATCCGGAGGCAACTGCCAGCCTTGGTCTATCCGGGTAACCCCCTCGTCCGTCGACATTCACCTCGCCGCGGAGCGAACGTCCGCTATGGACGTCGGATTCCGTGGGAGCTACGTGGCGATCGGAGCAGCGTCCTTCAATGCTCGGGTCGCCGCAGCGAAACACTCCGTTCTCGGATCTATTGCCGAATTCCCGGAAGGTCCTACCTCCGACATGGTCGTGTCCATCGCGCTGGGCGACGGAACCGATCCGGGCCTGGCAGATCAGTATCCGGCGATGATCCGACGCATCTCGAACCGGAATTTTGGCCGGCGCGCACCACTGTCCGGGCGACTGATGGCCGACCTTCGGCGGGCCGCTGCAGCGGAGGGAACTTCGCTTTGTCTGGTCACCGAGCCCGACCGATTGGCGCTGCTCGGCGAAATACTTGCCGAATCGGATCGATTGCGTTTCTTGACACCACTGCTGCACGAACACATGATGTCGGAATTGAAGTGGCCGGGACTCGATCGGCTGGATCAGGGTATCGACGTCCGCACCCTCGGCGTGGACGCCGGTGAACTCGCCAAGCTGAAGGTCGCGAGTAGGTCCGATGTCATGGCGTACCTCGCCGCATGGGGAGGCGGTCACGCGTTGGGCGATGCCACCAGAGACCGAATCGAAGCCACCTCGGCCCTGGCGGTCATCGCACTGGACGGCGACTCGCCCAGTGACTATGTCCGTGGCGGCGCAGCCGCCGAACGGGTGTGGATCAGGGCAACTCGGGCCAACCTAGGTGTCCAGCCGGTCTCGCCGGTATGTCTCTACGCACGGACCGAGCAGGACAGGAACGGCTTGTGCGCCGGCTTCGGCGCCGAGTTGGCCGAACTGCAGCATCGATTCGATCAGATTCTGGGACTAGGCGCCCGGCAGGCACCCGCACTGGTGCTCCGGCTCAGTCATGACGCCGGATCGGTGACTCGCAGTCAGCGGTTGCCTCGGGCGTCGATCGTGTCGATCACGCCGTCATCGACGACCGATACGAGGACGACGACACACGTTCTGCCGCGGTTCTCATAGCCGCTATGAACCCTCGCTACCGTGCCGGCGTGTCCGGCCGACTGGACCAGCATATCGACCGCGCACCGGCCGCTCCCACGTTCAGCGGCTCAATGCCAACGCCGGAGGCACTTCCGACCGGACGAGTCAGAAGGGATATCGCTATGGTAACCGGATTCTGCGGTCTTCCTCTATGCTGGATTGTGTGGTCCTGCACATACTGGAACTGTAGGGATTGCCCGGTGATCTCACCATGGGGACTCCCTCCCATTCAGAACCCGGGTCCGGGATTGGGAATTGATCAACTCCCCTGGCAGGGACCATTGCAACAGTGGGGAGCCAACAGACGGGGTCGAGACGATGAAGTTGAGTCTGGAGGAACTGGTCACCTCGGTGGCCACCGACTTGATGGGGGTCACCGCACCTACTTTGCACAGCGCGTCCCGGGATCTGCTGCACCGACTGGTCGACTATTTCGATGTCGATCTGAGCTTCCTCCGGCGCAACGATCACACCCGGGGCACGACCACTCTGGTCGCCGAGTGGCCGCCGAGACCTGATATACCGGATCCCGATCCGCTCGGCGTCGTCTATTTCGCCGATGCCGACCCGGTTTTCGCCGCCACCGAGCACCTGTCAACCGTGATGCTCACCCGGCCCGACGGTAC
>JADGOY010000206.1 GCA_017882715.1 Nakamurella sp. | reverse complement strand
CAACACCTGGTTGCCTTCGACAACGACCGGGTACACCCGGGCCCGGGCCCGGTCGAACTGAAACGCCGGGTACAGCGTTCGACCCGACACCTCCAGCCCGACGATCTTGGAGTCCTTCCGCAATGCCGACGCCCGGCCGCGCCGATTCACGCTGCGGCTTCGCAATGCGTCGGCGACCTGCTCCGCGGACAGCATCTCGTGTTCCAGCACCACGGCCTTGGCCGCGTGTTCGATCTCCAGTTGACCGGCCACCGCTCCCGCCGATGGCGCCGGCAACGCCTGGGCCACCTCTTCCTGGGCAGGTCTAAACCTTCCTCTGGGAGGCTTTGGCCAGCAGCGGCCAGCGGGGTCTAAACCGGTCTAAACCGGTTTAGACCAGGTTTAGACCAGCCGAACGATGAGGTCGGCCCGCTCGGCGGTGGACTCGATGAGATCGGCGTTGCTTTGATCGGTGCCCAACGCCCATGCCCGGGCATCGTCCGCGCTCTTGCCAAAAGTCTCGTGCCGAAGCACCAGCCGATGCTGGCGGAGGTCGTCCCCCGGAGCCAGAAACCACACCTCGTCCAGGCAGGCCCGGGCACGGGCCCACGCTCCACCGTCGAGCAGGAGATAGTTGCCTTCCGTCACGACCAGCGGTGTTCCCGGCGGCACCGGGATCGCGCAACCGATGTCCTCCTCGATCTCGCGCCGGAATTCCGGTGCGTAGACGATGTCGGTCGCGCCTGGACGGCCGGGCGCGATCGACGAGCGATGCAACCGCTCGAGCAGATTGGCGTATCCGGCGCTGTCGAAGGTGTCGTGGGCGCCCTTGCGGTCCCGGCGACCCAACGACTCGAGGACGACATTCGCCAGGTGAAACCCGTCCATCGCCACCAGGACCGCCACATCGGGTCCGAGAGCCGCGGCGACATGGGCGGCCACCGTAGATTTCCCGGCACCGGGGGCCCCTACGATTCCCAGGATGTGACGCTCGCCTGGTACCGCCAACGCGCGGGCCCGCTGCACGAGCTCGGCCAAGGTGACGTCGACGGCGGGTAGCGAGCTCACGGTGGGTCCTGATCTGTCGGCGGGGGGATCTGGGATGAGATGTCCCGCGAGTGTGAGCGAATCCAGCTCGCCCAGCCACTCGCGGGGTCCGACCACCGAACAGCGCAGTGCGCCCACCCGGGCCGCGCCGGTCAGTCGCTCGGTGACCGACAGCCCCGGATCCGTGCGCAGGAACGCATAGGCCCCGTGCATCGCGTCCCCGGCGGCCAGGGTGTCGACCACCACGACGGCCGGCACCGGCACCGATCCGGACTCCTCGCCCTGCCACCACTGGATGGGTGCCCGACCGTGGGTGACCGCCACCAGCCGCGGGGTCTGCGGACCATCCAGGCGCGCCTGCCCCGAACCGTGCGAAGCCAGACCCCGGACAACACCTGCGGACTCGTCCGGGCCCGTGGTTCCGGGCCACCGGAAGTCGGCCGAGCAGATCACCTCGTCGGCCAACGGCAGCAGTTCGGCCATCACCGGTTTCCAGCGACCGGCGTCCACCACGACCGGGATGCCCCGCCGGCGCGCGTCCCGCGCGGCCGCCACCGCCAGCGCGGGATGGTGCCCGTCGATCAGCACCACGCCGCCGGACTCTGCCCGGTCGGACAGCAGGGCTGCGGAGCCCAGGGCATCGGACACCAGCGCATCCAGGTGCTCGGGCGCTGGTAGCGCTCGCGTGCCCGCATCGATCGAGACAACCGATCGTTCGCCGGTCGCCTCGGTGACCGCGACCGCCGAGACCGCGGGCGGCGCCGGATCGTCGGGCGTCACGTCGATGATGTGCACGCCCCTCGACGCCAACTCGCCGAAGATCAACCTCGCCAACGGGTCCGAACCCAGTGAAGTGATCAGCAGCGCATGCCCGCCGAGCGCGGCGAACACGACCGCGGCGTTGGCGGCCGGCCCCCCGGCGGAGACATCCTGCCGCCGCGCGGTCACTTTCTCGTTGACGCCAGGGGCGCGCTCGACCCGGTGCACGACATCCAGGGTGCTCAGACCGACGAAGACCCCGGCCGGGCGCCGGGCGGATGGGTGGTCAGGAGCCACCCGATCATTCCTCTTCGGTGGGTTCGGCTGCAACCGTCATCAGCGCGACGACCTCGGACATCGTTCGCTCCTTGGGCCGGACGACGGCAGCGCGCTGGCCGAGCCGATGAACGTGGATCCTGTCCGCAACCTCGAACACATGGGGCATCGTACTGATCAACACGACGGGATACCCCGGGAGCGGATCTGCCGGACCAGGTCGACGACCATGCCGGACTCCTTGACACCCAGCGCCACAGCCGGTTCGTCCATGATGATCACCCGCTTGCCGAACGCGGCCGCACGCACCACCGCCACACCTTGCCGCTGGCCACCGTACAGCGTATCCACCGCCTGGGTCACGGACTTGATGGCGATCTTCGGATCCGCCAGGTGAGCGGAGGACGCTGCCCGCATGGCCAACATGTCCAGGCGCAACGCAGCACCGTCCCGACGAACGCTTGGGCCGCAATTCCTGGCCCAGGAACACGTAGGTGGCGATGTCCAGGGCAGGGATGACGGCCAGATCCTGGCACACGGTCTCGATCCCGTGGGCGCGGGCGTCGCGGCTGTTGTTTACGGTGACCGGCTCGCCATCCATCAGGATCTGCCCGCTGTCCCGGGTCAGCGCCTTGACCAGCGTCGACTTGCCCGCGCCGTTGTCGCCGATCACCGCCAGCACCTCGGCGGGGCGGAGGTCGAAGCCCGCAAGCGGCGATAGACATTTGCGGCAGCCAGCCGGGCCTCGGGGTGGTCCTGGCCGTCCGCGTGCTCGGCGAGTTCGGCGAGTTCGGCGAGTTCGGCGAGTTCGGCGAGTTCGGCGAGTTCGGCGACGACAAGAAGCGGTTCACCGACGCCCGGCCCGAAAAGCTACTCCGGGCAGAGCCCTATCACCCGGGCGTCGGGGAAGAAGACTGTCGTACTGGCCCGGTACGCCACCAACCGTCGCCTCGTCGACACGCTTCATCAGCAGGCGGTCTCCGCGCTCGGTGCTTCGCCGGGTGCGCGGGGCCTACGACGACGCGCTACGAGCCAGGAAGATCGGTCACCACGCGGCCCTGCGTCAACTCGTGAACCGGCTCGTCGGCATCCTGCACAGATGTCTCAAGGGTCGCTGTGCGATCGCTCCGCGACGGCCTGCAGCTTTGCCGGTCTTGGGCTCCGCGCCAAGAAATGCCAAGCGGTAAGACCGCTGGAGCGTTCCAAACCGATTGCAGTGCAATAGATGTCGAAGTCGCAGAGGCTATCTGTTGGGATGCTGGCTTTGACCCGCTGCGCGGCTCAGTGTCATTGGCTATCAATGACTCTCGCCGCTCTTGATCTTCACCGGTTCAGTACGACCGAACCGGTCCGATGCTCTTGCATGGATCGCTGCGGGCTGATCTGATCGCTGTCGGCGTTGCTCTGCAGTCTGATACCGGTTGCCGCGCAACCAATATCAATCTGGCTCGATCTCGGCGCTCCTTGTATCACAGACAGGGACTTGACTGGCTGTCAAGAACGGTAGGAATCTCGGCATCTTGAGTTCTTCTGATCTTGGGTTCTTCTGATCTTGGGTTCCGGCTGCCGCTCGCGGAGGTAATCGACCAGCACGTCCCGCATCGGAGCGCACTGGATGCGGTAGCGGGCTTCTTCGGCCGTAACCGTGTCACCCGGCTCATTAGCGGCTTCGTGATCACGGCGGTGCTGATCGTCGCCTACGTGTTCGGCAACTACTCCTACTGGACGAGTCTGGCCCCGGCCTTCGCCGAGCAGTCGCCGCCCGCGGGCGGAGTATCGGTGGTGATCGTCCTCCAGAAGGTCTCGGCTGACGGCCGGACGTTGCCTGCCCAGGTCGTGCTGTTCACCGCTCCCGACCTGCTGGATGCCTCGGGCCTACTGACGCGTGGGATCGAGGTGCGGGTCGAGCCGGCGGTGAGCGGGCAGGCCCTCACATTCCCGGCGGGCGAGCCGCCCGCGCCCCAGGGGATCGTGCTGCCCGCCCCCTGCGTTGTGCAGCAGTATCCGTTCGACTGGTACGCCGTGTCGGCCACCGTGCGGGCGAATGCGCTGCCCGCCGACACGTCCGACGCCATCGCCACCGAAGCCTCGCTCTTTTTCCGGATCCCCGGGTGGAGCGACCAGGACACGGCCTCCGCAGCAGGGAGAAGCCCCGATAAATCCCCAGGTATCGCCGCGGACAGGGCAACGTGACGATCGACATGCTCGCAGAATGTTCACGCAATCCACTCTAAGGTGGGAACCCTGGAGTCGTTTGTCACACTACAGATACTTCGCATCACCCAACGTATAATGTGGCCGGCGAGTTATCGCGAGCGGTTCCGCTATTCGGCGGAGAGCCGATACCTTCCGGATTAGTGGGCCACCAGGCTTGGTACATTCTGAATCGAATGTACGTCCTTGGCTCCCCTTTCTCGCGTCGATCACGCAGTTGCGTCGAACCCTCAACGACTGCCCGTGATCACCCGCCAGTGCCCTGGGAGAGGCTCTGCAACAATATGATTCATCGAACCGAAGGGCCTGGCCGGGGCAGCTCGGAGGGGTGCCGCAGAGGCTTGAGGAGGGAGCGGTCGAAGGATTCCCGAGGAAATTGCGAAGTCGCAGATAACCGACGCGAATCGGCGCTATGGCCTCAACCCATGCCCGGCACTGAATGCCTGGCATTTTCTCCTCGACCGATACCCGAGGCCGAATCGGTTGTCGGGCAGCAGGCTACCAGTCGGTCTATGTTCCATGTATGCCGGTATACGCAGGTGGCATTCATTCTCACCGCGTTGACTGGGTCACCTGCGCACCGTCCGGAGGGGATTCCATGAGTACAAGATCGTTGGGCCGGGCAGCAGCTGTAGCGGCTGTGATTCTGGTAACAGGAATGCTGCCGGTGGTGATGTCCGCAGGAACCGCGGCCGCCGCTGCGCCGTCGGTCTTGTCCGTGGTGGACACGCCGAGCACCCACAACCGTCCAGCGGGGGCGCCCGGAACGGCCAATAGCACAGTGGGGTTCAGCAATAACGTCCCACTCGGGCCCGCTGGAACGACCTATACCGTCACCAGCACGTCCTTGTGTGGTGGCCCTGGAACCTTCGAACAGGCCCTGAAGGACGCCAATGCCAATCCGGGCACAGACACCATCTCGTTCACTCCAGGTCTGGTCGTGGACGCGAGCTCCTGCACGACCCCGGGGCCGCGGCCGTTCCCGTTCGCCACCTTCGCCACCGAGTCGGTCGACATCGTCGGCAACGGGGTCACGATCGAAGGCAACCAGCTCTTCATGACCAGGGACGGTCATATCAATGTGCCGAACATCTGCCCCACGAACGCGAACTCGATCATCATCAGGCAGACCTTCGGGTTCATCCAGATCGGCACCTACGAGGCCGACAACACCGCGGTGGCGGTGAGCATCGCAGGGCTGAAGTTCCACAACATGCCCACGCTGGCCAAGGTCGAGCAGAACGCATCACTGACGATGACCGACTCGTCGGCGAGCGAAATCGTGGACTTCAATGGGAGTTGCGGCCGGGGAGCGATCGAGGCGGCGCACGGCGCGAACGTGACGCTGACCCGCACCCAGATCTTCAACAGCACGATGCCGAATCCAATGCTGGGCGAGGACGGTGTCTCAGCGGTCATCGCGGGTAGCGGAAACCTGGTGCTTGACCACGTCCTGTTCGAGCGCAACGACTTCGGACGGGCGGTGACGTGGTCCGGCGGGTCGGCGACGATCGTGAGCAGCCAGTTCGTCAACTCCGGCGGCTTCATCCTCAACGCAGACACCACGTCAATGGTCAACAGCGCGCTCTTCGTGAACGGCAACTTCGGACGGGTCCCGGCAAGCCAAGCGCCGACCAACCGGATCATGACCGACAGGGGAAACATCCTGATCCAGGCGAGCACCCTGTACTGGGACGACCCCACCTGCGCCGCCTGCACAGGCAAGGGAATGGGCTTCTGGATCACCACCCCCACCGCGAGTGTCACCTTCCTCTCGAGCGCGATCGGCACCCAAACGGCCCTTGCCGACTCAGGGCCGCTGCTCCTGGGGTACAACGGCACCGGAGGCCTGAGCAACGGCTTCCGCTCGGCGCTGACCTGGGTGCAGCCCACGGCCAACCAGGACGCCGCCGCCCTCAACGCTGTACTGCCCGGTGTCATGACCGACCCACCGGGACTCATCCCCGACGTGACGGCGTTCCTGCTCCCGTACACGACGGTCCTGACCCCACGCCTGGGCACGAGCCACATCCCCGGGGTCCTGCTGGACGCCGTGGCCGACGCGCAGTGCGGTGGGGCGAACCAGCTGTTGAGCCCGGTCGACGGCTCGTGCGTCACCACTGACGTCTTCGGCAAACCCCGGATCGACGCCGGCAACAGCAAGCGGGACATCGGCGCCGTT
>JADGOY010000205.1 GCA_017882715.1 Nakamurella sp. | reverse complement strand
CAGCTCACCCAGTTGGCCGACCAGTCCCAGACGCTGGCCACCGGCGTCGGCACGCTCAGCGGCGGGATCAGCACGGCGGCGTCGCAGGCGAGCACCGTGGATTCCCAGGTGGGGGGCCTGGTCACCCAAGCAACCACCCTCGACACCGCGATCGGCACGCAGCAGACCACCGCGCAGCAAGTCAACGACGGTCTGACCACGGCGCAAACCGGGTCGACGGCGCTGGTGGACGGGATCACCCAGGTCAATGGCGGGGCGACCCAGCTGTCCTCCGAGCTCACCGACAGCCTGACCCGGGTCCCGTCGCTGACCCAGGATCAGCGCGATTCGGCCAAGCAGGTACTCGCCTCGCCGGCGGACGTGCAGGTCACGGTCGACAACCCGGCCGTGTATTACGGGCGCGGGGTCGCCCCGTTCTTCTTCGGTATCGCGATCTGGGTGTTCGGCATCGCGGTGTTCCTGGTGATGCGCCCGATCACCAGCCGGGCGCTGGCCGGCCGTGCGTCGTCGGCCCGGATCGCCGTGGCGGGTTGGCTCCCGATCGTCGGGATGGCGGCACTCGGCTCCTTGGTGCTGTTGGGAGTGGTGTGGGTCGCCTTGGGCTTGAACCCGGTGAACGCCGGTGGGTCGGTCGCCGTCGTGCTGCTGGCCGCCGCGGCCTTCACGGCCATCGCTCACCTGCTCCGGACATGGCTGGGAATGGTCGGCTCGGCGGTGACCCTGGTGCTGCTGATGATCCAGCTGACCAGCGCCGGAGGACTCTATCCGGTGCAAACCATGCCAGCGCCGTTCCGCGCGATCCACAACTTCATACCGATGACCTACCTCATCGACGCGCTGCGCATCACCTTCTCCGGCGGGCCGACCGACCACCTGTGGCGCGACGTCGGGGTGCTCGCGGGGTTCGCGGTCGTGGCGGTGGCCGTGTGCACGTTCGTGGTCCATCGGCGCCGGCGGTTCCGAATGGTGGACCTGTATCCCGCCTTGGGGTAGCGGGTGGGTATCGGGTGCTCCGCTGCCGATCCGGGGGTACGCGCCGTCGTGCGGTCGTTGGGCTCGCCGTCGTGCGGTCGTTGGACCTGGCCTGCCCTGAGATCCCCTACTCCGCACCACTTTTCGGGACTCCGCGCCGGAACATGATGGCGCGGAGTCCACAGAAACGCCGCGGAGCGAGGCTGACGTCGGACTGCCGCGCGCCGACGGCAGGGGACCCCGGATGCCCGGCGATGACGTCAGACGTCGGGGTGCGTCCAGGGCACCACGAGGACGGGGCACGGCGCGATCTTGAGCAGGTCTAGAGCGCGAAGCTGCCGAGGAAAACGCCGGCGAGGGGGCCCTTACCGTGGCTACCGAGCACGATGAGGTCGGCTCCGGCCTCCCGGGCCAGATCTGCCATCTTGTGAGCCGCGTTTGGCGCCGTTGCTTTCCGACAGTTCCTTGGCCAGCGGGAGCACTCGCTCCGTGGTCGGGGATCTATCTGTCGCCCACATGATCTTCTTGAACACGATTCCTCCGTTTCGGGGCCTGGGCCCACTCGGTCACACGGCGTGTCGACCGGTCGCTGTGACGGGGGCGAATGGCGGGGCGCCATTGCTGCTCATCAAAGAATCACGTCGTTCGGCACGTCACCCTGCTGTTCATTTTCCGTTGGCCACCAACCGGTCTGGCATGAGTCGAAGGACCCGTCGTTGGCAGCGCTGCGTCACAGTCGGCCCTCACCAGGGCGGTGTCGAACGCCGGCAGTCCGCTCCTTGGGGCGCCGGCGCAGCTCAGCGTGACCGAGAGCACCCCGTTCGGCTTCTTGCCAAGCCGGCCCGTGACGGTGCATGCTTGCAGTCGGAAACTAGATGGTTTCCGCAACCAACTACCGCCGCTGCTGTCCAGTCCGTACCTGAAATCGGAGATGAATCCATGATGCACACCCTCGCCACCACCGAACCGGTAGGTGACCGCGGCCCGTCGCCTGTGGAGACGCCGAGCACCCAACACCGACACGCCCTCGGTCAGCCGGACGAGCTCGATGAGCCGGACGAGCTCGATGAGCCGAACGCGGACGACCAGAGGGCGCACCTCGACCCGGCCGATCGGCTGGCGTTGCAGCGCGACCACGACCAGGCCGCGGAGATCGGCTCCGCAGTCCTGCAACTGGTGCGTGTGTACACCAGCATCCGGGCCCGGGTGACATCGGGGCCCGACGGCGACCTGTCACCGTTGTTCCTGCTGGTGAAGCTGGCGCACTACGGACCGAGCCGGGCCAGCGATCTTGCCGAGCAGATGTGCGCCGACCCGTCGACGGTCTCCCGTCAGGTGTCCTCGCTGGTCAAGGCCGGTCTGGTCGAACGGCGGGCCGACCCGGACGACGGCCGCGCGTCGATCCTGGTTCCGACAGGACTGGGCGTTCATCGCGTCCGCGATTATGAACGGCGCCGGGGAGCCACGGTCCTGCCTGTCGTCGGCGACTGGTCGGCCGAGGACCGGGACGACCTGCTCCGCCTGCTCCGCAAATACACCGCGGGGGTAGAGGAGCGCAGGGACGCGATCGTCTCGATCATGCTCCAGACCACCGACAGCCCCCTTCATCACGATCGCCCGTCACACGGGCCCAGCCAGCATTGGAAGGAAGGCCACTGATGTCGACGCAAACCACATCAGCGGTGTCGTCACCGGCCGGCCTGACGCACAAGCAAATACAGGCGATCCTGCTCGGGTTGATGGCCGGCATGCTGCTGGCCGCCCTCGACCAGACCATTGTGTCGACCTCGATCCGCACCATCGCCGACGACCTGCACGGTCTGTCCGCGATGGCCTGGGTCACCACCGCGTACCTGATCACCTCGACGGTGACCACCCCGCTCTACGGCAAGCTCTCGGACATCTACGGGCGTCGCCCGATGTTCCTCACGGCGATCAGCATCTTCATCTTCGGCTCGATCCTGTGTACGTTCTCCACCTCGATGTACGAGCTGGCCGCGTTCCGGGCGATCCAAGGCATCGGCGCCGGCGGTCTGTTCTCCATGGCGCTGGCCATCCTGGCCGACATCGCTCCGCCGCGGGAGCGGGCCCGGTACCAGGGCTATTTCCTGGCGGTGTTCGGGATGTCGTCGGTCATCGGACCGCTGGTCGGCGGGTTCTTCGCCGGGGCCAGCTCGATCTTCGGCATCGTCGGCTGGCGGTGGGTCTTCCTGATCAACGTCCCGATCGGCATCATGGCGCTGATCATCGTGGCCAGGGTGCTGCACATCCCGCATGTCCGGACCGACCATCGGATCGACTGGTGGGGCGCCGCGGCGCTGATCCTCGGCCTGGTGCCGCTGTTGATCGTCGCCGAGCAGGGCCGCATCTGGGGCTGGGCCTCGGCCCAGGTGCTCTCGTTGATCGCGTTGGGCATCATCGGTGTCGTCGCCTTCATCTGGATCGAATTCAGCATGAAGGACGAAGCGCTGATCCCCATGCGGCTGTTCAAGAGCCGGGTGTTCAGCATCGGCCTGGGCGTGAACGTGCTCGTCGGGCTGGGGATGTTCGGCGCGCTCAGCACGCTGCCGCTGTACCTGCAGCTGGTCAAGGGTGCGACGCCGACCGAGTCCGGCCTGATGCTGATCCCGATGATGATCGGCATCATGGGTGGCTCGGTACTGTCCGGTCAGCTGACGTCGAAGACCGGGCGCTACAAGATCTTCCCGGTGATCGGCACCGGGTTGCTCGCAGTGACGTTCTTCATGCTCCTGTTCGTGAGCGTGGACACGTCCTACCTCGTCCTGGACACCTACTTCCTGATGATCGGTCTCGGGCTTGGCCTGTGCATGCAGACCATGCTGATCGCGGTGCAGAACACCGTGCCGGCCAAGGACATGGGGGTCGCCACCTCGTCCGCGACGTTCTTCCGCCAGCTCGGCGGCACGCTCGGTGTGGCAGTCTTCCTGTCGCTGCTGTTCAACGCGCTCCCCGACAAGGTGCAGTCCGCGATCCAGTCGGCTGCCCAGACGTCGGTGTTCCGGGAGGCACTGCAGACCGCTGCCGCGGATCCGAACAGCCCCAGCAATGCGTTCGCGCAGACACTGATCTCGGCGTCCCAGGGCAACGCGACCGCCGGGGCGTCCATCGGCGACGCGCTCAGCACCGACTCGTCGTTCCTCAACCATCTGGATTCGGCGCTGGCGCGTCCGTTCCAGGAGGGCTACGTGCAGTCCACCCAACTCGTCTACATCGTCGGCGGCATCATCATGGTGCTGGCGTTCCTGCTGGTCCTGACGATGAAGGAGCTGCCGCTACGGAAGATGTCGGCGCTGCAGGAGCGGATGGAGCAGCAGGCTCAGGAGGACGCGGAAGCTGTCGCCGAGGCTGCGGGCGACACGACCGGACCTGCGGTTGACGGAGCCGGCCGTCATGAGGCCAAGTCCGAAGCGGACATGGTGGGCGCCAACGTGGGGACCAGCGCGAGCACAGGTCACGGCAGCGAAGTGGTCACCGCGACTGGCGGCGCATCCGCCAACGGAACCGTCGCGAACGGAACCGCCAGGAACGGTGCCGCTGCGAACGGCGCGAACGGGGCCGCCGCGAACGGCGTGAACGGGGCCGCCGCGAACGGCGCGAACGGGGCCGCCGCGAACGGCGCGAACGGGGCCACCGCGAACGGCGGCAGTACGGCACACGCGCACACCGACGGTGACTCCAGCCCGCTGGTCACCATCCCCGAGGACCGCCGGCGAGTGACCTCGGGCCGGCACCGGGCCTGATCCCTGGGTCTCGTCCCTGGGCATGGTCCTCGGGCTCCAGAAATCGCAGCCGGCCCGCCCTCGCGAACGCGAGAGCGGGCCGGCTGTTTCACCGATGGAGCGCCGTCGTCGCTACCGCTGCCAGGGCGCGATGCTCGGCAGCACCCGGTCGTCACCTACAGGCGCCGGACGCCCGGCGACGGTGACATAGGCGCGCCGCGGACCACGGTCGACGATCGAGGTCACCGCCACGACCAGCCTGGTGACGTGCTCACTGGTCGTGCCAAGGCCGACCGAGGCCCGCAGCGCCTGGCCGGAGGTGCCATCCTCGACCTCGCACCCGGCGGCGCCGAGCAGATGCCGGACCAACGGATGCGCGCAGAACGCGCCGTCACGCACCCCGATGCCGTGCTCGGCGGACAGCGCAGCAGCGACCACCGCCGGCGACTGGCCCGCGATGGTGAACGTCACGACGCCGATGCTGTCAACCACACCACCGAACAACGAATGCACGGTGACCCCGGGGATACCCGCCAGCCCCTGCCGGAGCGTGTCGGTCAGCGTGGTCTCCGCCTGGGCCAACCGGCCGCGGTCGGTGCAGCCCAGCAGGTGGCAGGCGGTGGCCAGCGCGACCGCGCCGACCACGTTGGGTGAACCGGCTTCGTGGCGGTCGGGGACGGGCTTGTAGGTGGTCTCCCGGTCGGTGACCGAGGCGGTGGCGCCGCCCCCGATCAGATACGGCGGTGCCTGTTCCAGCCAGTCTCGGCGGCCGACCAATGCGCCGGAACCGTAGGGCGCATACAGCTTGTGACCGGACAGCGCCACGTAGTCCACGCCCAGCTCGTCGATCGAGAACGGCCGGTGCGGCGCCAGTTGCGCGGCGTCCAACGCCACCCGGGCGCCGCGGGCCCTGGCGATCCTGGTCAGTTCCGCCACCGGCCATAGTTCGCCGGTGACGTTGGAAGCGCCGGTGATCACCAGCAGTGCCGGGCCGGGCGGCCGCCGGCGCAGCGCATGATCCACCGACTCGACGGCCTGCCGCGGGCCGGGGGGAGCGGAGAGCCGCACGGTGCGGTCGGCAGGCCAGGGCAGCAGCGCTGCGTGGTGCTCGGTTTCGAAGACGACCACCGTGGTGCGCGGCGGCAGGCAGCGGGCCAGCAGGTTGAGTGAGTCGGTGGTGTGCCGGGTGAAGATGACCGCGTCGTCGGCGCGACCGCCGACGAAGGACCGGACCGGTTCGCGGGCCCCCTCATACAGCTCCGTGCAGACCTTGGAGTTCCAGCCGGCGCCGCGGTGCACGCTGGCGTAGACACCGAGCAGGCGGTCGACGGTGTCCTTGACGGCCCGCAGCGTGGGAGCCGAGGCGCCGTGGTCGAGGTTGGCGTACGTCACACGCCCGCCGCCCACCAACGGGACGAGCGTCTCGGCGCCGACGATCTCCAGGTTCGGCGCGTGCGGGTGCGACACTATGTCGCGCCGGGCTGCCGGCGGGTGAGCCTGCTCGTGCCGGCGCGGCGCCACTCCCGGCGCCAGGGCGGAGATCAGGTCGGGACGTTCCAGCAGGATGGTCATTCGAGTTCCCCTACGGTCCATCGGACCGCCAGGGTGACCTGAGGTCCGCGCTTGCCCGGCGCACCGCGCGCCCGGCCAGGTCTTCACCCGGGGCACCCCACCGCGGAACGAGGGTTGCCGGCCAGCAAGCCGGGGCTATCTGCTGGCACTCATGACCTTGCGACGGACAGTAGC